>NZ_QKLN01000005.1:0-370095 GCF_003225665.1 Pseudomonas sp. TKO26
GGGCGGCGGTGGGTGTCCGTAATAGTGGAACCAGAAAAATGCCAGAAGATGGGCGAGCACGATCGCGATCAGCAGGAGGCCAAACAGGCGGCCGAACAGCGTATCGAAGCGCCCGCGCATCAGCCGATGTCTCGTGCGTCGAACAGGTAGCCTTCGCCACGCACGGTCTTGATCAGTTGCGGCGATTTCGGGTCGTCTCCGAGCTTCTGCCGCAGGCGCGACACCAGCAGGTCGATGCTGCGATCGAAGGCCTCGATGGAGCGACCCCGGGCCGCGTCCAGCAGTTGTTCGCGGCTCAGTACCCGGCGCGGGCGCTCAATGAACACCCAGAGCAGGCGAAACTCGGCGTTGGACAGCGGCACCACCAGCCCATCGGCGGAGATCAGTTGGCGCAGGACGCTGTTCAGGCGCCAGTTGTCGAAGCGGATGCTGGCCCGCTGTTCGCTGCGGTCGTCGCGGACCCGGCGCAGGATGGTCTGGATCCGCGCCACCAGTTCCCGCGGTTCGAAGGGCTTGGCCATGTAGTCGTCGGCCCCCAACTCCAGGCCGATGATGCGGTCGGTGGGCTCGCAGCGGGCGGTGAGCATGAGGATCGGAATGTCCGATTCGCTACGCAGCCAGCGGCACAGGGACAGGCCGTCTTCACCAGGCAGCATCAGGTCGAGCACCACCACGTCGAAGTGCTCTGCCTGCAAGGCCTGGCGCATCGCCGCGCCGTCGGTGACACCGCTGGCGTGGATGTTGAAGCGTGCCAGGTAGTCGACCAGCAGTTCGCGGATCGGCACGTCGTCATCGACGATCAGGGCCCGGGTATTCCAGCGCTTGTCGTCGCCATTGGCCACGGCTTTGGAGTCGTCATTCAGAGGGGCTGGAGTGTTATGCATGGGTGCGTTCATCTGCCAGGTAGGCTGCCGGCCATCAGGAGGCGACGGCGAGGTTATGGCTTCAGCATAGGCGTCCGGCTCAGAGGCAGGAAGTGCTGTTCGAGGGTGTTGCGGCTGGCGAGGGTAGCGCCGGGTATTGTTGCTGGCGTGTCGTCAGTGTATCTGCGCCGATACAAATGCCGGGGCAGCCCGCGGATTTGACGGTGGATCGAAGATCCCTGGCACCGTTGAGGAGGATTTACCGCTGATCGGGTCCCGGATCGTCCCGGCTTGCGCTACAATCCGCGCCGATTTCGACTTGCCTGAGAGCCCCTTCATGTCCGCCTGCCAGACTCCTATCATCGTCGCCCTGGATTTTCCCACCCGTGACGCCGCACTGAAACTGGCCGATCAACTGGACCCGAAACTGTGCCGGGTCAAAGTCGGCAAGGAGCTGTTCACCAGCTGCGCCGCCGAGATTGTCGGGACCCTGCGCGACAAGGGTTTCGAAGTGTTCCTGGACCTGAAGTTCCACGACATTCCCAACACCACCGCCATGGCGGTCAAGGCCGCCGCGGAAATGGGCGTGTGGATGGTCAATGTGCACTGCTCCGGCGGCCTGCGCATGATGGCTGCCTGCCGCGACGTGCTGGACCAGCGCACTGGCCCCAAGCCGCTGCTGATCGGCGTCACCGTGCTCACCAGCATGGAGCGTGAAGACCTGGCCGGCATCGGCCTGGACATCGAGCCTCAGGAGCAGGTGCTGCGCCTGGCCGCCCTGGCGCAGAAGGCCGGGATGGACGGCCTGGTGTGCTCGGCCCTGGAAGCCCAGGCCCTGAAGAGCGCCCATCCGACCCTGCAACTGGTAACTCCGGGGATTCGTCCGGCGGGCAGTGCCCAGGATGACCAGCGGCGAATCCTCACCCCGCGCCAGGCCCTGGATGCCGGTTCCGATTACCTGGTGATCGGTCGCCCCATCAGCCAGGCGGCCGATCCGGCCAAGGCCCTGGCCGACGTGGTCGCCGAACTGGCTCTGTAACACGCCTGCTCTTGTGGGAGCCGGCTTGCCGGCGATAGCGGTTTTGCGCTTGGCGGCCCTTTCCGGCCGCCGTTGCGGATCGCCGGCCAGCCGGCTCCTGCGGATTCAGACTTTCAGCACCAGCTTGCCGAAGTTCTCGCCGCTGAACAGCTTGCCCAGCGTCTCCGGGAAAGTCTCCAGCCCTTCGACGATATCCTCCTTGCTCTTGAGCTGCCCCTTGGCCATCCAGCCGGCCATTTCCTGCCCGGCGGCGGCGAACTGCGCGGCGTAGTCCATGACCACGAATCCTTCCATGCGCGCCCGGTTGACCAGCAGCGACAGGTAGTTGGCCGGTCCCTTGACCGCTTCCTTGTTGTTGTACTGGCTGATGGCGCCGCAGATCACCACCCGCGCCTTGAGGTTCAGGCGGCTGAGCACGGCATCGAGGATGTCGCCGCCGACGTTGTCGAAATACACATCGACGCCTTTCGGGCATTCACGCTTGAGCCCGGCGTTGACGTCTTCGCTCTTGTAGTCGATGGCGCCGTCAAAACCCAGTTCGTCGATGAGGAACTTGCACTTGTCCTGGCCGCCGGCAATGCCCACCACGCGGCAGCCCTTGAGCTTGGCGATCTGCCCGGCGATGCTGCCCACCGCGCCAGCGGCGCCGGACAGCACCACGGTGTCGCCGGCCTTGGGCGCGCCGACGTCCAGCAGGGCGAAGTAGGCGGTCATGCCGGTCATGCCCAGGGCTGACAGGTAGCGTGGCAGAGGGGCCAGCTTGGGGTCGACCTTGTAGAAGCCACGGGGCTCGCCGAGGAAGTAGTCCTGCACCCCGAGGGCGCCATTGACGTAGTCGCCGACGGCGAATCCGGGGTTGTTGGAGGCAATCACCCGGCCCACGCCCAGGGCGCGCATGACTTCGCCGATGGCCACCGGCGCAATATAGGATTTGCCCTCGTTCATCCAGCCGCGCATGGCTGGGTCCAGGGACAGGTACTCATTCTTTACCAGAATCTGCCCGGCGGCGGGCTCGCCCACGGCTACCTGCTGGTAGGTAAAGGTGTCGCGGGTAGCCGGGCCGACGGGGCGTTTGGCGAGCAGAAACTGGCGATTGGTCAGGCTGGTCATGGCAGGCACTCAAGGGGTGGATGAAGTCCTAGTTGATAGACCCTCGGGTGGGTTGCTGCAAGGTTTGCCGATTCAGCGAATGAATGTCGATCCAGTGTGGTGATGAACACCCCGGTATTTTCATCACCAGGATGCATAAGGCCTCAACCGGCCTTCTGATAATGCTGACGCCGACCTGGACCGCTATGGCTAGATGGGCCTCACAGCTGACCCGTATCTGATCGAGGATCTTTGCAATGAGCATGACGTTTTCCGGCCAGGTGGCCCTGGTGACCGGCGCGGCCAATGGAATCGGCCGGGCGACGGCCCTGGCGTTTGCCGCAGAAGGCTTGCAGGTGGTGGTGGCGGATCTGGATGTGGCCGGGGGCGAAGGCACCGTGGCGCTGATCCACGCGGCGGGAGGCGAGGCGGTGTTCGTGCCCTGCGACGTCACGCTGGAAGCGGATGTGCAACAACTGATGGCCCGTACCCTCGAGGTGTATGGCCGTCTGGACTATGCCTTCAACAACGCCGGGATCGAGATCGAGAAGGGCCGGCTGGCAGAAGGTAGCCTGGACGAGTTCGACGCCATCATGGGGGTCAACGTCAAGGGCGTCTGGCTGTGCATGAAGTACCAGTTGCCGTTGCTGCTGGCCCAGGGCGGCGGGGCGATCGTCAATACCGCCTCGGTGGCGGGCCTGGGCGCGGCGCCGAAAATGAGCATTTATGCGGCGTCCAAGCATGCTGTGATCGGCCTGACCAAATCGGCGGCCATCGAGTACGCCAAGAAAAAGATCCGGGTCAACGCGGTATGCCCGGCGGTGATCGACACCGACATGTTCCGTCGGGCCTATGAAGCGGATCCGAAGAAGGCCGAGTTCGCCGCGGCGATGCACCCGGTGGGCCGTATCGGCACGGTCGAGGAAATCGCCAGCGCCGTGCTTTACCTGTGCAGCGATGGCGCGGCCTTCACCACCGGTCATGCGCTGGCGGTGGATGGTGGTGCCACCGCGATCTGAGCCTTCGACCGGCCCCCGGCGGCAGTTGTCGCGGGGGCTGGATGGAATCGACCTCCAGTGTCCTGAAAACGACCTCGGCGTAGCTTTTTGCCATTATTCCGACGTCAGAGACTTGTGCGTCGGTGCACGCCGTTGCGACCCTTCGCACAGACGGATGGCCCTATGGCCATTGGGGATTGGAAGGGGACAGCGCACCATGACTTCGGCCGCGAGTGGACGTTTTGCCAACCTTGGCATGGCAAAGAAACTGGGTATCGGGTTTGCCCTGGTGTTGCTCTTGACGGCCCTGGTGGCCGGCATTGGTGTCTGGTCGCTGCAGACCATCAGCCAGCGCTTCGACGGCCTCAAGCAAATGTCCCAGCTCAACAGCGGCGTGCTCAAGGTGCGGCTGCTGGAGCAGGACTATGCCCTGCATGGCGACAGCAAGACCGTTGACAGCTTGCACGAGAGCCTGGAGGGGCTGCTGGGGCTGGCCCGGCAGCTCAAGGGGCAGTCGGCGGCCAACCAGACGGCGATGGCTGATGTCGAGTTGGCGCTGGCGGACTATCGCAAGGCCTTCGACGAGTTCGTCGAGCTGACCCAGGCCAAGGACCTGGCCCTGGAAATGGCCAGTTGGTCGGTGTCCAGCGTGGCCAACAACCTCGACGTACTGCAGGCCGGGCTGGCGGATGACGGCGCCTACACCCTCAAGGATTCCCAGGGCAAGGAGGGCGCGGAGTTCATCGAGCAGGCCAACCAGATCAGCCAGGTTTCACGCCTGATGCTGCAGGCCATGAACGAAGCGCGGGTGCGCCTGGACCAGAATCGCAAGGGCGATGAGCAGGCTGGCGCCGAGCAGGGCAAGATCGAACAGGCCGAGCAGGCGCTGGCTCAGGCCGAACAGCTGAAGACCGCGGTCAAGGATGCGGGTTACCAGACGGTGCTCAACGAGGTGTCGGGACACATCGGCAACTTCAGCGAAAAACTCAACGAATACACCGGCCTGCTGACTCAGGAAAAACAGGTCTATCAGAAGCTGCATGAGCGTGCGGCCCAGGTGATGGCCCGGGTCGACCAGGCCTATGTCGCCCAGGACCTGGCGATGCAGGGCGAGCTGGACAAGAACTCCTTGCTGATCATCGGCTCCTCGGCCCTGGCCCTGCTGGTGGGACTGTTGGCGGCCCTGAGCATCACGCGCCTGATCGTGCGACCGCTGCGCAGCGTGATGCATGTGGCCCAGCAGATCGCCGCCGGGGACCTGACGGCCAGCGTGGCCGTGACCCGGCGGGACGAGATCGGCCAGTTGATGCAGGCGATGCAGCAGATGGGCAGCGGCCTGAGCGGTATCGTCAGCGGCTTGCAGGCCGGGATCGAGCAACTGGCCAGTTCGGCCCAGTCGCTGTCCTCGGTGACCGAGCAGACCAACCTGGAAGTCAGCAGCCAGAAAGAAGAAACCGAGCAAGTGGCCACCGCCATGAACCAGATGACCGCCACGGTGCACGATGTGGCGCGTAACGCCGAGGAGGCGGCCCAGGCAGCTCAGGCCGCGGATGACAAGGTCGAGAGCGGGCAACAGGTGGTGCGCCAGAGCATGCAGCGGATCGAGCAACTGGCGGACTCCGCGACCCGGGCCAGCAGCGGCATCGAAAGCCTGAGCGCCGAGATCGACAACATCGGCAGTGTGCTGGATGTGATCAAGAGCGTGGCCGAGCAGACCAACCTCTTGGCCCTCAACGCCGCCATCGAGGCGGCCAGGGCGGGGGAGCAGGGCCGGGGCTTTGCCGTGGTGGCCGACGAAGTGCGGGCCCTGGCCAAGCGGACCCAGCAATCCACCGAGGAGATCGCACGTCTGGTAACTGCGTTGCATGCGGCCGCCGATTCTTCGGTGCAACAGATCAAGGGCAGTGGCGAGCTGGTGAAGCTGGCGGTCAGTGATGCCCTGCAGACCGAGAGCGCCCTGGGCAGCATTGCCGCGGCGGTGTCGTTGATCCAGCAGATGAACCAGCAGATCGCCGCCGCCGCCGAGCAGCAGAGTTCGGTGGCGGAAGAGATCAACCGCAGCGTCACCAGCATTCGTGCCAGTGCCGATCAGTCGTCACTGGCCATGCAGGGCAATGCCGCGTCGAGCATCGAGCTGGCGCAGTTGGGTGTGGAATTGAAAGGGATGGTGGGGCATTTCCGCTTGTAGCGGCGGGGAGGGCGCAGCGGTATCGAACCCTTGTCCGGCGCTGGTTGCGCCGGACAAGGGTTTTTATCTCAGTCGTAGATGGCTTTCTTTTTCCAGTCGGCGTCGGCTTCCACGGTCTTCAGGCCCTGGGTCAGCTCGTTGACTTCATCTTCCGCGGGCTCCAGGGTCGACAACACCATGGAGTTGGCGCGGACCAGAAGTTTATCCAGGTACTCCAGCTGTTCCTTGTAGACCGCTGGATCCGGCTGCTTGCGCAGGTATTGCACGCCGCGTTCGAAGGCCAGGCGGGCCTGGCCCGGCTGGTTCTGCTGCAGGGCGTATTGCCCCAGGTTGTTGAAGAACTCGATGTGCAGCAGCACCAGGATATGGCGGATTTCCTTGATCCAGCGCTTGGCTTCATTGGGTTGCAGGAACCCGTCGTGGGCGGCACGGGTGACCTGGCCGTGCATCGCCTCCAGCAGGAAGCGCACATCCTTGGCCTTGGCTTCGGTCTGGATCGGTGCCGGCGGGTTGTTCACCGGAATCGATTCGCCCTGGCCAATCAGGGTATTGAGCTCGGCCTGGCGCGCCTTGAGCGAGGTGTCGGTCTTGTCCAGGCTGAGTATGCGCTGCACCACGTTGAGCTCCAGGCGGGTCAGCAGCAGTTTGAGGGCCGGGGTCATGAACTGGCCGGGGAAGGTTTCGGTGATCTCGCCGCAGCGGCGCAGGCGGTCATTGAGCTCGACCTTGGTGCGGGCCTTTTCCAGTTTGTTGTTTTCCACCACATGGTTCATGTAGCCAATGGCGATCAATAGTGCGATCCCGGCTATTACCAGCAGGGTGATCATGAGTGGTGTCACCGTTAAAACCTCGTTATAGGATTCGCGTGCGAGTGTAGTGGCTTGGCATTTAGGCGCATAGCGCCGCTCGACGAGCCGGGCATGGCGGGTGCTGCCTATATAGGTAGCGACGGTCCGGGGAGAACCTCGGGTTCAAATTGCCATTACCGGCTGCGGAGGACTATAACGCCTTGTCGAGTGACAGAATATAGGCGTCAAAGCCTGGACCACAGAAAACCCCGCAGCGGGCCTTAAACTGCCCCGAAGTCATTGATTTAAATAAAATTATATCTGGGGGTTGACGGCCTCCCAAAGCATCCATAGAATGCGCGCCACTTTCAACGGAAAGCAAAGCGCAAAACGTTGAAGGCAGTGAATGTTGTAGTGTGTCCCCTTCGTCTAGTGGCCTAGGACACCGCCCTTTCACGGCGGTAACAGGGGTTCGAGTCCCCTAGGGGACGCCAATGCGGGAATAGCTCAGTTGGTAGAGCACGACCTTGCCAAGGTCGGGGTCGCGAGTTCGAGTCTCGTTTCCCGCTCCAATTTTAAACGGCGGCGCTTTCGGGCGAAGTCGAGTGAAACCAGAACCGAAGTCTTCGGATCAGGATCTGGACACCGAAACACACACCATGTGTTCCGGGTAGCGTGTCCCCTTCGTCTAGTGGCCTAGGACACCGCCCTTTCACGGCGGTAACAGGGGTTCGAGTCCCCTAGGGGACGCCATTTGCGGGAATAGCTCAGTTGGTAGAGCACGACCTTGCCAAGGTCGGGGGCGCGAGTTCGAGTCTCGTTTCCCGCTCCATTTTTAAACGGCGGCGCTTTCGGGCGAAGTCGAGTGAAACCAGAGCCGAAGTCTTCGGATCAGGATCTGGACACCGAAACACACACCATGTGTTCCGGGTAGCGTGTCCCCTTCGTCTAGTGGCCTAGGACACCGCCCTTTCACGGCGGTAACAGGGGTTCGAGTCCCCTAGGGGACGCCATTTGCGGGAATAGCTCAGTTGGTAGAGCACGACCTTGCCAAGGTCGGGGTCGCGAGTTCGAGTCTCGTTTCCCGCTCCAAATTCACAAAAACGCCGCTCATCGAGCGGCGTTTTTGTTTGTCCGCGATTCAACCCCTCGTCCTGCCATGAACAAAAAAGGCCCGCCAGTCAGACGACCGTGCGGACCTTTGTCGTGGCTCGCTTACAGCGACAGCAACAGGCGTCCGGCGAACAGCAGCAGGATCAGTCCCATGCAGCGCTCGAACCAGTGTCCCAGGCGCATGAACAGCAGGCGCACCCGGGCGCTGGAAAAGAACAGCGCGACAATCACGAACCACAAAGCGTTGACCAGGCACATCCAGGCCCCATACAGGGCCTGAATGCCCAGCGGCGTGGTGGCGCTGACCAGGGTGGTGAAGATCGCCAGGAAAAACAGGGTCGCCTTGGGGTTGCTGGCGTTGGTCAGGAAACCGGTGGTAAAGGCCCGCAGCAGGCTCTGCGCTGGTTCATCCTGCGCTGTTTCGCCCGGGATGCTGGTCTTGGCCTTGCTTCGCAACAGGCTGACGCCCAGGTACAGGATGTAGGCGGCGCCCAGCAGTTTGGCGGCGCTCAGCAGCCAGGGCGTCGCGTGCATCAATGCGCCGACTCCCAGCAAGGTGTAGAGCACGTGCACCGAAATGCCGGCACCGATCCCCAGGGCGGTGCAGACCCCGGTCATCCGGCCGAAGCGCACGCTCTGGCGGATGGTGACGGCAAAGTCCGGCCCCGGTGCGACCACGGCGAGGAAGTGAACCAGGGCCAGAGCGAGAAACTCGCCAAGATAATTGGACAGCATGCTGACTCCGCAAAGCAGTTAGGGGGGGAAGGGGGCAGGGGTGTTCAGTCGAGGCTGTAGCTGACCGAGAGCGTGCCTTTCTTCTGCGAGATCGAGTCGATCTTCACCCGTCCCAGTTGTTGCAGGTGCTGGACGTGGGTGCCGCCGCAACCGTAGGCGGGCAGCGGGCCAAACCCGACCTGGCGGGTTCCGGCGGCCAGGGAAATGTGTCGGGGCCAATCCTCGCCAATCCATTGCTCAAGGGCGTTCTGCACCTCGGCGCAGTCGATTTCCCCAGGTTGTTCGCCCGGTTTGAACGACACCCGACCCTCTCCAGGCCAGTGATGGGCCTTGATCGGTGTCCAGCCCCGGCTTTGCACAAAGTGGCCGATCAGGTGCCCGGCGGAATGCATGCGGCTGTTGAACAGGCGTTGCGGCTCATCCACGCGAGCCGCATGGCTTCCCGGCGTCAGGGGCAGGCTCAGGTAATGCACGATCTGCTCATCTTCCTGGACGACCCGCAGCACCTGGGCCGCGCCGATCCAGCCGGTGTCGCTGGGCTGGCCGCCGCCCTGGGGGTGAAAGGGCGTGGCGTGCAAGGTTGCGGCAAACAGCCCGTCCCGGGGGATGCAGCTCAGCAGTTCGACCTGGGCGGTCAGCAGATCATGTTCGTAGTACAGGCGAAGCGTCATTTCTCAAACCCTGAATCCAGATGATTTTTTATTATGGGGCCTGGGTTATTGCGTGATAATCCGTTCAAAACTCAATGGACTATTGCGTCATGAGCATAAATCTACCGCTGCCATTACTGGCGGAAATGGCCATCTTCGTCAGGGTGGTGGAAACCGGCAGCTTCTCCGAAGCCGCGCGCCAGCTTGGCTCCTCGCCGTCTGCCGTCAGTCGCAGCATTTCGCGCCTGGAGAAGGCCCTGGCGACCCGCCTGCTGCAACGCACTACCCGCAAGTTGCGCTTGAGCGACGGCGGCGAGGAGGTGTTCAAGCGTTGCAGCGAGATGGTCAGCGCGGCCCGTTCGGTCATGGAGATCAGTGGTCAGTTCACCCATGAGGCCGAAGGCGTGGTGCGGGTCAGTGTGCCCAAGGCGGTGGGGCGCTTCGTGGTGCATCCCCATATGGCGGAGTTTCTTCGGCGCTACCCGAAGGTGGATGTCGAGCTGCTGCATGAAGACCGGGATATCGACCTGATCGAAGACAATGTCGACCTGGCGATCCGCATTACCGACCGCCCGCCGCCGGGATTGATCGGGCGCCAGTTGTTGCGCATTGATCACCTGCTGTGTGCCACCCCGCAGTATCTGGCGGAGCATGGCACGCCGTTGCATCCACAGGATCTGCGTCAGCACAGTTGCATCTATCTCGGGGAAACCCCCAGCGACGCCCGCTGGAAGTTCACCCAGGGCGGCAAGGCGGTGACTGTCGGCGTGCGCGGGCGTTACGCCGCCAACCACACCGGTGTGCGCCTGGATGCGGTGTTGCAGCATCTGGGCATCGGCAGCCTGCCGTATTTCACCGCGCGTCATGCCCTGGAGCAGGGACTGATCGTCCAGGTGCTGCCGGATTGGACCTTTCTTGCCTCCTACCACGGTGGTGCTTGGCTCCTGCATTCACCGACCCGCTACCTGCCGCCCAAGCTGCGGGTGTTCATCGACTATCTGGTGGAATGCCTGGCCAGGGAGCCGACCCTGCACCGCCCCGGCAAAGGCGAACGCAGCTTGTAGGAGCTGGCTTGCCAGCGAAAATATCTCTAAGGGCGATGCAAGACCCAAGGGCCTCTTCGCCGGCAAGCCGGCTCCTACGGAGGCGATGTGGGCGGGCACAAAAAAGGCCCGCCGGACGAACCGGGCGGGCCTTGGTGGCACCAGGGGCTGCAATCAGTGCTTGCTGTCCTGGGCGGAGAGCGCCAGCAATTGTTTTTCCTGGTTCCAGTCGAAGGGCTCGTCGTTCTGCTCGGCTTCGAAGCGGCGTTCTTCCAGGGCCTGGTACAGGTCGATTTCTTCATCGGGCATGTAGTGCAGGCAGTCGCCGGCGAAGAACCAGAGCAGGTCGCGAGGCACCAGGTGAGCGATCTGCGGATAGCGCTGCATGATCTGGCACAGCAGGTCCTGGCCCAGGTACTGGCTTTCGATCGGGTCGATCGGCAGCGAGGCGCGCAGTTCGTCGAAGCGCTCCAGGAACAGCGCATGGCTTTCCTCGGGAACCTGTTCGGCTTCTCCCACCGCCACCAGGATGCTGCGCAGGTGGTCCAGGAGGACGAGATGATCGGCGACGACGTTGGACATGACAGGGTCCTCAAGAGCAAAACGGGCGCGGGAGTATATAGCCCCTGCGCCCGGTTTCATAATCGACCTGCCCCGAAGGGCCTGCCTAGCGGATCTTGCCCTCGCTCAAGGTCAGTTCCTCCTTGGCGAAGTCGTCCACGTCGATGACTTTGCGTCGCGCCGCTTCGGCCTCCCGCAGGCTCTGGGCTTCGGCCGCTTGCAGCACGCCGGCCTCCAGGGCCGCATCGATGGCCGATTCGCCGGCCGCCGGTTTGACCTGGCCGCTTTTCAGCGCTTCGTGGAGTTTCTTCTGCAGTGGATGGCTCGCGCTCAGCAGGTTGCAGGCGTGCTGCAGGGCGCCGACCGGATCGTCCTTGGCTTGTGGGCGATAGCAGCCGGCGAGTACCGCTTCCAGGGCCGGGTCGCCCTGGGCGCGGCCAATGATTTCCGCCACTTCGGCATCCAGGCGGTCCGACGGCCCGGTATGGCGACGGCCGAAGGGAAACACCAGTACTCGCAGCAGGCAGCCGAAGAAGCGGCTGGGGAAGTTGCCGAGCAACTCGTCCAGGGCGCGTTCGGAGTGGCCGAGGCTTTCTTCCAGGGCCCAGGCCAGCAGGGGGCGCAGGTACTCCGGTGAATCCAGATCGTGATAGCGCTTGAGTGCCGCCGAGGCCAGGTACAGGTGGCTGAGCACATCGCCCAGGCGCGCCGAGAGCCGCTCGCGCCGCTTGAGTTCGCCTCCCAGGAGCATCATGGAAAAGTCGGCCAGCAGGGCAAAGGCCGCGGCCTGGCGGTTCAGGGCACGGAAGTAGCGCTGGCTGAGCGGATCGCCCGGGGCCTGTTCGAAGTGGCCCAGGCCCAGGTTCAGCACCAGGGTGCTGGCAGCATTGCTCACGGCAAAACCAATGTGCTGGAGCAGCAGGGCATCGAACTCCTTCAGCGCCTGGTCATGGTCCTCGCGTCCGGCCAGGGCCATTTCCTTGAGCACGAACGGGTGGCAGCGGATCGCCCCCTGGCCAAAGATCATCAGGTTGCGCGAGAGGATATTGGCGCCTTCCACGGTGATGAAGATCGGTGCGCCCTGCCAACTGCGGCCCAGGTAGTTGTTGGGCCCCATGATGATGCCCTTGCCGCCGTGCACGTCCATGGCGTGGCTGATGCACTCGCGCCCGCGCTCGGTGAGGTGGTACTTGAGGATGGCCGACAGCACCGAGGGCTTTTCTCCCAGGTCCACGGCATTGGCGGTGAGCATGCGCGCGCTGTCCATCAGCCAGGCGTTGCCGCCGAGGCGGGCCAGGGCTTCCTGGATGCCTTCGAAGGCCGCCAGTGGCACGTTGAACTGCTCACGCACCTGGGCGTACTGGCCGGTCACCAGGCTGGTGAACTTGGCGGCGCCGGTGCCGACCGCCGGCAGGGAGATCGAGCGCCCCACCGACAGGCAGTTCATCAGCATCATCCAGCCTTTGCCGAGCATTTCCCGGCCGCCGATCAGATAGTCCAGGGGAATGAACACGTCCTTGCCGGAGTTCGGGCCGTTCATGAAGGCGGCGCCCAGGGGCAGGTGGCGGCGGCCGATCTCCACCCCCGGGGTGTCGGTGGGAATCAGCGCCAGACTGATGCCCAGGTCTTCCTGGTCACCCAGCAGGTGATCCGGGTCGTGGGCCTTGAAGGCCAGGCCCAGCAGGGTGGCCACCGGGCCCAGGGTGATGTAGCGCTTTTCCCAGTTCAGGCGCAGGCCGAGGGTTTCCTCGCCCTGCCATTGGCCCTTGCAGATGATCCCGGTGTCGGGCATCGCGCCAGCGTCGGAGCCTGCCAGCGGGCCGGTGAGGGCGAAGCAGGGAATGTCGTCGCCACGGGCCAGGCGCGGCAGGTAGTGATTGCGTTGGTCATCGGTGCCGTAGTGCAGCAGCAGTTCGGCCGGGCCTAGGGAGTTGGGGACCATGACCGTGGAGGCCAGGTCGCCGCTGCGGGTTGCCAGTTTCATCGCCACCTGGGAGTGGGCGTAGGCGGAAAAGCCTTTGCCGCCGTACTCCTTGGGAATGATCAGGGCAAAGAAGCCGTGTTCCTTGATATGGGCCCAGGCCGCGGGAGGCAGGTCCATGTGCTGGCCGATCTGCCAGTCGCTGACCATGGCGCAGAGTTCTTCGGTGGGGCCGTCGATGAACGCCTGTTCTTCGGCGGTCAGTTGGGCCTTGGGATAGGCCAGCAAGGTGTTCCAGTCGGGGCGGCCGCTGAACAGCTCGCCGTCCCACCACACGGTGCCGGCATCGATGGCGTCGCGCTCGGTTTGCGACATGGGCGGCAGCACTTTCTGCATCCAGGTGAACAGCGGGGCGCTGAAGTACTTGCGGCGCAGGTCGGGCAGCAACAGCGGCGCGGCAATGGCCGCCAGCACGATCCAGAACACCAGCAGCAACCAGCCGGGAGCCCGGCTGAAGGCGCCCATGGCCAGCAGGTAGACGGCAACGATGCCCAGGGCGGGCAGGGGGGCGGTGCGGCGGTGCGCCAGATAGGCGACCCCAACCAGCAAAACCAGTATCCACAACAACAGCATATTCAATCCTCCATGAAGCCAGGGGCCAAATCACCCTCAGAGCTTAGTCGGCCTCCGACAAAGCGGGTGATTGCGGTGGTGCGGGTGCGACGCTTGAGTTTGCCGGCCTGCGGGGGCTTTGAAGCACGGCTGGTGATACTCGGACCGACCCTGATCTTTGGCCGAAACGTCGTTATCGCCAGGGCGGTCCTCTCGATAGACTCCAGGCTTCGCTTGGAGGTTTTGCCCATGAACCAGTACTTGCGTCCCAGCCGCTTCATCGATAGTGACCACCCTGCGGTGGTGGAGTTCGCCGAATCTCATCGCGGTGCCGGCGGCGATCCGCGGCAGCAGGCGGTGAACCTTTACTACGCGGTGCGTGAGGCCGTGCGTTACAACTTCTATTCCTTCAGCCCTGATCCGCAAACCCTGCGGGGCAGTCATGCCCTGATCGCCGGCGAAAGCTACTGTGTGCCCAAGGCCACTCTGCTGGCCGGTTGTGCCCGGCATTGCGGGATACCCGCGCGCATCGGTCTGGCGGACGTGCGCAATCACCTGTCGACCCCGCGTCTGCTGGAGCTGCTGCGCAGTGATGTGTTCGCCATGCACGGCTACACCGAGCTGTACCTGCAGGGGCGTTGGGTCAAGGCGACGCCGGCGTTCAACCAGAGTCTGTGCGAACTGTTCGATGTGGCGCCGCTAGAGTTTGACGGGGTGCAGGACAGTGTCTTTCACCCCTTCAACCGTCAGGGCGACCAGTCGATGGAGTACCTGGTGGATCATGGGCGCTTCGCCGATGTGCCGCAGGAGCTGTTCTTCAGCCACCTGCAGGCATGCTATCCCCATCTGTTCGGCGAGCAGGGGGGCGTACTGCCGGGGGACATGCGCAGTGATTTGAGTCGCGGCTGATCCGGCGTAGACTGCCCCGGCATTCATAACTGAGGGATGGTCATGCTGAAGATCTGGGGTCGCAAGAACTCGTCGAATGTCAGGAAGGCGTTGTGGTGTGCCGAAGAGCTGGGGCTGGCCTATGAGTCCCTGGATGCCGGTGGCGCCTTCGGCGTGGTGGACACTCCGGCCTACCGGGCGCTGAACCCCAATGGGCGCATCCCGCTGATTGAAGACGACGGCTTCGTGCTCTGGGAGTCCAACACCATCGTGCGTTACCTGGCCGCTCGGCATGCCGCCGACAGCCACTGGCATCCGGCCGATGTGCAGGCCCGGGCCAGTGCCGAGAAGTGGATGGACTGGACCACCTCGACCTTCGCCGAGCCTTTCCGCCACCTGTTCTGGGGAGTGTTGCGCACTCCGGCCGAGCAGCAGGACTGGGCGCAGATCCATGCCGCCAAGGCTACCTGTGCCGAACTGCTGGCTCGGGTCGATCAGGCGCTGGCCGACCAGCCCTACCTGTCCGGGCCGGAAATAGGCGTGGGGGATATTCCCCTGGGGAGCTTCATCTACGCCTGGTTCGAGATGCCCATCGAGCGCCCTGCAATGCCGCATCTGCACGCCTGGTACGAGCGCTTGAAGCAGCGCCCGGCCTATCGTCGGGCGGTGATGACCGCTTTGACTTAATACCCACTATCAACAAGCGTGACTGTACTTGCGTGGCTCAGGCCCGCACCATGGCGTGCGTCCGGCGTCGTTGCAATCCGGCCGGACCGCCCTTAATTATTCAATTCCCCTTCTTGGTGCATGAATCCGATATGAGTTCCGCTCTGTCCATCCGGCAGCTAACCAAAACCTACGGCAACGGTTTCCAGGCCCTGAGTGGTATCGATCTGGACGTCGCCGAAGGTGATTTTTTCGCCCTGCTTGGCCCTAACGGGGCCGGTAAATCCACCACCATCGGCATTCTTTCGACCCTGGTGAACAAGACCAGCGGCAGCGTGAATGTCTTCGGTCACGACCTTGATCGTGAGCCGGCGGCGCTCAAGCGCTGCATCGGTGTGGTGCCGCAGGAATTCAATTTCAACCAGTTCGAGAAGACTTTCGACATCGTCGTGACCCAGGCCGGCTACTACGGCATTCCGGCGAGGATCGCCAAGGAGCGGGCCGAGCAGTACCTGACCCAGCTCGGCCTGTGGGACAAGCGCGATGTGCCTTCGCGCTCCCTGTCCGGAGGCATGAAGCGGCGCCTGATGATCGCTCGGGCCCTGGTCCACGAGCCGCGCCTGCTGATCCTCGACGAACCCACGGCCGGGGTCGACATCGAGCTGCGTCGTTCGATGTGGACCTTCCTCACCGAGCTCAACCAGAAAGGCATCACCATCATCCTCACCACCCATTACCTGGAAGAGGCTGAGCAGTTGTGCCGCAACATCGGCATCATCGACCACGGCACCATCGTCGAGAACACCAGCATGCGTCAGCTGCTGAGCCAGTTGCATGTGGAAACCTTCCTGCTCGACCTCAAGCACGACCTGCGGGTGGCGCCGCAGTTGGCCGGCTATCCGACCCGGCTGGTCGACAGCCACACCCTGGAAGTCCAGGTGGACAAGGCCGTCGGCATCACCGCGCTGTTCGGTCAACTGGCCCTGCAGAACATCGAGGTCTTGAGCCTGCGTAACAAAACCAACCGACTTGAGGAGCTGTTCGTGTCCCTGGTGGAGAAAAATCTGTCGAAGGTGGCGGTATGAGTTCGGAGTTGAAACCCAACCTGGTGGCACTCAACACCATCGTCTATCGCGAGATCCGCCGCTTCACCCGGATCTGGCCGCAGACCCTGCTGCCGCCGGCCATCACCATGGTCCTGTACTTCGTCATCTTCGGTAACCTGATCGGCCGGCAGATCGGCGATATGGGTGGCTTCACCTACATGGAGTACATCGTGCCGGGGCTGATCATGATGTCGGTGATCACCAACTCCTACGGCAACGTGGTGTCGAGCTTCTTCGGCAGCAAGTTCCAGCGCTCCATCGAGGAACTGATGGTATCGCCGGTGTCGCCGCACACCATCCTGATCGGCTATACCCTCGGCGGGGTCCTGCGGGGCCTGATGGTGGGGATCATCGTGACCCTGCTGTCGCTGTTTTTCACCACGTTGCAGGTGCATCACCTGGGCGTCACCGTACTGGTGGTGGTGCTGACGGCGACCATCTTCTCGTTGCTGGGGTTCATCAACGCGGTGTTCGCGCGCAACTTCGATGACATCTCGATCATCCCGACGTTCGTGCTGACCCCCCTGACCTACCTGGGCGGGGTGTTCTACTCGATCAACCTGCTGCCGCCGTTCTGGCAGACCGTGTCCCTGGCCAACCCGGTGCTGCACATGGTCAACGCCTTCCGCTTCGGCATCCTTGGGGTGTCGGACATCCGCATCAGCGTGGCCATCACCTTCATGTTGGTGGCCACCGTGGTGCTGTACATCGGTTGCGCCCGGTTGCTGGTCAGCGGGCGCGGCATGCGTCAGTGAATGGTTTGCGCGTCTGAGAAAACGGCCTCCCTCGGGAGGCCGTTTTCGTTGTTCATGGGCGCTGCTGCTTGCGCCTGCGCCACTGGCGCGCGACCCACCAGCGCCAATAGAGCATGGTCAGGCAATAGGCCGTGGCTCCCAGCACCAGCCCGGCCACCACCGAGCCCAGGAGAAAGGGTTGCCACAGGGTGCTGAGCTGACCGCTGATCCACTCCCAGGTCAATTCGTCCGGCAGGGTGCGGGCCGGCACGTTCATCAGCCAGGCCCCCAGTTGATAGGTGCAGAAGAACACCGGCGGCATGGTGATGGGATTGGTCAACCAGACCAGGCTGACGCTGATGGGCATGTTGGCCCGCAGCCAGACCGCCAGCGCCGCGGCTAGCAGCATCTGCATCGGAATCGGGATGAAGGCGGCGAACAAACCCACCGCCATGGCACGGGCCACGGAGTGCCGATTGAGGTGCCAGAGGTTGGCGTCATGCAACAGCGTGCCAAGAAAGCGTAAGGACTTGTGTTCCCGGATGCTGGCCGGATCTGGCATGTAACGTTTGAATAAGCGCCGGGGCATAAGGCTTCTCGGTTGGATCAGGTCGCGATTATGAACGGATTCTAGTCAGGGCAAATTCAGACATTGTGACAAATGATAAAACCGCGCCGCCGATCCTCGGCTAAGCCCAGAGTAGGGACTGCCAAGGAGGGGCTGGCTGATGGGGACGGGGTTGCTGGCGCTGGCCGCGGGGCTGCTGGCGCTGGGTTTTCTGCCGGTGTTGCCGCCGGTCTGGCTGTTGCTGGCGATGTCGGTGGTGGGGCTGATGCTGCTGCCCTTTCGTACACATCCCGTGGCATTTTTTCTCTTCGGTTTCGCCTGGGCTTGCATCTCCGGGCATTGGGCCCTGGATGATCGCCTGGCTCCTGGCCTGGAAGGGCAAACCCGCTGGCTGGAGGGGCAGGTCAGTGGTTTGCCGGAGCAGGGCCAGGGCGTGGTGCGCTTTGAGCTGCAGGCCGCCCAGGCCCGGCGCGAGCGACTGCCGCAGCGGATGCGTCTGGCCTGGCACGACGCTCCGCCGCTGCACAGTGGCGAGCGCTGGCGCCTGGCGGTCAAGCTGCGGCGTCCTGCCGGCCTGCTCAATGTCCAGGGGTTCGATTACCAGGCCTGGCTGCTGGCGCGGCGCATCGGGGCCGCCGGCACGGTCAAGGCCGGGCAGTTGCTCAGGCCCGCGCGCCTGGCCTGGCGCGAGGGCCTGCGCCAGCGCCTGCTGGATGTCGAGGCACAAGGACGTGGCGCCGGGCTGGCGGCACTGGTGATGGGCGACGGCTCGGGTCTGACGCGCCAGGACTGGCAGGTGCTGCAGGACACCGGCACGGTTCACCTGATGGTGATTTCCGGTCAGCACATCAGCCTGCTGGCCGGGGTGATCTACCTCGCAGTGGCCGGGCTGGCCCGCTGGGGCGTCTGGCCCGAGCGCCGGCCGTGGCTGCCCTGGGCCTGTGCCCTGGCCTTTCTCGGGGCCCTGGGCTACGGCCTGCTGGCCGGGTTCGATGTGCCGGTGCAGCGTGCTTGCGTGATGGTCGCCCTGGTCCTGCTCTGGCGTTTGCGCTTTCGCCATCTGGGCGTCTGGCGACCCTGGCTGCTGGCGTTGAATGCGGTGTTGCTGTTCGAGCCCCTGGCCAGTTTGCAGCCGGGATTCTGGCTGTCGTTTGCCGCGGTGGCGATCCTGCTTCTCACCTTCGCCGGGCGCCTGGGGCGCTGGCGTTGGTGGCAGGCCTGGAGTCGGGCTCAGTGGCTGATCGCCATTGGCCTGCTGCCGCCGCTGCTGGCCCTGGGGTTGCCCATCAGTTTCAGCGGTCCCCTGGCCAATCTGCTGGCGGTGCCCTGGATCAGTCTGCTGGTGCTGCCGCCGGCGCTGCTGGGTTGTCTGCTGCTGCCGCTGCCTCATGTGGGCGAAGGCTTGCTGTGGCTGGCCGGGGGGCTGCTGGATGGGCTGTTCCGCCTATTGGGGGTGATCGCCGGTGCCTGGCCGGCCTGGGTGGCGCCGTTGCTGCCCTGGTGGCTTTGGGGGCTCAGTGCCCTGGGGGCCTTGCTGTTGCTCCTGCCCAGCGGTGTACCGCTGCGGGTGCTGGGGTGGCCGCTGCTGCTATTGGCCTTCTGGCCGCCCCAGCCGGTGCTGCCCGAGGGGGAGGTGGAGGTCTGGCAACTGGACGTGGGGCAGGGGCTGTCGATGCTCCTGCGCACCCGCGATCACGCCATGCTCTACGATGCCGGCGCCCGGGTGGGGGATTTCGATCTCGGCGAGCGGGTGGTGCTGCCAACCTTGCGCAAACTGGGGATCAGGCAACTGGACCTGATGCTGCTCAGTCATGCCGATAACGATCATGCCGGTGGCGCCCTCGCGGTCTGGCGCGGAATCGATGTGGCCCGGGTGCGCAGCGGCGAGCCCGGGGCATTGCCCGCCGCCTTGCAAGCACAGCCGTGCGAGTCTGGCCTGGGCTGGCAATGGAATGGGGTGCGCTTTCGGCTTTGGCAATGGTCGGCGGCGACCGATGGCAACCAGGCTTCCTGCGTGTTGCAGGTCGAGGCTCGAGGCGAGCGGCTGTTGCTCACCGGCGACATCGACGTGCATGCCGAACGGGCCCTGCTCGCCAGTGCGCTGGCGGTGCACACCCACTGGTTGCAGGCGCCCCATCATGGCAGCCGCACTTCTTCGTCCATGGCCCTGCTGCAGCGCCTGCGACCGACAGCGGTGCTGATTTCCCGCGGGCGGGGCAACGCCTTCGGTCATCCCCATGCCGAGGTGCTGGCGCGCTATCGACGGCTGGGGCTGGCGGTTCATGACAGCGCCGATCAAGGAGCGCTGACACTGCGCCTGGGGACTTTCGGGCCCGTGCAAAGCCTGCGCGCGCAGCGGCGTTTCTGGCGCGATTGAGCATTAATGCCTTAAATAACCGTGAGTTATTAAAGCCCGTGAGCATGCGACATCACGGTCTTCGGTGCGTCCAGCCCCTATGTTAGAGTGGCGCACTTTTTCGAGGGGACTGTCACTGTGTGGGAATTGGTCAAATCCGGCGGCTGGATGATGTTGCCGATCATTCTGAGTTCCATCGCGGCTGTGGGCATCATTGCCGAGCGTTTGTGGACCCTGCGGGCCAGCCGAGTCACCCCGCCCCATCTGTTGGGTCAGGTCTGGCGCTGGATCAAGGACAAGCAACTGAACAAGGAAAAGCTCAAGGAGCTGCGTGCCGATTCGCCCCTGGGAGAGATCCTCGCCGCGGGCCTGGCCAATTCCAAGCATGGTCGCGAGATCATGAAGGAATGCATCGAAGAGGCGGCGGCCCGCGTGATCCACGAACTGGAACGCTACCTCAATGCCCTCGGCACCATCGCCGCCATGGCCCCGCTGCTGGGCCTCTTGGGCACGGTGCTGGGCATGATCGACATCTTCAGTTCGTTCATGGGCTCGGGCATGACCACCAACGCCCACGTGCTGGCCGGCGGTATTTCCAAGGCCTTGATCACCACCGCCGCGGGGCTGATGGTGGGGATTCCTTCGGTGTTCTTCCATCGCTTCCTGCAACGTCGGGTCGATGAGCTGGTGGTGGGCATGGAACAGGAAGCGATCAAGCTGGTGGAAGTGATCCAGGGTGACCGCGATGTCGACCTGGCCGAGGGCAAAGCGTGAAATTCCGTCGCAAACCCCGGGAAACCGTGGACATCAACCTCGCGTCATTGATTGACGTGGTGTTCATCCTGCTGCTGTTTTTCGTCGTCACCACCACCTTTACCCGGGAAACCGAGCTGCGGGTCGACCTGCCGGAAGCGGTCAGCGGCTCACCCGCCGAAGACCAGGAGGTCAAGCAGCTGGATATCGCCATCAGCGCCGACGGGGTGTTCTCGGTCAACAATCAGGTCCTGCCGAAAAATGACCTGGCCACCCTGATCGAGGCCTTGCAGAAGGAGTCGGCTGGGGATACCCATCTGCCGCTGTCCATCAGCGCCGACGGCAAGACTCAACACCAAGCGGTGATCACTGCCATGGATGCGGCCGGCAAGCTCGGTTTCAGCCACCTGCGCATGACCACCGTCGAGGCGGCGCCGGCACCCTGATGGCACTCTCCGATCGTTTGCTCGCCGCCTGGTACAACGGCCACCCCGCGCTGAAACTGCTGCAGCCTCTGGAGTGCCTGTACCGCCGAGTGGTGGTGGGCAAGCGCCGGCGCTTTCTGGCGGGCGAGGGGGCGATCTATCAGCCGCCGGTGCCGTTGATCGTAGTGGGCAACATTACCGTTGGCGGCACGGGCAAGACGCCGCTGATCTTGTGGCTGGTGGCGCACTGTCAGCGCCTCGGCCTGCGGGTCGGGGTGGTCAGTCGCGGCTATGGCGCCAAGCCGCCGCAACTGCCCTGGCGGGTGACGGCCGCTGACAGCGCCACGGTGGCCGGCGATGAACCGTTGCTGATCGTCCAGCGCTGTGGCGTACCGCTGATGATCGATCCGGATCGCAGCCGCGCGGTACAGGCCTTGCTGGCCGCCGAACCGCTGGACCTGATTCTCTCTGACGACGGCCTGCAACATTACCGCCTGGCCCGTGACCTGGAACTGGTGCTGATCGACGCTGCCCGTGGCCTGGGCAACCGGCGCTGCCTGCCGGCCGGGCCCCTGCGCGAGCCGGTGGAACGCCTGCAGAGTGTCGATGCACTGCTTTACAACGGCGCCCTTGATGATCGCGCCGACGGTTTTGCCTTCCATCTCAAGCCTTCGGCGCTGGTCAATCTGCAGAGCGGCGAGCGCCGCCCGGTGGAGCACTTCGCGCCAGGGCAGGCGGTGCATGCGGTGGCCGGCATCGGCAACCCCCAGCGTTTCTTCAATACCCTTGAAACGCTACACTGGCGGCCTGTCCCCCATGCATTTGCCGATCACGCTCAATACAGTGCGCAGGCCCTGGCCTTCACCCCGTCATTGCCGTTGGTCATGACCGAGAAAGATGCGGTCAAGTGCCGTGAATTTGCGGCGGCCGACTGGTGGTACCTGGCGGTGGATGCGGTGCCGTCCGCGGCCTTCATCACCTGGTTCGATACCCAGCTGATGCGCCTGCTGCCTGATCGTCTGTTGCCTTAATCGCTTTTATCCAGGGAAACCTCATGGACACCAAACTGCTCGACATCCTGGCCTGCCCGATCTGCAAGGGCCCGCTCAAACTCAGCGCCGACAAGACCGAGCTGATCAGCAAGGGCGCCGGCCTGGCCTATCCGATCCGCGACGGCATCCCGGTGATGCTGGAAAGCGAAGCCCGTACCCTGACCGCCGAAGAGCGTCTGGACAAATGAGCGGCGCCTTTACCGTGGTCATTCCGGCGCGCTTTGCCTCCACCCGCCTGCCGGGCAAGCCTCTGCAACTGATCGCCGGCAAGCCGATGATCCAGTGGGTCTGGGAGCAGGCCTGCAAGAGCAGCGCCGAGCGGGTGGTGGTGGCCACCGACGACCCGCGTATCGTCGAGGCGTGCCAGGGCTTTGGCGCGCAAGCGCTGCTGACCCGGGAAGATCACAACTCGGGAACCGATCGCCTGGCGGAAGTCGCCAGCCAGCTTGGCCTGGCGGCGGATGCCATCGTGGTCAACGTCCAGGGCGACGAGCCGCTGATCCCGCCTTCGGTGATCGATCAGGTGGCCGCCAACCTGGCCGCCCACACCGAGGCGCGCATGGCCACCCTGGCCGAGCCGATCGAGGATGTGCAGACGCTGTTCAATCCCAACGTGGTCAAGGTGGTCACCGACCTCAACGGTCTGGCCCTGACCTTCAGCCGTGCCACCTTGCCCTGGGCGCGGGATGCATTCGCCAAGAGTCATGAGCACTTGCCGGAAGGCGTGCCTTACCGGCGCCACATCGGCATCTATGCCTATCGCGCCGGTTTCCTCCATGACTTCGTCAGCTGGGGCCCGTGCTGGCTGGAAAACACCGAATCCCTGGAGCAGTTGCGTGCCTTGTGGCACGGCGTGCGGATTCATGTCGCCGATGCCCTGGAGGCCCCACCCACCGGCGTCGATACCGCCGAAGACCTTGAGCGCGTTCGGCGCCTGCTGGAGGCCTGATGCGGGTTCTGTTCGTCTGCCTGGGCAATATCTGTCGCTCGCCCACTGCCGAGGGTGTGCTGCGCCACAAGTTGCGCGCGGCCGGCCTGGGCGATCAGGTGCAGGTCGCGTCGGCTGGCACCAGCGACTGGCATATCGGCAAGGCCCCGGATTCACGCAGCCAGCAGGCGGCCTTGCGCCGTGGCTACGACCTTTCGGCGCAACGGGCGCAGCAGGTCGGCAGCGCCGATTTCGCCGTGTATGACCTGATTTTCGCCATGGACCAGAGCAACCTGCGCAACCTCAAGGCCTTGCAGCCGGCTGGGGGTAAAGCCGAGCTGGACCTGTTCCTGCGTCGCTACCAGGCGCCGCTGTATGAAGTGCCGGACCCGTATTACGACGGCGAGCAGGGCTTCGAGCAGGTGCTGGACCTGATCGAGGATGCCTGTGACCGGTTGGTGATCGAATTGAAGGGACGGTTATGACCCTGCAGATTCAGTCCGATGTTTCGCTCAAGCCATTCAACAGCTTCGGCGTCGAGGTCAAGGCCCTGCGCTTTGCCCAGGCCCACAGCGACGACGACGTGCGCGAAGCCCTGGCCTATTGCGCCGCGCAGCAGTTGCCCCTGCTGGTGATCGGTGGCGGCAGCAACCTGCTACTGACCGCGGATATCCGGGCCCTGGTGCTGCGCATGTCCAGCCGCGGCATCCGTCTGCTCAGTGACGATGGGCAGCGGGTGGTGGTGGAAGCCGAGGCCGGGGAAACCTGGCATCCCTTCGTGCTGTGGACCCTGGAGCAGGGCTTGTCCGGGCTGGAGAACCTGAGCCTGATTCCCGGCACCGTGGGCGCTGCGCCGATGCAGAACATCGGCGCCTATGGCGTGGAGATCAAGGACGTGTTCGCCGGCCTGACCGCCCTGGACCGGCACACCGGTGAATTGCGCGACTTCGACCTGGCCCAGTGCCAGTTCGCTTACCGCGACAGCCTGTTCAAGCATGAGGCCGGTCGCTGGTTGATCCTGCGGGTGCGTTTTGTCCTCAATCGCGTCGATCACCTGCACCTTGAGTACGGTCCGGTGCGTCAGCGCCTGAACGAGCAGGGCATCGAGCATCCGACGGCCAGCGACGTCAGTCGGGCGATCTGCAGTATCCGCAGCGAGAAACTTCCCGACCCGGCGGTGCTTGGCAATGCCGGCAGTTTCTTCAAGAACCCGGTGGTCCCGGCGCTGCTGGCGGCGCAGATCAAGCAGGCCTATCCGGGGCTGGTGGGTTATCCCCAGGCCGATGGACAGGTCAAGCTGGCGGCCGGCTGGCTGATCGAGCAGGCGGGCTGGAAGGGCTTTCGTGAAGCCGATGCCGGGGTCCATCGCCTGCAATCCCTGGTGCTGGTGAACTACGGCACGGCCACCGGCCTGCAACTGCTGGAGCTGGCCCGGCGGATCCAGCACGATATCGCCGAGCGTTTCAGTGTCGAGCTGGAGATGGAGCCGAATCTGTATTGAGGCGACTCTTGAACTAAGCTCAGCGCTTGAGCCAGAGGCCTTGCACGGTGCACACCCTGCAAGGCTTTTTTATGTCCGGCGGCTTAACTTAGCTTGCTAACAATGTAAGTATTTGTCGTCCCCAAAGGCCCGGTGAAGCCCCGTCTTCACAAGAGAGCCCGATTAGCCTGAGCCGATCTGCGCGCACCTCATTCGCATGGCCGCGTGGCAGACGGCTCGACCCCATCACCTCATAGAATGCGGGCGTGCCCATGATTACCCTGAAGCTCAATGGTCAAGATCATCCCCTGGACGTCACCGAGGACATGCCGCTGTTGTGGGCCATCCGCGATGTGGCGGGTTATAGCGGCACCAAATTCGGTTGCGGCATGGGCCTGTGCGGTGCCTGCACCGTGCATGTCGACGGCGACCCGGCGCGCAGTTGCATCACCCCGGTCGGTACGGTGCTGGGCAAGAATGTCAGCACCATCGACTACCTGCACAACGACCCGGTGGGGCAGGTGGTGCAGCAAGCCTGGCTGGATACGGCGGTGGCCCAGTGCGGCTACTGCCAGGGCGGGCAGATCATGTCCGCCACGGCCTTGCTCAAGATCCATCCCAATCCCAGCGACGAACAGATCGAAGAGGCGATGCTCGGCAATATCTGCCGCTGCGGCACCTATAACCGGATCAAGACCGCGATCCGCCAGGCGGCCAACCATCTGCAGGAGGCCAAGGCATGAGCTCTTTACCCAGTGATTTTGCCCTGAGCAACCTCAGTCGCCGTGGTTTTCTCAAGGGCGTGGGCGCCACCGGAGCCCTGGTACTGGCGGCCAGTTGGGGCTGGCAGCAGGCGTTTGCCGAGGACAAGAAATTTGGTGCCGATGGTATGCCCCACGGCTGGGTCGACGATCCCAAGGTCTATGTGAGCATTGCCAGTGACGGCAGCGTGACGGTGATCTGCAACCGTTCGGAGATGGGCCAGGGGGTGCGTACCAGCCTGAGCATGGTGGTGGCCGATGAGCTGGAGGCCGATTGGGCCCAGGTCAAGGTCAGGCAGGCGCCGGGGGATGAAGCGCGATTTGGCAACCAGGACACCGACGGCTCGCGCAGCATGCGCCATTGGTACGAACCCATGCGGCGTTGCGGCGCCGCTGCGCGGACCATGCTGGAACAGGCGGCTGCCGAGCAGTGGCATGTAGCGCCGAGCGAGTGCCGGGCGCAGTTGCACAAGGTGGTTCACCAACCCAGCGGGCGCGAACTGGGCTATGGCGCCCTGGCTGCAGCGGCGGGGGCTCTGGCGGTACCGGCCCGGGACAGTCTGCGCCTGAAGCAGCCGTCGGAGTTTCGCTATATCGGCAAGGAAGCGACTCGCGCCATCGACGGCCAGGACATCGTCAACGGCCGCGCGGTGTACGGCGCCGATGTGCATTTTGAAGGCATGCTGTTCGCCGCGGTGGCGCGGCCCCCGGTCTATGGCGGCAAGGTCAAGTCGGTGGATGACAGTGCGGCCCTCAAGGTGCCGGGAGTGATCAGGGTGCTGCCCATCGACAGTCGTCCCGTGCCTTCCGAGTTCCAGCCCCTGGGGGGCGTGGCGGTGGTGGCGAGCAATACCTGGGCGGCAATCAAGGGTCGTGATGCCTTGAAGATCGAGTGGGACGATGGGGCCAATGCCGGCTACAACTCCGTCCAATACCGCAAGGAACTGGAGGCGGCGGCACAGCAACCGGGCAAGGTGGTGCGCAGCACCGGTAATCCGGATGAGGCCATGAGCAAAGCCGCGAGCAGCCTGGAGGCCACTTATTACCTGCCGCACCTGGCCCAGGCGCCCATGGAGCCGATGGTGGCGGTGGCGCGCTTTGTCGACGGGCGCTGTGAAGCCTGGGCGCCGAGCCAGGCACCCCAGGTGACCCGCGAGCGGATCGCCGAGCGCCTGGGCATCGGCTTTGATCAGGTCACGGTCAATGTCACCCTGCTGGGCGGTGGTTTCGGGCGCAAATCCAAGCCGGACTTCATTCTGGAGGCGGCCATCCTGGCCAAGGCCTTTCCCGGCAAGGCGGTGCGGGTGCAGTGGACCCGGGAAGACGACATCCATCACTCCTACTTCCATACGGTGTCGGCGGAGTACCTCAAGGCTGGCTTGAACGATGACGGCATGCCCGCCGCATGGCTGCATCGCACCGTGGCCCCGAGCATCACTGCGCTGTTCGCCCCGGGAATGAACCATGAGGGCGCGTTCGAACTGGGCATGGGCTTCACCAACATGGCCTATGCGATTCCCAATGTGCGCCTGGAAAACCCCGAAGCGGCGGCCCATACCCGGGTGGGTTGGTATCGCTCGGTGTCGAACATTCCCCACGGCTTCGCCATTCAGAGTTTTGTCGACGAGCTGGCCCACAAGGCGGGGCAGGACCCACTGAAGTACCAGCTCAAGCTGCTGGGGCCGGATCGTCAGATCGACCCGCGAACCCTGAGCGAGGAATGGAATTACGGCGAGTCTCCGGAGCGTTACCCGATCGATACCGGGCGCATGCGTGCGGTACTGGAAACCGCAGCCAAGGCCGCCGGCTGGGGGCGCTCGCTGCCCAAGGGGCGTGGCTTGGGGCTGGCGATGCACTATAGCTTCGTGACCTATGTGGCGGCGGTGATCGAGGTGGAGGTCAAGGACGATGGCACGCTGATTGTGCACAAGGCCGACATCGCCGTGGATTGCGGCCCGCAGATCAACCCCGAGCGTATCCGCTCGCAGTTCGAGGGCGCCTGTGTCATGGGCCTGGGTAATGCGGTGCTGGGGGAAATCAGCTTCAAGGATGGCAAGGTCCAGCAGGACAACTTCCACATGTATGAGGTGGCGCGCATGTCCCTGGCGCCCAGGCAGGTGCAGGTGCACCTGGTAACGCCTGCGGGGGATGTACCGCTGGGCGGTGTCGGTGAGCCCGGCGTGCCGCCGATTGCCCCGGCCCTGTGCAATGCGATCTTCGCCGCTACCGGCAAGCGCATCCGCAACTTGCCGGTGCGTTATCAGTTGCAGGGCTGGCAGCAGGCGGGTGCCTGATGGACAGTGTCGACCTGAATGTCCTGCGCAGCGTGCTGGAGTGGCGCCGTGCCGGGCGCGGGGTGGTGCTCTACAGCGTGGTCCAGACCTGGGGCAGCGCGCCGCGCCCCCCGGGCGCCATGCTTGCCCTGCGCGACGACGGCGTGGTGATCGGCTCGGTGTCCGGCGGCTGCATCGAGGACGACCTGATCAGCCGCCTCGGGGACGGGCGTCTGGCACCACAGGGGCCGCCGGTGCAATTGGTGACTTACGGTGTGACGGTGGAGGAGGCGGCGCGTTTCGGTCTGCCCTGTGGCGGCACCCTGCGCTTGACCGAGGAGCGGGTCGGCGATCCGTCCTGGGTTGCCGAGTTGCTGCAACGTTGCGCGGCGCATCAGATCGTGGCCCGGGAGTTGAACCTGAGCACTGGCCAGGTGTTGCTCAAGGCGGCGGGCAAGCGGGATGAACTGGCGTTTGATGGCGTCACCCTGCGGGCGATCTACGGGCCGCGCTGGCGCCTGTTGCTGATCGGCGCCGGGCAGCTGTCTCGTTATGTGGCGCAAATGGCTCGCATGCTGGATTTCGAGGTGCTGGTCTGTGATCCGCGCCAGGAGTTCGTGCATGGCTGGGAGGAGCAGGATGGACGCTTGGTCGCCGGCATGCCGGACGATGCGGTGTTGAGCATCGAGCCTGATGAGCGCACGGCGGTGGTGGCCCTGACCCATGATCCGCGCCTGGACGATATGGCCCTGCTGACCGCCCTCGATTCGCCGGCGTTTTATGTCGGTGCCCTGGGTTCCCGGGTCAATAGCCAGAAGCGCCGGGACAATCTGGCCCTGCTGGGATTGTCGAGCGCGGCCATCGAGCGCTTGCATGGGCCGGTGGGGCTGCACATCGGCAGTCATACTCCGGCGGAAATTGCCCTTTCGTTGATGGCGCAGATCGTGGCGCTGAAAAATGGTGTCGAGCCCCTGTCGCAGCAGCCGTTGGTGCGCGTGGTCGAGGTGGCCGGATGAGTCCCAGGCCTTGCGCGATCATCCTGGCGGCGGGGCAGGGCAGTCGTTATCGACTGGCGCTCGCAGACGATCAGGACAAGTTGCTGGCGCCTTGCGTAGGGCGCGATGGCGTAGCGCGGCCGGTACTGGAACAGGTGCTGGTCAACCTGCCGGCCGAGGTGGTTCGGCGGGTCCTGGTCACGACGCCGGGGCGGCCGCGGGTGGCAGAGCTGGGGCGGGCCTATGGTTGTCAGGTGTTGTTGCTGGACTCCCCGGGCATGGGGCACAGCCTGGCGGCTGCGGTAGCGGCCAGTGCCGACGCCAATGGCTGGGTAGTGTTGCTGGGGGATATGCCCTTCATTCTGCCTGCCAGCATCAGGCGGGTGATCGCGGGGTTGACTGAGGAGTGCATCAGCGTGCCGCGGCTGGGGGGCGAGCTGGGGCATCCGGTGGGGTTTGGCCGGGGTTATGGTGCTGCGTTGCAGGGTTTGTCCGGTGATCGTGGGGCCAGGTGTCTGTTCGCTGCGGGCAAGGTGCTCGAAGTGCCCTTGAACGACCCGGGAGTGGTGTGGGATGTGGATCTGCCGGCGGCGCTGGTGTTTCGCGAGCGCTGAATGGCAGGCATGAAAAAGCCCCGCCCGGAGACCCGGGCGGGGCTTTTTCATTGCCGATGGAGTCAGGCGAGCGGTTTAGGCTCGTGCTGCTTTTCTTCGGCGTGAGCGACGTGCTCAACGGCGTGTTCGACGTTGTGCGGTGCTTCTTCCACCACCGGGGCAGGTTGCTCTGCCACGGCTTCGGTGACTGGCGCCGGTGCTGCTTCAGCCGCCTCGACAGGCGCTGGAGCGGCTTCGACCACCACTGGCGCTTCTACCGGAGCGGGTTCGGCAGCAGCTACCGCTTCAACCGGGGCGGCAGCGGCAGCCAGTTCGGCTTCCTTCTGCAGACGCTCGGCTTCACGCTTGCGACGGCGCACTTCGCGCGGATCGTTTGGTGCGCGACCGTTGCTGGTCAGGGCGCTCACCGGAGCCGCTTCAACCACTGGAGCCGGGGCTTCGGTGACTGCTGGGGCAACAGCTGGTGCAGGCTCTTCAGCCTGTGCAGGCTGCTGGGCAATCACTGGCTGCTCGATGGCAACAGGTTCAGCGGCCGGGGCCGGAGCTTCCTGAGCAGGCTCAATGGCTTTTTCCTCAGCCACTGGCGCCTGGACTGCAGGTTCTGCAACCGGCTGCTCGGCTACCACAGGTTGTGCTTCGACAGTCACGGCGGGTTCGGCGGCGACTTCAACCTGAGGCTGCTCTGCCACAACCGGGGCAGCTTCGGCCACTGGAGCCTGTTCAGCCGGGGCCAGTTCAACAGCTGGAGCAGCCGGCGTTTCCACTTCAGTAGTGGCTTCGACCACAGGCGCTTGCGGAGCCTGCTCTGCAACAGCGGCGGTTGCGCGTTCGGCTTGCTGATGCGCTTGGGCTTCAGCGTTGGCGCTGATGGCGGTGCTGGCAACAGCGGCAGTGACCGCGAGGCCGGCGGCCAGATCGGCGCTGCCTGGCTCTTCGGCGTTCTCTTCCGAACCTTCGATCACGTTGCCGTTGGCATCACGCTGGCGCTCGCGACGGTTGCTGCGACGACGCTGGCCGCGGGAGCGACGGCGTGGACGTTCGCCGTCGGCGTTGTCCTGGCCTTCTTCCTGCAGTTGCTCTTCGTTCGGCAGTGCTTCTTCTTCGCTGGCGGCAGCGGCCTGAGCCTGTTCGGCGCGTGGCTGACGCTCTTCACGCGGCGGACGCGGCTGGCGCTCTTCCCGTGGCGCACGAGCTGGGCGCTCTTCGGCTACGGCAACGGCGGCGGTAGCAGCGGCTGCGGCGGGAGCGGCATCCAGAGGCTCGCGCAGTTCGCGAACACGCTCTTCACGCTCGCCACGTGGCTTGCGGTCTTCACGTGGGGCGCGCGGTTGACGCTCTTCACGCGGAGCGCGAGGTGCGCGTTCTTCGCGGGCTGCACCTTGGACTTCTTCGCGAGCTTCACGCACTTCCCGAGGTTGACGTTCTTCCCGTGGTGCGCGCTCTTCACGCGGTGCACGTTCCTCACGTGGCTTGCGCTCTTCGTCGCGGCGACCGTTACGGTTGCGGCTCTGTTGACGGCCGTTGCGACGCTGCTCTTCGTTGTTGCGGGCAGGGCGCTCGGTTGCCGGCTTCTCGACCACAACCGGAGCGGCCGGCTCTTCCTTGGAGGCGAACAGACTGACCAGGGACTTGACCAGGCCTTTGAACAGGCTTGGCTCGGCAGCAACCGGGGCTGGAGCGGCAACCGGGGCGACGGCTTCGGTCGGCACAGGGGCGTTGGCGCGGGCCGGCGCAGTCTTCACCGCGGCTTCCTGGCGAACCAGGGTACGGGTGGCGGCGGCTGGCTGGACTTCTTCGGCTTCGGCTGCGGCCGCGGCGATTTCGTAGCTGGACTGGTTGGTGTTGGCTTCCGGGCTGTCATCGCGCAGACGCTGGACTTCGAAGTGCGGCGTTTCCAGGTGATCGTTCGGCAGGATGACAATGCGAGCGCGGGTGCGCAGTTCGATCTTGGTGATCGAGTTGCGTTTTTCGTTGAGCAGGAAGGCAGCGACCGGAATCGGCACTTGGGCGCGAACTTCGGCGGTGCGGTCTTTCAGGGCTTCTTCTTCGATCAGGCGCAGGATCGCCAGGGACAGCGACTCGACGTCACGGATGATGCCGGTGCCGTTGCAGCGTGGGCAGACGATGCCGCTGCTTTCGCCCAGGGATGGACGCAGGCGCTGACGGGACATTTCCAGCAGGCCGAAGCGCGAGATGCGGCCGATCTGCACGCGGGCGCGGTCGGCTTCCAGGCATTCGCGGACTTTTTCTTCCACGGCGCGCTGGTTCTTGGCTGGCGTCATGTCGATGAAGTCGATGACGATCAGGCCGCCGATATCACGCAGGCGCAGTTGGCGAGCGATTTCTTCCGCTGCTTCCAGGTTGGTCTGCAGGGCGGTTTCTTCGATGTCGCTGCCTTTGGTGGCGCGAGCCGAGTTGATGTCGATGGACACCAGGGCTTCGGTCGGGTCGATGACGATGGAGCCGCCGGAAGGCAGTTCGACCACGCGCTGGAAGGCGGTTTCGATCTGGCTTTCGATCTGGAAGCGGTTGAACAGCGGCACGCTGTCTTCGTACAGCTTGATCTTGCTGGCGTACTGCGGCATCACCTGACGGATGAAGGTCAGGGCTTCGTCCTGGGCTTCAACGCTGTCGATCAGCACTTCGCCGATGTCCTGGCGCAGGTAGTCGCGGATCGCGCGGATGATCACGTTGCTTTCCTGGTAGATCAGGAATGGCGCGGAGCGATCCAGGGAAGCTTCCTTGATGGCGGTCCAGAGTTGCAGCAGGTAGTCGAGGTCCCACTGCATCTCTTCACTGCTGCGGCCCAGGCCGGCAGTGCGCACGATCAGGCCCATGTCGGCAGGTGCCACCAGGCCGTTCAGCGCTTCACGCAGTTCGTTGCGCTCTTCGCCTTCGATACGGCGGGAGATGCCGCCGGCGCGTGGGTTGTTCGGCATCAGTACCAGGTAACGACCGGCGAGGCTGATGAAGGTGGTCAGGGCAGCGCCCTTGTTGCCACGCTCTTCTTTCTCGACCTGGACGATGACTTCCTGGCCTTCGCTCAGGACGTCCTTGATGTTGACGCGGCCTTCGGGGGCTTTCTTGAAGTATTCGCGGGAGATTTCTTTGAGGGGCAGGAAGCCGTGGCGCTCAGAGCCGAAGTCGACAAAGGCAGCCTCAAGGCTTGGTTCGATGCGAGTGATGCGGCCTTTATAGATGTTGGCCTTTTTCTGCTCGCGTGCACCGGACTCGATGTCCAGATCGTAGAGGCGCTGGCCGTCTACCAGGGCAACACGCAACTCTTCGGGTTGAGTTGCGTTAATCAGCATTCTTTTCATGTAGTACCGTCGGTTTCCGGGCTGCCGGAAACGGCGTTCGGCACACACGACTTCTCACGGTCGGTGTCAGGTGCGTCAGGAGTGGTTGACCACTCGAGTGTCTAGCGAGGTTCGTCCGAATAACTAAGAACGAAGTCGCGACTCACGCGTCCTGCTTGCTGTGGTGACTAAGGCACCGCTTAAGCAAAAGTCTGTCAGGAGGAGGAATCAACCGGCGACTGTGGACGAGATGAAGCGTCTTGAATAAAGCCTAATGCTACACAGTCCGACGGTTGTGCATCTCCACCCTACACGTATCCCTGATAATTCGGGTGCTGCCGCGCGCAGAATCCGCAGCGGGTTGGCATTTACCGTGAACTCCGAAAGGGGAGGTCACGCATCATGGCTAAAGGCGTTGTTTCCGCAACCTTCGCTTGGGGTTGTCAGGCGCTGACTGCACTTTGTGAACTGGCCGTTAATCGCTGCATAAAAGGCGAGTGATAACTCTGCTTTTTACGGGTTTCAGGCCTCATGTCACCTGCGCTTGTTACAACGTCAGACTCTTCCGGTATGTAGCGAGAGCTGCGTAGGACGGCCTTGCGTCCTTATGAATTGCGTTGGTCAGGGCCGGCTAGTTGCCGCTGTTCCGCTGTCCAGCCGCTTTTGGCGGCGTTCGCGACTATAGCAGCAATCATTAAGTGCTTCAAATCCATAAAAAATTGTTATCATTCGCGCCATGACGACTACTGCCCCCTCGACTCCAGGCGTTCAATTGCTTGAAGTCTCGCCGGAATATGCCGGCCAACGTATTGATAACTTCCTTCTCGCGCGACTCAAAGGCGTGCCCAAGACCTTGATTTATCGCATTTTGCGTAAAGGCGAAGTGCGAGTGAACAAGGGGCGGATCAAGCCCGAGTACAAGCTGCAGGCGGGTGATGTGGTACGCGTGCCGCCGGTGCGCGTACCCGAGCGCGACGAACCGGTGCCGCTGGCTCAAGGGTTGTTGCAGCGACTGGAGGCCTCGATTGTCTTTGAAGACAAGGCGCTGATCGTGATCAACAAGCCTGCCGGCATTGCCGTGCACGGCGGCAGCGGCCTGAATTTCGGAGTGATCGAAGCCTTTCGTCAGTTGCGTCCGGACGCCAAGGAGCTGGAGCTGGTGCATCGCCTCGATCGCGACACGTCCGGCCTATTGATGATTGCGAAGAAGCGCAGCATGTTGCGCCACCTGCATGCCGCGCTGCGTGGCGATGGTGTGGACAAGCGCTACATGGCGCTGGTGCGTGGTCACTGGGCAACGGCCCTGAAGCAGGTGCGCGCGCCTTTGCTCAAGAGCAATCTGCGTTCTGGCGAGCGCATGGTGGAAGTCAATGAAGAAGGCAAGGAGGCCTTGACGGTGTTCAAGGTGCTGCGCCGCTTCGGCGAGTTCGCCACCATGGTCGAGGCCAAGCCGGTGACTGGCCGTACTCACCAGATTCGCGTGCACACCCTGCATGCCGGGCACTGCATAGCCGGTGACAGCAAGTACGGTGATGATGACTTTACCCGTGAGATTCGCGAGTTGGGCGGCAAGCGTCTGTTCCTTCACGCCTATATGTTGACGGTGCCGCTGCCCGATGGCGGCGAGCTGAAGCTGCAGGCGCCGGTGGATGAAATGTGGGCCAAGACCGTGGAGCGCTTGAGTGCACCCTGATTACCAGCTGTTGATCTTCGATTGGGACGGCACTCTGGCGGATTCCATTGGTCGGATTGTCGAGTCGATGCATGTGTCTGCCGATCGCTCCGGTTTTTCCCGGCGCGACGATTTTGCCGTCAAGGGCATCATCGGCCTTGGCTTGCCGGAGGCGATTCGTACCTTGTATCCCGAAATCGACGATGGTCAGTTGGTGGCCTTTCGTCAGCATTACGCGGATCACTACATCGCGCTGGAGGCTGAGCCTTCGCCCTTGTTTGCTGGCGTGGTGCAGTCTCTGGAGGCTTTCCGGAGCGAGGGCTATCGGTTGGCGGTTGCCACGGGCAAGGCTCGGCGCGGATTGGATCGGGTGCTGAAGGCGCACGGTTGGGAAGAGTATTTCGATGTCACCCGGGCGGCCGACGAAACCGCCAGCAAGCCTCATCCGTTGATGTTGGAGGAGATTCTTGCTCATTGCGGTGTCGGGCCAAGGCACGCATTGATGGTTGGCGATTCCTCCTTTGATCTGTTGATGGCGCGCAATGCCGGCATGGATTCGGTGGCTGTGAGCTACGGTGCTCAGTCCATCGAGGCTTTGCAGGCTTTCGAGCCGCGCTTGTCCATCGACCGTTTTCCTCAATTGCACGCCTGGCTGAGTCAGGCTGCCGAATAAGTTTTTGCTGGGGTAGCAGGCATGAGCGACGAATGGAAGGCGCCAAGCAAGGCGGGCGCTGAAGAGGGTGATGATAAGAGCTGGAAGCTGCTGGAAAAGACGCTCCTGGCCGGTGTTCAGGAGCAGCGTCGTTCGCGGCGCTGGGGGATCTTCTTCAAGCTGCTGACCTTTGTGTATCTGTTTGCGGCGTTGGCTTTGTTTACGCCGCTGATGACCATGGAAAAGAACGCGGCTCGTGGTGGCAGCTACACCGCGGTGATCGATGTCACGGGGGTGATTGCCGATAAGGAGTCGGCCAGTGCGGACAATATCGTCGGCAGTCTGCGTACCGCCTTCGATGATCCCAAGGTCAAGGGCATTGTCCTGCGCATCAACAGCCCTGGCGGCAGTCCGGTGCAGTCTGGCTACGTCTATGACGAGATTCGTCGTCTGCGGGCTTTGCACAAGGACACCAAGGTCTATGCGGTGATTTCTGATCTGGGGGCTTCTGGTGCTTACTACATCGCCAGTGCGGCCGATGAGATCTATGCCGACAAGGCGAGTCTGGTGGGCTCCATTGGCGTTACGGCGGCCGGGTACGGGTTTGTCGGCACCATGGAGAAGTTGGGGGTTGAGCGTCGTACCTATACCTCTGGCGAGCACAAGTCGTTCCTCGATCCGTTCCAGCCGCAGAAACCTGATGAAACTCAGTTCTGGCAGGGCGTGCTGGACACCACTCATCGTCAGTTCATCGCTAGCGTCAAGCAGGGTCGTGGCGAGCGTCTCAAGGATAAAGAGCATCCTGAGCTGTTCTCGGGGTTGGTCTGGTCCGGTGAGCAGGCGTTGCAGCTGGGCTTGATCGATGCTCTGGGTAATACCAGTTCGGTGGCGCGGGACGTGATTGGTGAGAAGGAGCTGGTGGACTTCACCGTCCAGGAGTCGCCACTCGATCGCTTTTCGAAGAGGCTGGGGGCCAGCGTGGCCGAGCAGATCGCCATGTGGATGGGCTTTCAGGGGCCGGCCTTGCGCTGATTGGGTGCTGCCCAATGGAAAGCCGGCCTGAGTGCCGGCTTTTTTATTGCGGTTTCAGGGGATTTCCACGCCCTGGGCCAGCAGCATGTCCACCAGTCGGATCAGTGGCAGCCCTACAAGGCTGGTGGCGTCGCTGCCGGAGGTGCTCTGGAATAGGCTGACCCCCAATCCTTCGGCCTTGAAGCTGCCGGCGCAATCGTAAGGTTGCTCGGTGTGCAGGTAGCGTTCAATGCGGGCGCTGTCCAGGATGCGCATGTTGACCGTGAAGGGTACGCAATCGACCTGGCAATCGCCGGTCTGGCTGTTGAGCAGGGCCAGGCCGGTGAGGAAGGTGACGCTGCTGCCACTGGCGTCCAGCAGCTGCTGGCGGGCCTTGTCGAAAGTTTGGGGTTTGCCAATGATGCGTTCGCCCAGTACGGCAACCTGGTCCGAGCCAATGATCAGGTGCGCTGGATGGGTGTCTGCAAGGGCGCGAGCTTTTTCTTCGGCCAGGCGTCTCACCAGCTCCGTGGCGGACTCGCCCGGGCGATGGCTTTCGTCGATATCGGGAGAGCTGCAGGTGAAGGGCAGGTGCAGGCGGGAGAGCAATTCCCGGCGGTAGACCGAGCTTGAAGCGAGTAATAAAGGCAGCATGCGCATCTCCTGAGGCGGGCCGGGAATTCTAGCGGGGCTCGCAAGTGACGGACAGGGCTGAATTTCCTTTGACATGGCTGGGGGCATCCCTATAATGCTGCGCCTATGTTGAATGACCCGATTCCACCTCACGTTGACCCGCGCAAATTGGCTGACCGTGGCACCACCCTTCAAGGTGAACTGCTGCTGGCCGATTTGGAGAGACTCTGCGACCCGCTTTCCGACAATGTCGGTACGGTGCAGGCTAAATTCGTTTTCGAGCGTGACGAGCGTAAAGCTGTAGTTATCCACAGCTCCATCGACGTCGAAGTCAAAATGGTTTGCCAGCGTTGTCTTGAGCTGGTCACCCTGCCGATCCACAGCGAGTGCAGTTACGCCGTGGTGAAGGAGGGTGCGAATACCCAGTCGTTGCCGAAAGGTTATGACGTGCTGGAACTGGGCGAAGATCCTTTGGATCTGCAGGCGTTGATCGAGGAGGAGCTTTTGCTTGCCTTGCCCATCGTGCCTGCTCATCATCCGGAAGAATGCCAGCAGCCGGCGGGGCTCGATGAGCCCGAACCGAGCGAGGACGAGGTAACGCGGTCCAACCCGTTCAGTGTATTGGCGCAGTTAAAGCGTGACCCAAACGTTTAGGAGTTAATCAATTATGGCTGTTCAGCAGAACAAAAAATCCCGCTCTGCCCGTGACATGCGTCGTTCCCACGATGCTCTCGAGGCAAGCACTCTGTCCGTAGAAAAGACCACCGGTGAAGTTCACCTGCGTCACCACGTATCGCCAGAAGGCGTATACCGTGGTCGTAAAGTGATCGACAAGGGCGCTGACGAGTAATCCTTGTCCGCTCAAGTCATCGCGATTGACGCAATGGGCGGGGACTTCGGTCCCCGCAGCATTGTTCAGGCCAGTATTGCTTGCCTGTCTGCTACCCCCTCGCTGCATCTGACCCTGGTGGGTCAACCCTCCCTTCTTGAAGATCTGCTTTCTGGCCACTCGGCTGTGGATCGCGCGCGCCTGACAATCGCTCCTGCCAGTGAAGTGATCACCATGGACGAGAAGCCTGCCCAGGCTCTGCGCGGCAAGCCCGATTCTTCGATGCGGGTGGCGCTTGAGCTGTTGCGGGATGAAAAGGTCCAGGCCTGCGTCAGTGCCGGCAACACCGGGGCGCTGATGGCGTTGTCGCGTTATGTGCTCAAAACCCTGCCCGGCATTGATCGTCCGGCGATGGTGGCGGCGATTCCCACTCAGCGTGGCTATTGCCAGTTGCTGGACCTGGGCGCCAACGTCGATTGCAGTGCCGAGCACCTGTTGCAATTCGCGATCATGGGTTCGGTTGCGGCGGAAAGTCTGGGGGTTGTCCGGCCACGGGTGGCTTTGCTGAACATTGGCACCGAAGACATCAAGGGTAACCAGCAGGTCAAGCTGGCAGCGAGTCTGCTTCAGCAGGCGCGGGGCCTGAACTACATAGGCTTCGTCGAAGGTGACGGGCTATATCGCGGCGAGGCTGATGTGGTGGTGTGCGACGGTTTTGTCGGCAACATCCTGCTCAAGTCCAGCGAGGGTCTGGCCACCATGATCGCTGCCCGTATCGAGGCGTTGTTCAGGCGCAATCTGCTGTCCCGGGTTGTGGGGGCGCTGGCCCTGCCACTGATGCGGCGATTGCAGGCGGACCTGGCGCCGGCCCGGCACAACGGTGCGAGCTTTCTCGGGTTGCAGGGAATAGTGGTGAAAAGCCACGGTTCTGCGGGTGTTCAAGGGTTTCAGAGTGCGATTCAGCGTGCGCTGATCGAAATCCAGGAAGACCTGCCGCGACGCCTGCACGGGCGCCTTGAAGATCTGTTGCTTTAGGCGTTTATCCTGTGGAGTGCTTAAATGTGACCGCTCAGTTCAATTGGCCATCCAACTGTCAGTTTCTTGCGTCCACCGCGGTGTGACGTCAATTCTCCGACGACAAGATCATTAGGGGCTTGTTACATGTCTGCATCCCTCGCATTCGTCTTTCCAGGACAGGGCTCGCAGTCCCTCGGCATGTTGGCCGAGTTGGGCGCGCAGCACCCGCTGATCCTCGACACATTCAAAGAAGCCTCCGATGCTCTGGGCTACGACCTCTGGGCGCTGACCCAGCAAGGTCCCGAAGAGCTGCTCAATCAAACCGACAAGACTCAACCGGCCATCCTCACTGCCTCCATCGCCCTGTGGCGCCTCTGGTTGGCCGAGGGTGGAGCGCGTCCGGCCTTCGTTGCGGGTCACAGCCTGGGTGAATACAGCGCCCTGGTGGCGGCTGGCAGCCTGACTCTGGCCGAAGCGGTCAAGCTGGTCGAGCGTCGTGGCCAGCTGATGCAGGAAGCTGTGCCGGCAGGTCAGGGCGGCATGGCGGCAATTCTTGGTCTGGACGACGCTGATGTCTTGGCGGCCTGTGCAGAAGCGGCGCAAGGTGAAGTGGTCAGTGCGGTGAACTACAACTCCCCGGGCCAGGTGGTCATCGCTGGTGCCAAGGCGGCTGTGGATCGCGCCATCGAGGGCTGCAAGGCTCGCGGTGCCAAGCGTGCCATGCCGCTGCCGGTCAGCGTGCCGTCCCATTGCGAGCTGATGCGCCCTGCGGCAGAGCGTTTTGCCGAGTCGATCGCAGCGATCAACTGGCAGGCGCCGCAGATTCCTCTGGTGCAGAACGTTAGCGCTGCCGTGGCGGCCGACCTCGATACTCTCAAGCGTGACTTGCTAGAGCAGCTGTACAAGCCTGTGCGCTGGGTCGAGTCGGTGCAGACCCTGGCCGCCCAAGGCGCCACTCAATTGGTGGAATGCGGCCCGGGCAAGGTCCTGGCTGGTCTCAACAAGCGCTGCGCCGAAGGCGTGTCGACCTCTAACCTGAATACCCCAGATGCCTTCGCTGCCGCCCGTGCAGCGTTGGCCTGAACTAGGAGAAGCTTGCATGAGTCTGCAAGGTAAAGTTGCACTGGTGACCGGCGCCAGCCGTGGTATCGGCCAGGCCATCGCGCTTGAGCTGGGTCGTATGGGCGCCATCGTGGTGGGTACCGCCACTTCCGCTTCCGGTGCCGAGCGCATTGCCGCTACCCTCAAGGAAAACGGCATTCAGGGCACCGGCCTTGGGCTCAATGTCACCAGCGACGAGTCCGTGGCTGCGGTGCTGGCCAGCATCACCGAGCAGTTCGGTGCTCCGGCGATTCTGGTGAACAACGCCGGCATCACCCGCGACAATCTGATGATGCGCATGAAAGATGACGAGTGGTACGACGTGGTCGACACCAACCTGAACAGCTTGTATCGCCTGTCCAAGGGTGTTCTGCGCGGCATGACCAAGGCTCGTTGGGGTCGAATTATCAGTATTGGCTCGGTTGTGGGTGCCATGGGCAACGCCGGCCAAGTAAACTACGCCGCCGCCAAAGCCGGTCTGGAAGGTTTCAGCCGTGCCCTGGCGCGTGAAGTAGGTTCGCGGTCGATCACTGTGAACTCGGTTGCTCCAGGTTTTATCGACACCGATATGACCCGTGAGCTGCCGGAAGCACAGCGTGAAGCCCTGCTGACGCAAATTCCGCTGGGTCGTCTGGGCCAGGCTCAAGAGATCGCGCAAGTGGTCGCTTTTCTGGCATCCGACGGTGCGGCATACGTTACCGGGGCTACAATCCCGGTCAATGGCGGGATGTATATGTGAGTCAAATGTGACGGATTGCTTCAAAAAAATGTCATACGAGCTGTCTAAAATCCGTTATAAAGCTGCAATCAATTTATAGGCAGATGGTCAAAGGGTTTGAGGGACGAAGCTTTCAGTTGAAAAGCTGAAAAGCCTTTCTATACACTTACCCACTGGCCAGCTGCCTGAATTTGTCCATTAGGAGTGAAAACAAGGTATGAGCACCATCGAAGAGCGCGTCAAGAAAATCGTTGCTGAGCAACTGGGCGTTAAAGAAGAAGAAGTTGTGAACACCGCTTCCTTCGTTGAAGACCTGGGTGCCGACTCCCTTGACACCGTTGAGCTGGTGATGGCTCTGGAAGAGGAATTCGAGACCGAAATCCCTGACGAAGAAGCTGAAAAGATCACTACCGTTCAAGCAGCTATCGACTACGTTACCAGCCACCAGGCTTAATCGTTTGTAGTCGTCTTTTGCTGTCATGGAAAAACCGCACTGCCGTTACGGCGTGCGGTTTTTTCTTTAGGCCTGATACAAAGTGTCGTCATTAGAAAAAGGAGAGTGCTGTGTCGCGTAGACGCGTCGTAGTCACCGGTATGGGTATGTTGTCGCCACTGGGTACGGATGTACCGAGTAGCTGGCAGGGCATTCTGGCTGGCCAAAGTGGCATTGGTCTGATCGAACACACCGACCTTTCTGCCTATTCCACCCGTTTTGGCGGCTCGGTAAAGGGCTTCAATGTCGAGGAGTACCTGTCGGCCAAAGAGGCCCGCAAACTCGACCTGTTCATTCAGTACGGTCTGGCGGCCGGATTTCAGGCGGTGCGCAACGCCGGCCTGGAAGTCACTGATGCCAACCGTGAACGCATCGGCGTGGCCATGGGTTCGGGTATTGGTGGTTTGACCAATATCGAAGAAACCAGTCGCACCCTGCACGATTCCGGCCCACGACGGATTTCTCCGTTCTTCGTGCCGGGCTCGATCATCAATATGATCTCCGGTTTCCTGTCCATCCACCTGGGTGCCCAGGGGCCGAACTACGCCATTTCCACGGCGTGCACCACCGGCACCCACTGCATCGGCATGGCCGCACGCAACATCGCCTACGGTGAAGCCGACGTGATGATCGCCGGCGGTGCCGAGATGGCCGCCTGCGGCCTGGGCATGGGCGGCTTCGGCGCGTCCCGTGCGCTGTCGACCCGTAACGACGAACCGACCCGCGCCAGCCGTCCCTGGGACAAGGGGCGTGATGGCTTCGTGTTGTCCGACGGTGCCGGTGCCCTGGTGCTGGAAGAGCTGGAGCACGCCAAGGCGCGTGGCGCCACCATCTACGCCGAGCTGATCGGTTTCGGCATGAGTGGCGATGCCTATCACATGACTTCGCCGCCTGCCGATGGCGCTGGCGCCGCTCGCTGCATCGCCAACGCCCTGCGCGACGCCAAGCTCAATGTCGATCAGGTGCAATACATCAACGCTCATGGCACTTCGACCCCTGCCGGTGACCTGGCAGAAGCCGAAGCGATCAAGACGGTGTTTGGCGATCACGCCTACAAGCTCGCAGTCAGCTCCACCAAGTCCATGACCGGTCACCTGCTGGGTGCTGCCGGGGCGATCGAGGCGATCTTCAGCGTGCTGGCCATCAATAGCCAGGTTGCGCCGCCCACCATCAACCTGGATGAGCCGGATGAGGGCTGCGACCTCGATTTCGTGCCGCACACCGCGCGCAGCATGGACATCGATGTGGTGCTGTCCAACTCCTTCGGCTTTGGTGGCACCAACGGCTCCCTGGTGTTCCGCCGGTTCTCCGAGTGATGCACTGCTGGGTCGACGGTCGGCCGGCTGACGCACTGTCGCTCAAGGACCGCGGCCTGGCCTATGGCGATGGTCTGTTCGAGACCATCGCTGTCAGATCCGGGCAGCCGCAACTGTTGGAGCGGCACTTGCAACGTCTGGCCGAGGGCTGTCGACGTTTGGCGCTGAATGCGGATCAGGCGCTGATTCGCCACGAAGTGCTGGCCTATGCGGCGGCGTTGGGGGAGGGCGTGCTCAAGCTGATCCTGACCCGCGGCGACAGTCTGCGGGGTTATGCTGCCGATCCGGCAGCCATGGCGCGACGCATTCTCCAGGGCGCTGCCTTGCCGGCCTATCCTGCGGCCAATGCCGAGCAGGGCATTGTGCTGTTTCCCTGCGCTACGCGTTTATCCGAGCAGCCGTTACTGGCGGGCCTCAAGCATCTCAACCGCCTCGAACAGGTGCTGGCTCGCGCCGAATGGCGTGATGCCGAACATGCCGAAGGCTTGATGCTCGATGGCGCCGGGCGAGTGATCGAGGCGGTGTTCAGCAATCTGTTCCTGGTCAGTCAGGGGCGCTTGCTGACAGCCGACCTGAGTCGTTGCGGGGTGGCCGGAGTGATGCGCGCGGAAATTCTGTTTCAGGCCGCGTCACTGGGAATTTCCGTGGAGGTCACGGACATCAGTCTCGATCAGTTGCAGCAGGCGGACGAAGTCTTCGTCTGCAATAGCGTCTATGGCATCTGGCCGGTGCGTGCCTGTGCCGGGATGCGCTGGTCGGCGGGACCGCTCACCCGTAAACTGCAAGGCATTACCCGCGCACTACTGGATGCTTGATTCGTGAGACGTAAATTACTGCTCCTGCTGGAAACCGGACTGGTCCTCGCAGGGCTGCTGCTGGGCGCGAGTGCCTGGAAACTGCACTCGGCCCTGGAACAACCGCTGAACCTCTCCCAGGAGCAGTTGCTGGATGTGCCCGCCGGTTCGACGCCCACCGGCACCTTCAATCGTCTGCAAGCCGATGGCGTGATCCGGGATGGGTTCTGGTTGCGTCTGTACTGGCGCTTCAATCTTCAGGGCCAGCCTCTGCACAGTGGCGAGTACCGCATGACGCCAGGCATGACGGCCGAAGGTCTGATCGGTCTCTGGCAGCGCGGCGAGGTGGTGCAGTACAGCCTGACCCTGGTGGAAGGCTGGAACTTCCGCCAGGTGCGCAATGCCTTGGCCAAGAGTGACAAGCTGCAGCAGACCCTGGCTGGCCTCAGCGACAGTCAGGTGATGGAAAAACTCGGCCATGGCGGGGTGTTTCCCGAAGGACGTTTCTTCCCCGATACCTATCGTTATGTGAAGGGCATGACCGACGCCGAGCTTCTGGAAAAAGCCTTCGACCGTCTGGACGATGTGCTGGCCAAAGAGTGGAGCAAGCGAGCTGATGACGCGCCTTACAACGACCCTTATCAGGCGCTGATCATGGCGTCGCTGGTGGAAAAGGAAACCGGCGTGCCACAGGAGCGTGGACAGATCGCCGGAGTCTTTGTGCGGCGCATGCAGATCGGCATGCTGCTGCAAACCGACCCGACGGTGATCTATGGTCTGGGCGAGCGCTATACCGGCAAACTGACCCGGGCCCATCTCAAGGAGGCCACGCCCTATAACACCTACGTGATTGCCGGGCTGCCGCCGACGCCGATTGCCATGGTCGGGCGCGAGGCGATTCACGCCGCCCTCAATCCGCTGCCGGGCAAGAGCCTGTATTTTGTTGCCCGGGGCGATGGCAGCCATGTGTTCTCCGATGACCTGGATGCCCATAACAGTGCCGTGCGCGAATTCCAGCTCAAGCGCCGCGCCGACTACCGCTCCAGCCCGGCGCCGCTGGCCGCCCCGGCCACGCCTGAGAGCCCGACGCCAACCGTCACCCCGAGCCCGGACAGCGCGTCGCCAGCACCCGCCGAAGCTCCCGTTGCGGTGGACCCGGCGCCGGCACCGAAAAGCCCGCAATGACTTTGATTAAGGACTGCCTGTGACTGGCTTGTTTATTACCCTGGAAGGCCCGGAAGGCGCCGGGAAAAGTACCAACCGCGAGTACCTCGCCGAGCGCCTGCGCGCCGCGGGCATTGAGGTGGTGTTGACCCGTGAGCCCGGCGGCACGCCCTTGGCCGAGCGGATTCGCGAAGTGCTGCTGACGCCGGGTGAGGAAGTCATGAATGCCGACACCGAGTTGCTGTTGGTGTTCGCTGCCCGTGCCCAGCATCTGGCCACGGTGATTCGCCCGGCACTGGCCCGCGGCGCGGTGGTCTTGTGTGACCGTTTCACCGATTCAACCTACGCCTATCAGGGCGCCGGTCGTGGCCTTAGCCTTGAGCGCATCGAGGCCCTGGAACGTTTTGTCCAGGGCGAGCTGCGCCCGGATCTGACCCTGGTGTTCGACTTGCCGGTGGATGTCGGCCTGGCCCGGGCCAGTGCCCGCGGTCGGCTGGATCGCTTCGAACAGGAGGGTCAGGCGTTTTTCCAGAAGGTGCGCCAGGCGTACCTGACCCGCGCCGCCGCCGCACCTCAGCGTTATTGCCTGGTGGATGCGGCGCAGCCCCTGGCCCTGGTCCAGCAGTCCCTGGATGCCCTGTTGCCGCAATTGCTGGAGCGCGCCCGTGGCTGAAGTCTTTCCCTGGCAGGACGGCCTCTGGCAGCAGTTGGCCGGGCGCACGCAACATGCCCACGCCTATCTGCTGCACGGCCCGGCGGGCATTGGCAAGCGAGCGCTGGCCGAACGCCTGATGGCGCGTCTGCTGTGCCAGCGCCCGAACGGGCTGGATGCCTGTGGCCAGTGCAAGTCCTGCCTGCTACTCCAGGCCGGTAGTCATCCGGACAACTACGTACTGGAGCCCGAAGAGGCGGACAAGGCGATCAAGGTCGACCAGGTGCGTGAGTTGGTGAGCTTCGTGGTGCAGACCGCGCAGTTGGGGGGGCGCAAGGTGGTGCTGATCGAGCCGGTGGAGTCGATGAACATCAATGCTTCCAACGCCTTGCTGAAAAGCCTTGAGGAGCCTTCCGGGGATACCGTGCTGCTCTTGGTGAGTCATCAGCCGAGCCGCTTGCTGCCGACCATCAAGAGTCGCTGTGTCCAGCAGGCATGTCCCTTGCCTAGCGCGGCGATGAGCCAGCAATGGCTGGCCGGAGCCCTGCCCGAATGTTCCGATGAAGAGCGCTTGGAACTGCTGACCCTGGCTGCCGGATCGCCGCTGGCCGCCGTCGGCTTGCAGGCCCAGGGGGTTCGCGAGCAGCGGGCGCTGGTGGTGGACGGGGTGAAGAAGTTGCTCAAGCAGCAACAATCGCCGACCCAGCTGGCCGAGGCCTGGAACGCCATTCCTCTGTTGCTGTTGTTCGACTGGTTCTGTGACTGGTCGAACCTGATCCTGCGTTACCAGTTGACCCAGGACGAGGATGGCCTGGGTTTGCAGGACATGCGCAAGGTGTTGCAGTACCTGGCGCAGAAGTCCGGCCAGGACAAAGTGCTGGCGATCCAGGACTGGATCCTGGCCCAGCGCCAAAAGGTCCTGAGCAAGGCTAACCTCAACCGCGTGTTGCTGTTGGAGGCGCTGTTGGTGCAATGGGCGGCGTTGCCGTCCCGGCACTGAGCGGCCTGTCCCTGAGTCAGGCTGGTATCCGGTCGGACGACAATGCCCGGCCCTTTCATTGATCGGATGTAGTTGTAGGCTCCCATGCTCGTAGATTCCCATTGCCACCTTGATCGTCTCGACCTCGCCGCCCATGCCGGTTCCCTGGATGCGGCACTGGCCGCTGCCCGCCAGCGCGGTGTCGGGCACTTCCTGTGCATTGGCGTCAGCGCCGACAACGCCGCAGACGTCAAGGCCCTGGCCGAGCGTTACGACGATGTCGATTGCTCGGTAGGGGTGCACCCGCTGGACGTGCAGCCCGGCGCGGCGCCGGCCCTGGACTGGCTGCTGGAGGAACTGAATCACCCGCGAGTGGTGGCCATTGGCGAAACCGGTCTGGACTATCACTACGAACCGGAAGCGGCCGAGCTGCAGCAGGCGTCTTTCCGTTTGCATTTGCAGGCCGCGCAGCAGACCGGCAAGCCGGTGGTGGTGCACACCCGCGGTGCCCGCGCCGACACCCTGGCGCTGCTGCGGGAAGCGGCATTGCCCAATGCCGGCGTGCTGCATTGCTTCACCGAGGACTGGGACATGGCCAGGGCGGCTCTGGATTTGGGGTTCTATATCTCGCTGTCGGGTATCGTCACTTTCCGCAATGCCGATGCCCTGCGCGATGTGGCTCGCCAGGTGCCTGCCGATCGGCTGCTGGTGGAAACCGATTCGCCGTACCTGGCGCCCATCCCGTATCGCGGCAAGCCCAACCTGCCGCAGTACGTGCGTGAAGTGGCGGAGTTCCTGGCGATGTTGCGTGGCGAAGCCTACGAGGCCTTTGCCGAACAGACCACGGCCAACTTCAAGCGCCTGTTTCCCCTGGCTCGAGTCAAGGGCGAGGCCTGAGCCGTTAGTGGATGGCCTGAATTACAGGCAAAAAAAACCCGGGTTCTGGGGGGTGAATCCGGGTTAAGACCATTAGGAGTAAAACTAAGGCACGCGGTCCATCGGTACCTAAATCGGCGTTTCACTTGGGGGAGATGTCCCGCCGACAGTTGAAGTATTGATCACTATTGCAATCAGTCCAGTTGCCCCCGCTTGGTTTTTAAACAAATTTGGAATACGCGCGCTTCGCTTGGGTTCTCATTTTTCGAGGTTCAGCGCTTTTATTCCTGAAGTTCCGCTGTTTTTCACTGTTTTTGGCGCAGTTCAGGGTAAAGCGACGACTGTTGTTGCGCGTTTTGCACACAAGCTGTTGCAGTTTAGCCCAGCACCCAGGCTGATCCTGATCAATGGCAACGGCGTTTTCAGAATGTTCGCCCTTTCTCGATGTCTTTTTCGATGCTTTTCAGGGCTTTTTCCAATCCCGATAAAGCAACGAGGCTGACGAGTAATGACGTCATTGCGACTCATGAATGTGTTTTCGTCGAGTAGGGGGCATAGGTTGGGATCGGGTACCCGTTATGGAAAAGGTCTAGACTTTGCGGTCTGATCCGAGCCTCGAAGCCCTTGGGCGTTTGCTATGTGAACCGTGCGCCGGCCCCGTATTCACGGGATTTCCCAGCTTTTGGCAACCCATTCAGGGGCGGGTGTCAGGCGTGCTTTTGCGCCAGAAACGGCTGCAACGAAGGATGATCCGTGCATTTTGGCGCAAGTTAGGCATAATACGCGGCTTCGATTTTGACCCCGAACAGACCTTTTCTTATGCAGAAAGAACCTCGTAAGGTCCGTGAGTTTCGTCGCCGCGAGCAAGAAATTCTCGATACCGCGCTCAAGCTGTTCCTCGAACAAGGTGAAGACAGTGTCACCGTCGAGATGATTGCGGATGCCGTGGGTATCGGCAAAGGGACCATCTACAAGCATTTCAAGTCCAAGGCGGAGATCTACCTGCGCCTGATGCTCGACTATGAGCGTGACCTGAACGAGCTACTGCACTCTGCCGATGTCGACAAGGACAAGGAAGCCCTGTCCAGGGCCTACTTCGAATTTCGCATGCGCGACCCGCAGCGCTACCGGCTGTTCGACCGCCTGGAAGAGAAGGTGGTCAAGGGCAATCAGGTGCCGGAAATGGTCGAGGAGCTGCACAAGATCCGCGCTTCCAACTTCGATCGCCTGACCTTGCTGATCAAGGGCCGTATCAGTGAAGGCAAGCTCGAAGACGTACCGCCTTACTTCCACTACTGCGCCTCTTGGGCGCTGGTGCATGGCGCGGTGGCGCTGTACCACTCGCCGTTCTGGAGCAATGTGCTCGAGGACCAGGAAGGCTTCTTCCAGTTCCTGATGGATATCGGCGTGCGCATGGGCAACAAGCGCAAGCGCGACCCCGACACCTCGAACAGCTAAGGCATTCAGCCGCTGTATTGCGCCATCGACCATCTGTATGGCGCAGTGTCCGAGGAATATACTCAGGCATGGGACTTGCCAGAACCTGATTTTTGAGTCAGGTTTTGGCCGGTTCTCCCTTCCTACGCCGGAGTTATCCATGATCGTTGATCGTCAAGGCAGGCGCTTTCGCAATTTGCGGATCAGCCTGACGTCCGCCTGCAATTACGCCTGTACCTACTGCGTGCCCAACGGCAAGCGGCTGGTAGCTGCCCAGGACGAGTTGTCGGCCGAGGCGATGGCTCGCGGCGTGGCGTATCTGATTGAAGCGGCCGGTATTGAACGGCTGCGCATCACCGGCGGTGAACCGCTGGTCAGTCCCAAGCTGGAAGCCTTCATGGCCGCAGTCGGGCGCATGGGGCTGGAAGACATCAGCCTGACCACCAACGGCCAGTTGCTGGCACGCAAGCTGCCATTGCTGGTGGAGGCGGGGATCCGCCGGATCAATGTTTCTCTGGATACCCTGGATGCCGCGGCTTTTCGCAGCATCGCCCGGGGTGGCGATCTGGCCAGCGTGCTCGATGGCATGCAGCAGGCACGCGCGGCCGGGCTGAAGATCAAGGTCAACATGGTGCCGTTGCGCGGTCAGAACCTGGACCAGGTCATGCCCCTGCTCGATTACTGCCTGGAGCGTGGCTACGAGCTGCGCTTCATTGAACTGATGCGCATGGGGCACCTGGCCAGCGATGGCAATGCCTTCCTGCAGCAGTTTGTCAGTCTGCAGCAACTGCTGGAGATCATCGGCCAGCACTATGAGTACCTCCAGGCCGATGCCCCGCTGGATGCGACCGCGGTGCGCTACGAGATTCCCGGGCTCGGTTATTTCGGCGTGATTGCCAACGAAAGCGTGCCGTTCTGCCGGACCTGTTCGCGCCTGCGGCTGTCCTCTACCGGTTGGTTGCACGGCTGCCTGTCGTCAAGCAATCGCCACTATGTTGGCGACCTGCTGGACAAGCCGCGCCATCAAGCCTTGCCGGCGCTCCAGCGTTTGCTGGTCAAGGCCCTGGGCGACAAGCAGGACCTGGCCTTTTCCGGTGGCGCCACGGTGATGAAAATCATCGGCGGCTAGATCGGGTGGCGCTGGAGTTTCCTCCATTTGCCTAGCTGGCGCGGAAGCTGCATCTCGTGGCAATTCGCCGGTTTTCCGTCACCGGTTTTTGGAGGGTAGGATGCGTAGCCTGGTTTTGCTGCTGGCCTTTTTGGCACTCGGCGGCTGCATGAATGTCAGTGATATGGGCGAGGGGGTGCGCTATCACCTGAGCGATGCGGGAGTGCTCGATCACAGCGATACCCGGCGTACCAGTTCATTCCGCATTCAGCCGGATTCGTTCATTTTCATCGCCCAGGGACACTTTGTGCCGCCGGGCGGTGCTTATCCTCGACCCAACGTGGTGGCCGAAGAGGCGTTCAACGGTTTTGTCGAGTATTTCCCCATGGTGCGCCGGGCCAAAGCGCCCGAGGGCTTGAACGAAGCCATGGCCGAAGCCCGGGAAGTGGGCGCCCACTATTTGCTCTACGCTCGTTTCGCCAAGGCCGACGATCGCATCGGCAACTCCGATGAGTGGCTGGACCAGGAGGCGGTGGATCGCCTTGGGCTCGATACCAGTACCATCCAGATCATGCTGATCGAAACCAGTACCCAGTACCTGATCGATACGGCCCGTATTCGCAGTCGTGGCGGATTACTGACGCTCCACGACAACAAGCCCCAGGATCTGCTGGGCCCACCGCTGCAGCAATATGCTCGCGGTTTGCTGGGCCTGAGCGACTGATTGAACGAGGAGAGCGGTATGAGTGGTCCAGGCAAGGCCAACGACCTGTTGGCACAGATTCCCAAGGCCGAGAAGGGCCTGCCGCCGGTCCACCTGTGGAATCCCGATTTCTGTGGCGATATCGACATGCGTATCGCCCGTGATGGCACCTGGTACTACCTGGGCTCCCCTATCGGTCGCAAGCCGATGGTCAAGCTGTTCTCCACCATCATCCGCCGCGATGGCGACGACTACTTCCTTGTTACCCCGGTGGAGAAGGTGGGCATCAAGGTCGACGACGCCCCTTTCGTCGCCGTGACCCTGGAGGTCGAAGGGCAGGGTGAGGCACAGGTGCTGCGCTTCACCAGTAATGTCGACGAGCAGGTGGTGGCCAACGTCGAGCATCCGTTGCGGGTGGTGATCGATCCGCTGACCCAGGAGCCTGCGCCCTATGTTCTGGTTCGAAACAACCTTGAGGCGCTGATCCATCGCAATGTGTTCTACCAGTTGGTGGAGCTTGCGCAGACTCGCGTTCTCGATGGCCAGCGCTGGCTGGGCGTGTGGAGTGCTGGGGTGTTCTTCCCCATTGGCCTTGAGCCCTAAAGACATTTCAATTTCGATTTCGAGATATTTCTTGATCTTGATCCGGGGTTTCATGTATCAAGCCGGACATGCCTAAACATGTTCGATTCGATAAGAAAACAAGAGTGGTCGACGAGCTGATCCGGCGCATTGAAAGCGGTCTGCTGGAAGACGGCTTCCAACTGCCTGGAGAGCACCAGTTGGCCGGGGAGTTTGGTGTCAGTCGTGGCACCTTGCGTGAAGCCCTGGCCGAGCTCAAGCGGCGCAACTACATCGCCACGCAGAGCGGGGTGGGGTCCATCGTCACCTTCGACGGCGTTGCCCTGGATCAGCATCACGGCTGGGCCCAGGCCCTGGCCGAGAGCGGTGCTTTGGTCAACACCGAGGTACTGCGCCTGGAGGCCGTGCGTCGACCGGAGCTCAAGCACCGCCTGGGCACCGAGCAGTTCATTGCCCTGGATCGCCGCCGGCGCAGTACCGACGGCAGGGTGCTGTCCCTCGAACGTTCCCTGATCCCGGCCTCCGGCGAGCTGGAAGGCTTGCCCCGGGTCGGCCTGATCGATGATTCCCTGACCATTACCCTGGCCGCCTACGGCTACATCGGCGAGCGCGGCGATCAATGGATCGGCGCCGAACCCTTGAACGCCGAAGATGCCCAGCTGCTCGGGCGGGCGCCGGGAGATGTGTTTCTCAAGGCCTTGCGCACCACCTATGACCGCCAGGGGCGGTTCATGGAACAGGTCGAGAGCCTGCTGGATCCGCAGCATTTCCGCATGCACCTGCAATTTGGAGAGTCGCGGTGAGCCCGCTCCAGCGGGCACTTGGCGCTTTCTATGGTCTGGCCCTGGGCGATGCCCTGGGCATGCCGACCCAATCCTTGAGTCATGAACAGATTCACCAGCGTTTCGGTGTGATCCGCACGCTGGAAGATGCGGGTCCCGCGCAGCCGATTGCTGCCAACCTGCCCGCAGGTTCGATCACCGACGACACCGAACAAGCGATCCTGGTAGGGCGCCTGCTGGTTCAGGGCCAAGGTCGGATCGATCCGGCGGCCCTGGCTCGGAGCCTGATCCAGTGGGAGGCGGCGATGCAGGCCAAGGGCTCCCAGGACCTGCTCGGCCCTTCCACCAAACGCGCCATTGAAATGATCCTCGCCGGTGAATCGGTGGAGGAGGCCGGGCGCTATGGCACCACCAATGGCGCCGCCATGCGTATCACGCCGGTGGGTATCGCCGCCGATGTCGCCAGTGCTCAAGGCTTTGTCCAGGCGGTGGTCGAAGCCTGTCAGGTCACGCATAACACCAGCCTGGGAATCGCCAGCGCGGCGGCGGTAGCGGCGGTGGTGTCCGCCGGCATCAATGGCGCCTCGCTGATCGAGGCCCTGCCCCTGGGGGTACAGTTTGCCCGCCAGGCACAGGCTCATGGCCACTGGGTGGCCGGGGCCACCATCGCGGCGCGCCTGGAGTGGGCCGGCACCCTGAGGATTGAAGGCGACAAGCAAGCATTTGCACGAATGCTGTATGAACTGATCGGTACCTCGGTGGCCTCCCAGGAGTCGGTGGTGGTCAGTTTCGCCCTGGCCCGGCAGGTTGCCCTCGGGCAGCTTGAAGCCTTCGAGGCACTGTGCATGGCCGCCGGTCTTGGCGGCGACACCGACACCATCGCGGCGATTCTCGGCGCCATGCTGGGCGCCTGCCTGGGTTTGGAGGCCTGGCCCGCAGAGTTGATCCATCAGGTGCAACAGGTCAATGAACTGGACCTGCTACCTCTGGTAGAAGCGTTGCTGGCGCTGCGTTAAGTCGTCGCACCCAGTACCGAGCCCCAGGCTCGCTATACCTTTCGGCCATACTGCCGATCGCTAGGGAAAGCTGGAACACGGCCAGGAATGCCGGATTGTTCTGTGACTTCCGAAATTGCCAGACACCCCAATAACGGCAACAGGAGTTTCATTCATGAGTTCATCGACGGTCGGCTCAGGCGCCGGGCAACTGGAAACCCGCGGTATCGAGCCGGTTCCCGAGGCCGAGTGCAACGGTCATCCGTTGCAGTTGTTCTGGGTCTGGTTCGCGGCCAATATCAGCATTCTCGGCTTGCCCCTCGGGGCGACGCTGGTGGCGTTTCGTGGCTTGTCGATCTGGCAGGTGCTGCTGGTGGCGATCCTCGGTTCAGTGGGCTCGTTCGCCGTGGTTGGCCTGATCTCCGTGGCCGGCCGCCGCGGTCGGGCCCCCAGCCTGACCCTGTCCCGGGCGATCTTCGGCGTGCGTGGCAACATCGGGCCGACCCTGGTGTCGATGCTGTCGCGGGTCGGCTGGGAAACGGTGAATACCACCACGGCAGCCTTTGTCCTGCTGTCCCTGAGTTCGATCCTGTTCCAGACCCCGGCTTCGGCCAAGGACGCGCCGCTGCTGACCCTGCTGTTCATCGGCATCTTCGTCCTGATGACCCTGAGCGTCTCCGGCCTGGGCCACGCCACCTTGCTGGTGATCCAGAAGTGGGCCACTTACGGTTTTGGTGCGCTGAACGTCCTGGTGGGCGGTTTCCTCTGCGCCACCATCGACTGGACGGCGGTGTTCAATGCGGCGCCGGCCCCCGTGAGCGCAATGATCATCGGGGTCGGCACCATGGCGGCCGGTACCGGGATCGGCTGGGCCAGCTCCGGGGCCGACATGTCGCGCTACCAGCATCGCTCGGTGACGGCCGGGCGCCTGGTGGCCTCGGCGGCATTCGGCGCCGGTATCCCGCTGGTGCTGCTGATCACCCTGGGCGGCCTGCTGTCGGTGGGCAATGATCACCTGGCTTCGGCGGTGGACCCGATCATCGCGATCCGCGACATGCTGCCCACCTGGATGGCCGTGCCTTACCTGATCGCGGCCTTTGGTGGCCTGCTGCTGTCCAACAACCTGTCGGTGTATTCCGCCGGTCTCACCGCGCTGACCCTGGGCCTCAAGGTCAAGCGGGTCTATGCGGTGCTGGTGGATATCGTGGCGATCTTCCTCGGCTCGATCTACTTCATGCTGATTGCCGACAGCTTCTACGGGCCCTTTATCAGCTTCATTTCTCTGCTGGCGGTGCCGATCACTGCCTGGGTGGGGATCTTCGTGGTGGACCTTATCCATCGCCATTACTACAGCGCCGATGATTTGTTGAATGTCGGGCCGAGCAGTGCTTACTGGTACCAGGGCGGGATCGAGTGGCGGGCGTTCGGTGCCTGGGTGCTGGCGATCATTCTGGGATTCTGTTTCACCAGCATCGGCACCACCGCAGAAGACGTCTGGTTCACCGGGCCGCTGGCCGATTCCTGGCTGGGGCATAACGGCCTGGGCTGGATCGTCACCTTCCTGGTGGCCGGCGGTGGATACGCTCTGCTGGGCGGAGCCCGTGACCGGCGTGGGGCCTTTGTCGAGAATGCCAATGCCTAGGTTGCTCCATAGCGGGCAGGTGATCGTCGACCTGGTGATGGCCGTGGACCGTCTGCCGGCTGCCGGTGGTGATGTCCTGGCCCAGTCGGCGAGCTTCGAGGCTGGCGGCGGCTTCAATGTCATGGCCGCGGCGGCGCGCAATGGCTTGCCGGTGCTCTACCTGGGGCGCCACGGCCAGGGGCGCTTTGGCGATCTGGCCCGAGCGGCGATGCAGGCAGAAGGCATTGGCCTGAGCCTGCCGCCCAGCCCGGGCGCCGATACCGGTGTGTGCGTGGCCCTGACCGATGCCTCGGCCGAGCGCACCTTCATCTCCCATATCGGCGCCGAGGGTGAACTGTCGGCCGAGGATCTGGCAGAGGTCAGGGTCCAGGCGGATGACTATCTGTATGTCAGCGGCTACAGCCTGCTGCAGGCGAGCAAGGCTCAAGCCCTGGTCGACTGGCTGCTGGCATTGCCGCGCTCGGTGCCCGTGATGTTCGATCCGGGGCCTCTGGTGGACTCCCCCGACTCCCCCCTGATGGCGGCCCTGTTGCCGCGTATCGATATCTGGAGCTGTAACCGCGCCGAAGCCTTGGGCTTTACCGCCAGTTCGAGTATCGAGCTGGCCTTGCAGCGGCTTGGCGCCTGGCTGGCCCCCACGGCTTTGCTGCTGCTGCGCGACGGTGCTCGGGGCTGCTGGATAGGACGCCAGGGGCAGCTGGCGCAGGTGGGCGGATTCAAGGTCCAGGCGCTGGACAGCAATGGCGCCGGCGACGCCCATGCCGGAGTCTTTGTCGCAGGGCTGGCGGCGGGGCTTGAGCCACTGGCGGCCGCTCGCCGAGCCAATGCCGCAGCGGCCATTGCCGTGACCCGCCGTGGTCCGGCCACCGCACCTGGCCATGCTGAAGTGGACGCGTTGCTGCAGGCTCAGGAACCCCAGTGAGTGCACGGCGCAGGCCGGCTCGGCTTGCGCGATGCCTCGAACGGCGCCTGGCGGAAGCAACTCCGGCCTGGGCACTGGGTCAGGCCAAACACCACAGCAGCAGGCTGTGGCCGAACCCCGGCGCAGGGCAAGGCCCAGACTGGTCACCGCCAGGAGGCAGACGAACACTGCCGCCGAGCGGGCGGCGCCGATCCAGTCCGAGAGGTGACGGGAGCCGACCATGGCGACGCCGGTTGCTTGTGTTCCTGGTGGTTTCAGGGTTGGCCGCGAGCGGAGTTGGCGCGCAGGCTCATTCGCCGATTTCCTCCAGCAATTCCTGCCTGAAGCGTTGCAGGCGCGCATGGCGGATCTGCGCCAGGCGGGCGCCGCAGGACGTTTGGAAACCTTCGGCCAAATGCAGCAGCTTGGTCTGGAAGTGATCCAGGGTGAAGCGGGCATCATCGAGTTCGCGCTGCCGGGCCGTGGGATCGGCGGGGTCGTAGAGGGCCAGGCCCAGGCGGCCGGAAACGTAGAAGGTGCGCGCCACGCCCAGGGCGCCGAGGGCATCGAGGCGGTCGGCGTCCTGCAGGATCCTGGCTTCCAGGGTGGCCGGGGCGAGGGCGGCGGAAAAGCTGTGGGCGGCGATGGCGTGAGCGACCGCTTCGATCTCGGCGTCGCTCCAGCCCAGCTGGGCGAGAATTCCTCGGGCCTTGTCCGCCGACAAGCGTGAGGCCTGGGCGCGCAAGGGCGAGTTTTTTTTCACGCTCACGCAATCGTGGAGCAGGGTGGCGGCCAGCAGCACTCTGAGGTCGCCGCCTTCTTCGTCGACAATGCGTCGCACGTTGTGCCAGACCCGTTGCAGGTGGGACAGGTCATGGGAGCCGTCTTTGGCAGGTTCGAGGGCGTGGGGCAGCAAGGTTTCTGCCAGGTTGTGCAGGGGGGCAAAGTGCATTCGGCGGTCCAGTTTATCCAGTTCGGCGTGCTGCATGATCGGTGATTGGCCGATTCCCATAAATGCCCGTGCAAGTCTTTCGGCTGTCGTTCTAATATGGCCGCCTGATTCCGCCATGAGAACCGTCGATGTCCGTCGAAATCCGTCCTGCACTGCCCAGCGATGCCCCGCAGATTCTTGCCTTTATCACCGAGCTTGCCGACTACGAGCGAGCACGTCATGAGGTGATTGCCAGTGTTGCCGACATCGAGCGCAGCCTGTTCAGCGAGGGCGCCACGGCCCACGGCCTGATTTGCCTGCGGGACGGGCAGCCGATCGGCTTCGCGGTGTTTTTCTTCAGTTACTCGACATGGTTGGGCAGCAACTGCCTGTACCTGGAGGATCTCTACATCACTCCGGAACAGCGCGGCGGCGGCGCGGGCAAGCAACTGCTGCGGCACTTGGCGCAGATCGCCTGTGACAACGATTGCGGGCGCTTCGAATGGAGCGTGCTGGAGTGGAACGAACCGGCCATCCAGTTCTACAAGTCCCTGGGGGCCCAGCCCCAGGAAGAGTGGGTCAAGTACCGCATGGACGGTGAAGTACTGCGCGCCTTTGCCCGCGGCTGACACAGCCGCTGTTCGCGGATACCTGCGCGCAGGAGCCGGCTTGCCGGCCAAGGCCGCTCCATGGAGCGCCTGCCACCGCCAAGCCGGGTCTGCATGACGCCGGGATTCAGCTCTTCAGGCTCGCCATGTCGATCACGAAGCGGTACTTCACATCGCCCTTGATCATGCGCTCAAAGGCTTCATTGATCTGGCGGATGTCGAGCATTTCGATATCGCAGCTGATGCCGTGTTCGGCGCAGAAGTCCAGCACCTCCTGGGTTTCGGCGATGCCGCCGATCAGCGAGCCGGCCAGTACCCTGCGGCTCATCACCAGCTTGCCCGCGTGCAGCGCCGGGTCCACCGGCTCGATCAGGCCCACCAGAATGTGCACGCCATCAAAGCGCAGGGTATCGAGGTAGGGGTTGAGGTCGTGGGGCACCGGAATGGTGTCCAGCAGGAAGTCGAAATGCCCGGCCACCGACTGCATCTGCGCCGCGTCGGTGGACACGATCACGTGATCGGCGCCCTGGCGCCGCGCTTCTTCGGCCTTGCTCGCCGAGCGGGTGAACAGGGTCACTTCGGCGCCCAGGGCCTTGGCGAACTTGATGCCCATGTGGCCCAGGCCGCCCATGCCGAGAATTCCCACCTTGTCGCCGGGTTTGACCCCGTAGTGCTTGAGCGGCGAGTAGGTGGTGATGCCGGCGCAGAGAATCGGCGCGGCGCTGGCCAGGTCGAGTTTCTCGGGGATGCGCACGACAAAGTGCTCGCTGACCACGATGCTGTCGGAGTAGCCGCCCATGGTGTTGCTGCCGTCGACCCGGTCCGGGGTGGAGTAGGTCATGGTCGGGCCTTGCAGGCAGTACTGCTCCAGATCCGCGGCGCAGGCTTCGCAGTGGCGGCAGGAATCCACCATGCAGCCTACGCCCACCAGGTCGCCGACCTTGTGCTTGCTGACGTTGGCGCCGACCGCGGTGACCTTGCCGACGATCTCGTGGCCCGGCATCAGCGGGTACACGGCGATGCCCCATTCGTTGCGGGCCTGGTGGATGTCGGAGTGACAGACGCCGCAGTAGAGGATCTCGATGGCAACGTCGTCCGGGCGCGGGCTGCGGCGCTGGAAGCGCATGGGGGCGAGGGGAGTGGTGGCCGACTGGGCGGCATAACCGATGGCGGTGTACATGATGGACCTCGCGAAAACGCTGACGATTGAGGCGGGGCATTCTCGGCGTCGAGCCCGGGGCCAACCATGGCGATTCCTCGGCATGTCATGCCTATTCCTCCGTCGTTGGCGGTTTTCACGCGGCATTGGCGGACAGACCTGCGATGATGTTTTCATCCCTTTTTCCGTGAAGTTTTTCCCATGCTGCTGACCCGTCATCTGGACGCCAATGCCACCCTGGTTTCGCTGATCCGGCCTCTTGCCAGCCGAGATGGTTTCGTGGCTACCGACTTGCCTGGGGTCCAGGTGCTGAGGGCCAGCTGCGATGTGGCGCGCGGCCCGCAGATCTATGAGCCGAGCCTGATGATCATTGTCCAGGGCAGCAAACTGGCCTATCTGGGCACGCGGACCCTGGAGTACGGCGCCGGGCACTACCTGATCCAGGCCCTGTCGGTGCCCTTCGAGTGTGAAACCTTCGCTATGCCCGATGCGCCGCTGCTGGGCATTTCCATCGCCATCGACCGGGCGGTCCTCAGCGAGTTGGTGCTGGCCATGGGCATCACCGAAGGCCGGGCCGCTTCGGCGCAGACCCTGGAGTCCATGACCTCGGCGGTGCTCGATGACAGCATGCGTGGTTGTGTGGAACGGCTACTGCGCTGTCTGCACGATCCTCTGGAGTGCAAAGTCATGGGCGCGTCCAGAGTGCGCGAGCTGCTCTTTGCTGCCCTGCGTGGGCCCCAGGCCGATGCCCTGCGGGCGCTGGTGGAGCAGCAGGGGCATTTCGCCCGGGTCGCGGCATCGCTCAATCATCTGCACGAGCATTACACCGAGCCCCTGAGCGTCGAGACCCTGGCCCGTTGCGCCAATATGAGCACTTCGACCTTCCACGAGCATTTCAAGCGCAGCACCTTGCTGTCGCCGGTGCAGTACCTCAAGCGCCTGCGCCTGCTCAAGGCCCAGCAGTTGCTGCTGGGTGAAGGACTGGGCGTGGCCCAGGTAGCGCATCGGGTGGGCTACCAGAGCACCTCGCAGTTCAGTCGCGAGTACAAGCGCTACTTCGAACGCAACCCCGGCGAAGAGCGCGCGGCCTGAGTGCCAATCCCCTTGGCGCTAGCTTGGCAGCGACGGCGCCCGTGAGCCGTTACCAGGCTTGAGGGTGCGTTTTTGCCGGCAAGCCGGCTTTCACAGGCTGCAGGGTCGGCGAATGCCGGGCATGAAAAAGGCCCCCATATCGGGGGCCTCTTTCATGGCGTGGCGACTTACATGTTCGGGTAGGTCGGGCCGCCGGCACCTTCCGGCGTGACCCAGGTGATGTTCTGGGCCGGGTCCTTGATGTCGCAGGTCTTGCAGTGCACGCAGTTCTGCGCGTTGATCTGGAAGCGCTTCTCGCCATCTTCCTGTGTGATCACCTCATACACGCCGGCCGGGCAGTAGCGTTGGGCCGGTTCATCGTACAGCGGCAGGTTGCGGCCCAGCGGGATGCTCGGGTCGGTCAGCTTCAGGTGGCACGGCTGTTCTTCTTCATGGTTGGTACCGGAGATGAACACCGAGCTCAATTTGTCGAAGCTGAGTTTGCCGTCGGGTTTCGGGTAGTCGATCTTCGCGCAGTCCTTGGCCAGCTTCAGGCAGGCGTAGTCCGGCTTGGTGTCGTGCAGGGTGAAGGGCAGCTTGCCGCCAAAGAGGTTCTGGTCCATCCAGTTGAAGCCGGCACCGATGATCGGGCCGAACTTGTGCATGGCCGGGCCGAAGTTGCGGCTGGCGAACAGTTCTTCATACAGCCAGCTGGACTTGAACGAGTCGACGTAGCTCTTGAGCTCGTCGGCGCCTTCGGAGCCGGCGAACAGCGAGTCGGCCACGGCGTCGGCGGCGAGCATGCCGGACTTCATGGCGGTGTGGCTGCCCTTGATCTTGGCCACGTTCATGGTGCCCAGGTCGCAGCCGATCAGCGCACCGCCCTTGAACACCATCTTCGGCAGCGAATTGATGCCGCCCTTGGCCAGTGCGCGTGCGCCATAGCTGATGCGCTTGCCGCCTTCCAGGTACTGCTTGAGCACCGGGTGATGCTTGAGGCGCTGGAACTCGTCGAACGGCGACAGGTAGGTGTTGGCGTAGGACAGGTCGACGATCAGGCCCACCACCACCTGGTTGTTCTCCAGGTGATAGAGGAAGGAGCCGCCGGTGTTCTCGTTGCTCATGATGTCCAGCGGCCAGCCGGCGGTGTGCACCACCAGGCCTGGTTGGTGCTTGGCCGGATCGATTTCCCAGATTTCCTTGAGGCCGATGCCGTAGTGCTGGGCGTCGGCGTCGCTGTCCAGGTTGAAGCGCTTGATCAGCTGCTTGCCGATATGGCCGCGGCAGCCTTCGGCGAACAGGGTGTATTTGCCGCGCAGTTCCATGCCGGGGGTGTACATGCCGTCTTTTGGATGACCTTCACGGTCGACGCCCATGTCGCCGGTAAGAATCCCGCGGACCACGCCGTTTTCGTCGATCAGGGCTTCCTGGGCGGCGAAGCCCGGGTAGATTTCCACGCCCAGGTTCTCGGCTTGCTGGGCCAGCCAGCGGCACAGGTTGCCCAGGGAGATGATGTAGTTGCCTTCGTTGTGCATGGTCTTGGGCACAAAGAAGTCGGGAACCTTGGTGGAGGTTTCGCCGCTGCGCAGGACATAGATGTCGTCGCGGGTCACCGGAGTGTTGAGCGGAGCGCCCAGTTCCTTCCAGTCCGGGAACAGTTCATTCAGGGCCCGTGGTTCGAACACGGCACCGGAAAGGATGTGAGCACCGACTTCGGAGCCTTTCTCGACCACGCAGACGCTGATTTCCTTGCCGGCTTCAGCGGCCTTCTGCTTAAGGCGGCAAGCGGCGGACAAGCCTGCGGGGCCGGCACCGACGATGACCACGTCGAATTCCATGTATTCGCGTTCCACTAGGCTATCTCCTACTCAAGGCTCAACGGTTTTTTCTAATTGGAGGTTTGGCATTGCATCCGCGCTTTCTCCCGTCGCAAATGGCGGGAGGAGAGGGGATGGCCGACCTTTCTCTCTGGGCGGCGCATTATATCTACACCACTCTCAGCGTCCAATACAAACGTTTGTTTGAAATTGCTGCAGCCCAGATAAATCAAAGAAGCGCGGCTTATAAACGGCTATTTTGCCGTATTGACCAGAAAAGGCGTTCCGGTCAAGATACGGTCGGTTTTGCGCTCGCCGTAGGCTGACTGTTGGTTTCAAGAGCACCTCTAAAGACAGGGCAAAGGCAGTAAAGGTGATGCGCCGCGCAGCTTGAAAGTGCGCAGTTTACACGCCGCGATAATGAATGACTCGCCGGTCACCACTGACCAACGGTCATCACTCCCGTGAGCAAGGTCATCCTTTATCTACGCCAGCGTTTTTGGAGGTGCCCTTGTGCCGATGAGCATCAACCGCCAGGTTCTCGCCTAGGCGACTTTCTTTTCACCGGAGAGTAACGAGGAATCCATGAAGGTTCTTGTAGCTGTCAAACGAGTGGTCGACTATAACGTCAAGGTTCGCGTCAAAGCGGACAACTCCGGCGTCGACCTCGCCAACGTCAAGATGTCGATGAACCCTTTCTGCGAAATCGCAGTGGAAGAAGCGGTACGCCTGAAAGAGAAAGGTGTAGCGACTGAAATCGTCGTCGTCTCCATCGGTCCTGCTACTGCTCAAGAGCAACTGCGTACCGCCCTGGCACTGGGTGCCGATCGCGCAATCCTCGTCGAGTCCGCTGAAGAGTTGAACTCCCTGGCCGTGGCCAAGCTGCTCAAGGCGGTGGTCGACAAGGAACAGCCACAGCTGGTGATCCTTGGCAAACAGGCCATCGATAGCGACAACAACCAGACCGGCCAGATGCTGGCGGCCCTGAGCGGTTACGCTCAAGGCACCTTCGCCTCCAAGGTCGAAGTGTCCGGCGACAAGGTCGATGTCACTCGCGAAATCGATGGCGGCCTGCAGACCGTTGCACTGAACCTGCCAGCCATCGTCACCACCGACCTGCGTCTGAACGAGCCGCGCTACGCGTCTCTGCCAAACATCATGAAAGCCAAGAAGAAGCCGCTTGAAACGCTGACTCCTGATGCTTTGGGCGTTTCCACCGCCTCCACCAACAAGACCCTGAAAGTCGAAGCGCCGGCTGCACGCAGCGCGGGTATCAAGGTCAAGTCGGTGGCTGAACTGGTCGAGAAACTGAAAAACGAAGCGAAGGTAATCTGATCATGACTATCTTGGTAATCGCCGAACACGATAACAAGGCGCTGGCTCCGGCCACCCTGAACACCGTTGCCGCCGCCGCCAAAATCGGTGGTGACATTCATGTGCTGGTTGCCGGTCAGGGCGTTGGCGCTGTGGCTGAAGCCGCCGCCAAAGTCGCTGGCGTGGCCAAAGTGCTGGTGGCCGACAATGCCGCCTACGCTCACCAACTGCCGGAAAACGTTGCGCCGCTGGTCGCCGAACTGGGCGCTGGCTACAGCCACATCCTGGCTGCCGCGACCTCCAACGGCAAAAACATCCTGCCGCGGGTTGCCGCCCAGCTGGACGTTGACCAGATCTCCGAGATCATCTCGGTCGAAAGCGCCGATACTTTCAAGCGTCCGATCTATGCCGGTAACGCCATCGCCACTGTGCAGTCCTCGGCTGCGGTGAAAGTCATCACCGTGCGTGCCACCGGCTTCGACGCCGTTGCCGCTGAAGGTGGTTCGGCTGCTGTCGAAGCCGTTGGCGCCGCTCACGATGCAGGCAAGTCGAGCTTCGTTGGCGAAGAGCTGGCCAAGTCCGATCGCCCTGAGCTGACCGCTGCCAAGATCGTCGTTTCCGGCGGTCGCGGCATGCAGAACGGCGACAACTTCAAGCACCTGTACGCCCTGGCTGACAAGCTGGGTGCTGCTGTCGGCGCTTCCCGCGCGGCAGTGGACGCAGGCTTCGTGCCGAACGACATGCAGGTCGGCCAGACCGGCAAGATCGTTGCGCCACAGCTGTACATCGCGGTCGGTATCTCCGGTGCGATCCAGCACCTGGCCGGCATGAAAGACTCCAAAGTGATCGTTGCGATCAACAAGGACGAAGAAGCGCCGATCTTCCAGGTGGCCGATTACGGCCTGGTGGCGGACTTGTTCGAAGCCGTTCCTGAGTTGGAGAAGCTGGTCTAATCCGGCGTCTTCACTTATAAAGAGCCCGGCCTTTTGGCCGGGTTTTTTTATGGGTGTTTTTTGTCGGGGGAGGGTATCGCCATGGATCTGCACCGCATGGGGGGCTGGGCAGCGCTGTTGAGCCTGGCGTTGTTGCCAGCGCTGTCACTGGCGGCAGGCAAGTGCGAGCGTCTGGTGGTGACCGGCAGCCCGGACGCACCGCCGTACCTGTGGCAAGACCCGCAGAACCCCAAGCACCTGATGGGGGCCAGTGCCGACCTGCTGCAGCAAGTGGCGGGGGAGCTGGGGCTCAAGGTCGAGTTGTTGTACGCCGGCAAACGTTCCGAAGCCCTGGATGAAGTTCGCAGCGGGCGCATGGACCTGCTGGCCGATGCGCCACTGACCTTCAATGAGCTGGAGTCGCTGGACTACATCCACCCGGCGCTGGTGCAGAACGACTATCTGGTGTGGACGCGCAAGGACTCGACCCTGAGCTACTCCCAGGTGGCGGACCTGGCCGGCCATCCGGGCGCGGTTTCGGAAAAGGCCCGCTTGACCCAGCCCTTTCAGGTCGTGGCCAAGGAGCACTTGCAACTCAAGCGCCTGCCGAACCTGACCCAGGTCTTCCAGACCTTGCTGCTGGGGGAAGTGGACTATGTCCTGGCACCGCGCTATGCGGGCATGGCCATGGCCCAGTCCCTGGGGATGGCGGCGGATCTGCAGGCGTTTCCCCAGGCCATCGACAAACCGGGACTGTTTCTCGCGCTGTCCCACAACTCCGCCTGCAATGACCCATGGTTGCGCGGACAGCTGGCAAAAAAGATGACAGAATTGCCCGCGTCCGGTCTGACGGAGGCCTTGCTGCAGCGCAATCTGGAGCGCTGGAAGGCCCAGTTGCAGCAACCCGTCAGCAGCCCAAAACCGTAGGAATCACGTGTGACTATTCGACCTCTTTTCCCTGCCCTGGCCCTGTTGGCCATGGCGGGTTGTGCAACCGATCCGGCGCCCACCGAGCAAATGCGCCTCACTGCCCAGGCACTGGAGCAAGCCAAGGCCGTGGGGGCCTCGGCCGAGGCGATGCCTGAGTTGAAACTGGCCGAAGACAAGTTCTCCCGGGCTCAGGGCAATATGCAGGATGAGTCCTACAAGAAGGCGCGGATGCGTGCCGAACAGGCAGAACTGGATGCTCGGCTGGCCGAGGCCAAGGTCCTGACCCAGAAGAGCCAGGAACAGGTGAACGAGCTCAACACCCGCATCACCCGCCTGCGCAAGCAACTGGGAGATGCCCAATGAGCCTTTCGACCCGGATCTTCGGTGGCGCGTTGCTGTTGGCCTGCGCCGGTCTCTATGGTTGTGCCGGCCAGCACAGCGAGGAAGCCCTGCAGCAAGCCGGTGCCGACTTCCAGAAGGTCAAGGAGGACTCCAATGTGTTGCGGATCGCGCCCAAGGACGTGATACGCGCCGGAGAATCCCTGGCCCGTGCCGATCGGCTGTCGACCTACTGGGGCAGCGGTGCCGATGTGGAGCACTATGCCTACCTGAGTCGTCGTTACAGCGAGATTGCCCGGGAGCACACGGATCAGGCGTTGAACCAGGAGCGCGCCGCCAAGCTCGAACTGGAACGACAACGCCTGCAACTGGCCCTGCGTGAGGCCAAACTGTTGAGCGTGCAACAGCAGGGCAAGTGGCTGGAGGAGCAGATCATCAGCCTGGCGACCACCCAGACCGACCGTGGCCTGGTGATGACACTGGGCGACGTGCTGTTTGACACCGGCGAGGCCGAATTGAAGAACTCGGCCAATCGCACTGTGCTTAAGGTGGTGCAGTTTCTGCAACTGAACCCCAAGCGTGTCGTGCGCATTGAGGGCTACACCGACAACACCGGTGAACGTCAGAACAATCTGCAGCTGTCGCGCGATCGAGCCCAGGCCGTGGCAGACGTGCTGGTGGATCTGGGGATCGACGAGAAGCGGATCCAGGTCGAAGGATACGGTGACGACTACCCGGTGGAAGCCAATGCCTCCGAGCGTGGCCGGGCGCAGAACCGGCGGGTGGAAATCGTCTTCTCCGACGAAAAGGGCCAGCTGGGCGCCGCTCGCTGAAACGCCTCTTGTCCCCGAAAAACCCGACGTCCGCTAGGCGTCGGGTTTTTTTATGTCTGCCAAGGTGCTCACAAAAACCCTACAGTTCTACTTTTCACTGCCCGGTGTCCTCGACTATTGTAGGAACTGTCCCAGTACACTTCTAAACTGTGCCGGTATTGTTTCACACAAGAATAAAACGCCGTGAAATCGAGTGCTGTGCCATGACCAATCTCTTGCTCTATCAACGTATCGCTCAGCAGCTGGCTGAGGATATTCGCCGTGGTGTCTACCAGCCGGGGGAGCGCGTGCCGTCGGTACGCAAGATGAGCTCGCAGCTCAACGTCAGCCACGCCACGGTGCTCCAGGCCTATGCCAACCTCGAGGACCAGGGGCTGATCCGCGCGCGTCCCCAGTCCGGTTACTACGTGCACCAGACGCCGGCGCTGACTGCGCCTACGCCGGACATTGCCCGGGTCGAGCGTCCGGGGCTGGTGACCCGCAGCAGCATTATTCAGCAGGTGTTGGTGGAGTCCCGTCGCGAAGGGGTCTTTCCTCTGGGGGCGGCAGTGCCCAGCGTCGACTACCTGCCGGTGCGGGCATTGCACCAGCAATTGGCCAAGGTCACGCGGTTTCACAGCCCACGGGCGTTCAGCTACATGTTCAGTCCGGGCTTCGAGCCACTGCGACGCCAGGTGGCGATTCGCATGCGTGATGCCGGTGTGGTGGTCGACCCTTCGGAAGTGGTGATCACTCACGGTTGTGTCGATGCCCTGCAGATGTCGCTGCGGGTCCTGACCCGGCCAGGCGATCTGATTGCCGCGGAATCGCCGACCTATTACGGATTGCTGCAACTGGCGGATTTGCTGGGGCTCAAGGTCATCGAGATTCCCAGCGATCCTTCCACCGGGATGAGCCTCGAAGCGCTGCAACTGGCGGCCAACCAGTGGTCGATCAAGGCCCTGGTCCTGACGACGCGTCTGAGCAACCCCCTGGGCGGCACCATGCCGGAGGAGCGGCAGAAGCAGTTGCTGCGTCTGGCATCGGACTTCGATATCCAGGTGGTCGAGGACGATATCTACGGCGAGTTGATGTTCGAGGTAGGGCGCACCAAGGCCCTCAAGGCCTATGACCGCCTGGACCGGGTGATCTACTGCTCGAGTTTCTCCAAGACCCTGTCACCGGGGGTGCGCATCGGCTGGATGATCGCCGGCAAGTACCAGCAGGAGATCCAGCGCCTGCAGACCTTCAGTACTCATTCGGCGTGCAGCGTGACCCAGATGGGCGTTGCGGCGTACCTGGAGAACGGCGGCTATGACCGGCATTTACGCTACATCCGCCAGGAATACCGCAAGAACCTCAGCGCCTTTCAACTGGCGGTGCAGCAGTACTTTCCGGAAGGCACGCAGATTACTCGGCCCAATGGCGGTTTCATTCTCTGGGTCAGCCTGCCTGGGCGGGTCAACACCCAGGAACTGCATGTGCGGGCCCTGCAGCAGGGCATCAGCATTGCCCCGGGGTTGATCTTCAGTAACACCGAGCAGTTCAACCACTGCGTGCGGCTCAATTGCGGCACCCCCTGGAATCGTGAGGCCGAGCGGGCCTTGATGACCCTGGGCATGCTCGCCAGCCAGTTGTGCCAGGAGGCAGCCGGCGGTTTTTAAACAATGCGGCCCTGTGCTTGTCATGGGGCTTGCAACAAGCGAGCATAGGAAACCTTTTGTCGATCTACCTGCCTTTATGAATGCCTTTTTTCCTGCCATCTGGTTATCTGCCTGTCTGTTGGGAGTTGTCGCTGTCACGCCTGTCCAGGCAGCCTCGGCCACCGATAAACCGGCTGCCAGCAGCACCCACCCGAGCAAGCCAGCTACCGCCAAGCAGACCTCGGCGAGCAAGGCCAAAGCCCAGGCCAGCGCTGGCAAGAGCAAGCCGGCAAGCAAGAAGGCAGCAGCCAAGCCCAAATCCAAGTGGGCCTATCAAGACATCAAGACGCCGTTGAAGAGCCCCAAGCTGGACCTGAGCCTACCGCCGGAAATGGTCAAGCATCTGCAACCTGTCGGCAGTGTGCCATTGCCCAAGCGCGAACCTTTGCTGCCGCAGATGTTTGGCGAGAAGCCCAAGGAAAGCAGTCCGTTCCAACTCAATGGTCGCTTGCTGAGCAACGAAATGCAGTTGCAGTTGCGCAATGAGGAGCGTCGTGAAATCGAAGGCGCGGCCCTGGATTTCGAATTCAAGCAGTAAATTCTTCAACCTGTTTGTGACTGGCTGCAGCGACGTTTTGTCGGAGACTGATCAGTCACGCACGGTTGTGCGTCAAATCCGTTCTTTGAGTAATTTTAAACGGCTGTTTTAGCGGTTACTCTTGTCCGGCGTCATTCAACACTATGCTTGTCGCGAGGAGCTTTCGTCATGAAATGCCGTGAAGGTTGTGGCGCCTGCTGCATTGCCCCTTCCATCAGCTCACCGATCCCCGGAATGCCCAATGGCAAGCCGGCGGGAGAACGTTGCCTGCACCTGTCTGTCGAACACCTGTGTGGCTTGTTCGGTAGGCCGGAGCGGCCAGCGGTGTGCGGCGCGTTTCAGGCAGATCCCGAGGTGTGCGGCGAAAGCCGGGAAGATGCCATCCGCTTGCTCGGATGGTGGGAACAAGTGACAGCGGCTTAGAGTGTTCTTAATGAACGGAACTTCAACAATAAGGAATAAGACAATGGGTTCGCTGTATCGAATGGCTGTGCTCTGTGGCTTCACCGTGCTGTTGTCGGCAACGGCCCACGCCGAAGACTGGCAAACGGCGAAGGACGAAGACGGCATCAAGATTTCCTTGAGTGAAGTGGCCGGCTCCAAATACAAGGCATACCGTGGTGTCACCACCATGAAGACCTCCATCGCCAAGCTGCGTGCATTGCAGGAAGACGTGGTGGGTGCCTGCGCCTGGATCCATGAGTGCAAGACCCAGAAACTGCTCAAGCACGAAGGCGATCAAACCTGGACCTACACCCAGTTCAACACGCCTTGGCCGGTCACTGCGCGTGACTCGGTGCTGCACATCACTACCAGCGAAGCCGCAGACGGCAGTCTGACCCGCAAGCTGGAAGGTGTGCCGACCTACATCCCGGAAGAGAAAGGTTTCGTGCGCGTATCCCAGGTCGAGGGTTACTGGAAGTTCGTGCCCAAAGGTGCCGATCAGGTCGAAGTGACCTATCAGGTGCACACCGAGCCTGGTGGCAGCGTGCCGTCCTGGTTGGCCAACAAGTTCGTGGTGGACGCCCCTTTCAACACCCTGAAGGCGCTCAAGACCCGTGCCGAAAAGCCGTGACCGGCTGACGGTCCAAGGGTTCGATCAAGGCCGCCTCCGAGCGGCCTTTTTCTTGGCTGGCCTGCCCTTGTCGCGGAACGTTTGCCTCTGGCTCAAGGTCGAGATGCTGTAGGCCCACTGACAGGGCTATCGAGGAGGCGCTGATGCAAAAGTGGCAAGTCACTTTCGTGGATGATCATGGTGTCCAGTCCGTCGAGGACTTCGATTGCGAGCAGGAGCCGACGCTGGAGCGGGCCGCGCAGTTGGTCAGGGCCAAGTTGCTGCCGGTCAGTGCCGAACTGGATCTGAATGATCTGGACGGACGTATCGAAGCCCCCACTCTCAAGAGCCTGAAAGAGCAGAACAGCATTCAGATTCTACGCATCACGCCGATCTAGAGACGACAGAGATTGCTTGCGCAGCTATTTCTGGCGGCGCCCAGACGTTGGCGCTAATCTGCAAACGAGATCAGCAAATTCTTCGCCTAGCTCTGATCTTGTCAGCTCCATGCTTGTTTCCTGACGGCCCGCCCCCGGGTCGTGATGCCGGTCACTGTGGTCGGCGAGTCGGGAAGCGCGGAAAGTCTATCCATCGGTTTGAGGAGGACGTTTCATGAGCACAGCCGTTCAAGAAGACCTCAGCAGCAGTGTGCTGCGCCGCATGAAAGAAGGCGGTTTTGATTTTTCACGATTCCATCCCATCGAGTTCTACGCCATTTTTCCGGACGAGGAGCGGGCGCGCAGGGCGGCAGGACAGTTTCGCGGTGAATCCTTGAACGCCCAGGTCAGCGTGCGTGATGACGGCGCCTGGTATCTGGAACTGAGCAAGGTGATGTACGCCACCCATGGCGGCATCGGGGATTTTGAGCAGGACTTCGAGGCCGTGGTCGAGCCTCTGGGCGGCATCATTGAAGGATGGGGGGTGAAGCAGGAGATTCGCGGGCGCCTGGTATAACCCGGCGTCATTGGCATCAAGATCGACAATTGGCTGGCCCTCGGGTCGGCCAATTGCGTTTCAAGGGCGCTCAAAGTTAAAAAAAGCCACCCGAGAGGGTGGCTAAAAGGGAAGACCGGTCAGGAGAGGGAACCGGTCGGGAGAGCCCGGACCCGGTTGTCATCGGCGTCATCAAGGTTGCAGCAGCGACTTCATCAGGCTTGGCGAAGTGTTTGCTCGATGGACGCGATTATCCGCCCGCCTGAGCCGACCGGGAAATCAACTCTGGCTATCCAGGCGATAGACAACGCCCGAATCAGCTCAAGGCAGCTGCTTGCGCCCCGCCATGTGCCGCAGATAGCCCAGCAACAACTCCAGCTCTTGATCCGGCAACACGCTGCTGTCGAACCCGGGCATCTTGGCCTGGGGCCAGCGCCTCAGGCTCTGCGGATCGCGGATGTAGCGCTTGAGAAAGTCGCCACTGAAATACTCGGTAGGGCTGTAGGGAATGTTCAAGTCCGGCCCGAACTGCGAGTCACCGGCGGCATTCAGGCGGTGGCAGGCTAGGCAGTTCTTCTGGAACAGGCGAAAGCCCTGGTTGACCGGATCATTGCTTGCCAGCTTCGGGTCCGGAGCCAGGGCCGGAAAACGCTCCGCCACCGGCGCCAGGCGCTGGATGCGCGCCACCTGGAATGGCCATTGCTCGGGGCTGATATGCCCGGCTTGCGGGTCCGTCCACACCAGGTAGAAAGGCCCGGCGCCGGGTTTGTCCGCGGCGAGTCGAGGCCAGGGTTTGTCCGGGTCTTCGATGGCCAGCCAGGCCTGGGAGCCCTGGGTGTCGAGCAGAGGCGCGGCGTTCAGTTCGGCGGCGAAGCCGTCCAGGGCCACGGCCTGCACATGGTCATCGGCCTTGAGTCCCTTGAGCAGGGCCGCCATGGGCACGGCCCGGTATTGCATGTCGCGGTGGTAGGACACATCGTCCTTGATCTTGATGGTCTGCGCTGCGGGGTGCTTGAGCAGTTCTTCGGTCTGCCAGGTGCGGCTGCCGGAGCCCAGGTCGATCAGCAGTTGGGCGGCGTACAGCGGGCTGCTGGTCAGGAGGGCAGCGCAAAGGAGGAGAGCTTTCAATGGATGGCCGTCGGATCTTCGTCAGTGGGGGAGGCTTCACCGGGCTGCAGGTCTTAGGGTGGCGACACTGGGTCGACCAAGCGTCCCGGAGTTCTTCGTGTTTGGCGTGGTTCAAGATACCGAAATAGTCGCGCTTGGCTAGCGGGTCTTGGCCCTCCCGCACGAGCGGGTCGGTGGCGACATGAATCCTCCTCCTTGCCGTGGCTCAGCAATATGGGCAGACGACAGCGTGCCCCCGGCGAGAACCGGGGGCTGGGTGCTGGTCGGTTGGTCGAGCAACCACGTATCAGCCGATCACTCTGGTGAGGTTCGGCAAGATCAACAGCAATGTGGTTGCGAAGAGGATGAGCCCCGCCTGACGTACTTTCGAATGTTTGAACATGGCTGAATGCCTTTTGTTGTTATTCCTGAGCATCAATGCATGCCGGTCCTGAAGATGATTGTGGGCCGGTTATGTGTCCTTTTTTTGACCTGTCCCGATGCAGAGTCCGTCCGGAACTTCCTACAGTTTCTACCTTAGGGGCCTTGAATCCTCTGGCTTAGATCCAATTCGTATGAAGTTATAGCTGCAATCCCTGAAAACGCTATAAATCCACTGACATACAGGGTGGTCGCCCTTTGGCTAGACAGCTCGCGACCCTTTATCGGGCGATCGCTTAGCTGCCTACCGTTCGTCTGAGCGTCAGCGTCAAGGCGGCTGAGCGCATCGGTCATTGAATCCACGGCTGTCGCGCCTAAGGTGAGGGCTCGACATTTTCCCCTGCACAGCGGTTCGAGGACGTCATGACCCAAGCGTTGATATTCGATGCATTACGCACGCCCCGTGGTAAAGGCAAGGCCGATGGCGCCTTGCACAGCGTGAAACCGGTGAACCTGGTGGGCGGCCTGTTGCGGGCGCTGCAACAGCGTTGCGAACTGGACACCAGCCAGGTGGACGACGTGGTCCTGGGTTGCGTGACGCCCATCGGCGATCAAGGGGCCGATATCGCCAAGACCGCCGTTCAGGCCGCGGATTGGGATGTGAGCGTGGCCGGCGTGCAGATCAATCGCTTCTGCGCCTCGGGGTTGGAGGCGGTCAACCTCGGTGCGATGAAGGTGCGCTCGGGGTTCGAGGAACTGGTGGTGGTCGGTGGCGTCGAGTCCATGTCCCGGGTGCCCATGGGCAGCGATGGTGGGGCCTGGGTGCTGGACCCGGAAACCAATATGCACAGCCATTTCACCCCCCAGGGCATTGGCGCGGACCTGATCGCGACCCTAGAGGGCTTCTCCCGCGAGGAGGTCGACCGCTTCGCCCTGCAATCCCAGCAGAAGGCGGCCCGGGCCCGGGCCAGCGGTGCCTTCGCCAAGTCCCTGGTGCCGGTGCAGGACCAGAACGGCATCGTCTTGCTGGAGCATGACGAGTTCATCCGCGCCGACTCGACCCTGGAAGGCCTGGGCAGCCTCAAGCCGAGTTTCGAAATGATCGGGCAGATGGGCTTCGACGCCACCGCGCTACGGGTCTACAGCCATGTCGAACGCATCCACCACGTGCACACCCCGGGCAACAGTTCGGGCATCGTCGACGGTTCGGCGCTGATGCTCATCGGTTCAGAGGCCAAGGGCCGGGAGCTGGGGCTCAAGCCCCGGGCGCGGATCGTGGCCACGGCGGTCACCAGCACCGACCCCACCATCATGCTCACCGGTCCGGCGCCGGCCACCCGCAAGGCCTTGGCTAAGGCCGGGCTACGAGTCGAGGACATCGATCTGTTCGAGGTCAACGAAGCCTTTGCCTCGGTGGTGCTCAAGTTCATCAAGGACATGGCCATCGATCCGGCCAGGGTCAACGTCAACGGTGGCGCCATTGCCCTGGGCCATCCGCTGGGGGCCACCGGCTGCGCGATCCTCGGCACCTTGCTCGACGAACTGGAAAGCCGGCGCCAGCGCTACGGCCTGGCGACCCTCTGTGTCGGCGGCGGCATGGGTATCGCCACCATCATCGAACGCCTCTGAGCCCCGTCTTCAAGGAATCATCTTCATGACCGATGCCATCCGTTACGAAAAGGGCCAGGACCAGATCGTCGTCCTGACTATCGATATGCCGGGCCAGAGCGCCAACACCATGAACGAGCTGTACCGCGAGGCCATGGCCGGCGTCGTGGCGCGCCTGCAGGCCGAGCAGCAATCGATTGCCGGGGTGATCATCACCTCGGCGAAAAAGACCTTCTTTGCCGGCGGCGACCTCAATGAACTGATCAAGGTCGGCAAGCCGCAAGCCAAGGCCTTCTATGACATGGTGTTGACCCTCAAGGGCCAGTTGCGCGCGCTGGAAACCCTGGGTAAGCCGGTGGTCGCGGCTATCAATGGTGCTGCCCTGGGCGGCGGCTGGGAAATTTGCCTGGCCTGCCATCATCGGGTGGCCCTGAACGATCAATCGCTACAGATCGGCCTGCCGGAAGTCACCCTGGGCCTGTTGCCCGGTGGCGGCGGGGTGGTGCGCATGGTGCGCCTGCTCGGCCTGGAAAAGGCGTTGCCGTATCTGCTGGAAGGCAAGAAAGTGCGCCCGCAGCAGGCGCTGCAAGCTGGCCTGATCGACGCCTTGGCGACGGATCGCGATGAGCTGCTGGCCAAGGCTCGGGCCTGGATCCTCGCCAACCCGGCGGCCCAGCAGCCCTGGGATGCGCGCGGTTATCAGATCCCCGGCGGCACGCCGGCCAACCCGAAAGTGGCGCAGATGCTGGCCATTGCCCCGTCGATTCTGCGGGCCAAGACCCAGGGCTGCTTCCCCGCGCCGGAAAAGATCCTGTGCGCCGCGGTCGAAGGCGCCCAGGTGGATTTCGCTACCGCGCAACTGATCGAGACGCGCTACTTCACCGAGCTGACCACCGGCCAGGTGGCGAAGAACATGATCGGCACCTTCTGGTTCCAGCTCAATGAAATCAATGCCGGTGGCTCGCGCCCTCAGGGCATCGCGCCGCAGACCACGAAAAAACTCGGGGTGTTGGGGGCCGGGATGATGGGGGCGGGGATTGCCTACGTCAGCGCGGTGGCGGGCATCGAGGTGGTGCTCAAGGACATCAGCGTCGAGGCGGCCGAGAAGGGCAAGGCCCACTCGGCGGCGCTGCTGGAGAAAAAGCTGGCGCGCGGGCAACTGAGTCGCGAGCAGCGTGACGCGATCCTGGCACGAATCCGTACCACCGCCGAGGACGCCGACCTGGCCGGTTGCGACCTGATCATCGAGGCGGTGTTCGAGGATCGCGAGCTCAAGGCCAAGGTGTCCCGGGCCGCGCAGCAGGTGGTCGGCGGTGAAGCGGTGATCGCCTCCAACACCTCAACCCTGCCCATCACCGGGTTGGCCACGGCGGTGCCGAATCCGGATAAGTTCATCGGCCTGCACTTCTTCAGCCCGGTGGACAAGATGCCCCTGGTGGAAATCATCAAGGGCGCGCAGACCAGCGCTGCGACCCTGGCCCGTGGGTTCGACTTCGTGTTGCAGATCAACAAGACCCCGATCGTGGTCAACGACAGTCGCGGATTCTTCACCTCCCGGGTGTTCGGCACCTTCACCAATGAAGGCATCGCCATGCTCGGCGAAGGCGTTTCGGCGCCGATGATCGAAACCGAGGCGCGCAAGGCCGGGATGCCGGTAGGGCCGCTGGCGATTTCCGATGAAGTCTCCCTAAGCCTGATGAGTCACATCCGTCAGCAGACCGCCAAGGACCTGCAGGCTGAAGGCAAGCCGCCGATCAAGCATCCGGCGTTTGCTGTGATCGACCAGTTGCTCAATGACGACAAGCGTGCGGGCAAGGCCGCTGGCGGCGGTTTCTACGACTACCCGGCCGGCGGCCAGAAGCACTTGTGGCCAGAGTTGCACACGCGCTTCTATCGCGCCGATGGACAGATCTCGCCCCAGGACGTGCGCGACCGCCTGCTGTTCATCCAGGCCATCGAAACCGTGCGTTGCCTGGAGGAGGGGGTGTTGCAGTCCACGGCGGACGCCAATATCGGCTCGATCTTCGGCATCGGTTTCGCTGCCTGGAGCGGCGGCGCCCTGCAGTTCATCAATCAGTACGGGGTGAAGGATTTCGTCGCCCGTGCGCAGTACCTGGCGCAGCAATACGGAGAACGATTCGCCCCGCCGACCCTGCTCCTGGAGAAGGCTCGCCAGGGCCAGTGGTTCTGAGGTTGACGGACGCTCAATGAGTGGCCCGGGGCTTGCCTTGCCGTGGTATTTCAAGGCAGGCTCTGGGCTGTTCATTATTGCCATCACCTTGTCAGGAATTTTTTATGTCGCTACGCATCTGCATTCTTGAAACCGATATCCTGCGTCCCGAGTTGGTCGATCAATATCAGGGTTACGGGCAGATGTTCCAGCGCCTGTTTTCCCAGCAACCCATTGCCGCCCAGTTCAGCGTCTACAACGTGGTCCAGGGCGATTATCCCAGCGACGATCTGGAGTTCGACGCTTACCTGGTGACCGGCAGCAAGGCCGACTCCTTTGGCACCGATCCCTGGATTCAAACCCTCAAGACCTACCTGCTGGGCCGCTACGAGCGCGGCGACAAGCTGCTGGGCATCTGCTTCGGCCATCAGTTGCTGGCGTTGCTGCTGGGGGGCAAGAGCGAGCGGGCGACTCAAGGCTGGGGCGTTGGCACCCATAGCTACAAGCTGGCCGCCAAGGCGCCGTGGATGAGCCCGGTGGTGGAGGAACTGACACTGTTGATCAGCCACCAGGATCAGGTCACCGCGCTACCGGAAAACGCCACAGTGATCGCCTCCAGCGATTTCTGCCCTTATGCTGCGTATCACATCAATGACCAGGTCCTGTGTTTCCAGGGGCACCCTGAGTTCATCCACGACTACTCCCGGGCGCTGCTGGATCTGCGCCAGGAGTTTCTCGGCGAGAGGATCTACCAGAAGGGCTTGGCCAGTCTCGAACACGAGCACCACGGCACCACCGTTGCGGAGTGGATGATGCGTTTCGTCGCCCACAAACCCGAGGTCGCATGACCTGCATGGGCCCAGGCGTCCGCGCCCGGGGCCCATTCCCTCAGAGCCAGCCGGAACGCTTGAAGCTGGCCCACAGGCTGACACAGCCGACACTGATAAAACCCAAGACACCGAAGTAGCCGTAGTGCCAGCTCAGCTCCGGCATGTTCTGGAAGTTCATCCCGTAGATCCCCGCCACAGCGGTGGGAAACGCCAGAATCGCCGCCCAGGCGGCGAACTTGCGCTGCACGATGCTTTGCCGTGAAGCCTCCAGCAGCACACCGATCTCGATGGTCTGGCTGGCGATATCGCGCAGGGTCGACAAATCCTCCATCTGCCTGGTGACGTGAATCTGCACGTCACGGAAATACGGCCGCATGTTCTTGTCGATGAACGGAAAGCTGAGTTTCTGCAGCTCCTCGCTGATTTCCACCATGGGCGCTACATAGCGGCGCAGGCGCAGCACGTCTCGGCGCAGGCCGTGGAGGTTCTGGATGTCCCGCTCGTTCAGCGAATTGCACAGGACGTTGCGTTCCAGTTCGTCGATTTCGCCATGGATGGCCTCACTGACCGGCTGGTAGTTCTCGGTGACGAAATCCAGCAGCGCATAAAGGACGAAGTCCTCGCCGTGCTCCAGCAGCAGGGGGCGCGCCTCGCAACGCTGGCGTACATAGCCATAGGAGGCCGAGTGACCGTTGCGTGCGGTGATGATGTAGCCGTTGCCGGCAAAGATGTGGGTTTCGATGAACTCCAGCTTGCCCTCGGTGCGCACCGGTGAATAAGTGACGATGAACAAGGCGTCGCCGAAGGTTTCCAGCTTGGGGCGGCTGTGCTTTTCCAGGGCGTCTTCAATGGCCAGTTCATGCAGGTTGAACTGGCGTTGCAGATTGGCCAGTTCGTGGGCATTGGGTTCCTCCAGGCCGATCCACACGAAGTGGCCGGGTTTCGCGGCCCAGGCAGCCCCTTCGTCAAGGCTGATATCGGTGACTTTCTTTCCGCCGCTGTACACGGCGGCAGCAACAACTCTACCCATGGCTCTGCTTCACTTCTTCTTATCAATGGGGCGGTTACAAATCAGCAGCTTAGCCTGCAATGCAGCATCAGAGTCACTGCCGGAGCTGGAGTTCGCAGACAAATTAAAGCCCGCACGGAGCGGGCTTGCAGGCAGTGGGGGCGGGCTCGCGGTTCAGGCGGCTTGCAGTTGGCGATCCATGTGGGCGATGCATTCGCGCATCTGCTCGCGACACTGGGCGATCAACCGCGGCATGTCGTCCATGGTCAGCCCGGCGGTGGGAATTGCCGGCAGCGAACGGATCAGGATCTTGCCGCTGTTCCAGCGGTTCAGGCGCATGTGCTTGATGTAGCTGCTGACACACACCGGCACGATCGGCACGCCGGCGGCGATGGCCATCTGGAACGCGCCCTTCTTGAACGGCAGCAGATCCTCGCCGAGGTTGCGGGTGCCTTCGGGGAAGACCCAGATCGAGGTGTCCTTGTGTTGCAGCGTATGGGTGGTGGTGAGCATGGAGCGCCGCGCCTTGTGCGGGTTGCCGCGATCGATAAGGACATTGCCCGCCAGCCAGAACAGCTGCCCGAACAGCGGCACCCATTTCAGGCTCTTCTTGCCGATGCACACCGTGCGCCGCGGCACTACATTGCCGAACACGAACAAATCGTAATTGGACTGGTGGTTGGCGATGATCACGCAGCTTTCAGGCTTGTCCATCAGCGGCCCGACTTCGGCCTTGACCCGCAGGCGCAGGATGCACATCGCCGGCCAGGCGTAGAGGCGGGCGCACAGGCGACTGTTGTCCGGGTTGAATGGACGACACAGTCCAAGCAGCAGCCCCAGGCTTCCGGCAAGGATAAAGTGCAGGCCCATCAGCGACATACGAAACAGATACAGCATCTAAACGGCCCACCGGGGACAAAAGGTGGCGCAGTGTACGGATGTGCACTGTTTTCGGCAATTGCCGCTCTCAGCCGGGAGATGGGCGATGTTTAAGTACATGTTTCCGCTAACCGGTGTCAGCGGCGCTCTAGAGGCTTTTGTCTGTGCATTTCGGCCAGGCAAGAAAAAGCCCGACACGCAGGTCGGGCCGATTCATTCCACACGGGCGACTCAGCCCATGTGTTCCTGGTCGAGGATGATGGCGTTGTCTAGGGTGTCCAGCAGGGCCTTGCGCACCTTCAGCTTGGTGTTCTTGTGGGCCAGCATATTGATCTTCTTCAGCTGGCGTGCGGCGGCCAGGGCCGTGCCTTGCAATTCCTCGGCGCTCACCACCTTGTCGAGGAAGCCGGCATCCACCGCGCCTTGCGGGTCGAACATCTCGCCATTGATCACCGAACGATGGAAGGCCGAACGTCGCAGGCGGTCGCGGGCCAGCTCGATGCCGGCATGGTGCATGGTCATGCCGATCTGCACTTCGTTAAGACCGATGCTGAAGGGGCCGTCGACGCCGATACGGTAATCCGCCGACAACAGCAGGAAGGCACCCTTGGCCACCGCGTGACCCGGGCAGGCGACGATCACCGGGAAAGGGTGGGACAGCAGGCGGCGCGCCAGGGTCGAGCCTTGGGTTACCAGCGCCACGGCCTCTTTGGGACCAGCGGTCATCACCTTGAGGTCGTAACCGCCGGAGAGAATGCCCGGCTGACCGGTGATGATCACCACGGCGCGATCGGCGGTGGCCTGATCCAGCGCGGCGTTGAAAGCGGCGATCACGTCCGGGGAGATGGCATTGACCTTGCCATTGCTCAAGGTCAGGGTCGCGATACCGTCTTCGAGATGGTAGGAAATCAACTCACTCATGACGCAATTCCTTGTATTGAAGTGCAGCAGAAGTTACTCACCACGACCGATCTGGTAAAGCGCCGTGGCTGACTGATGAGTCAGGTGCAAGGCCGGGCATTGGCCTGCGCGGCGCCGCCGGCCGTGCCTGCTTTCTTCTATATGGCCAGAGGCAAGGCTGAAGAATGGCCGGTTTGCCTTGTTGCTGCAGGGCCCGAGTCCCCTGCAACGACGGATCGATCTTAAGCGCATGAAAATTCTGAAAAAAAAGTTTGCCATCTGAAAAGCTATCGACTACATTAGCGCGCCTCGACAGACTGAATCGGTTTGACGAGATACGGTGAAGTGTCCGAGTGGCTTAAGGAGCACGCCTGGAAAGTGTGTATACAGGAAACTGTATCGAGAGTTCGAATCTCTCCTTCACCGCCACATTCGATGTACAGAAAACCCCTGGCTTCCGCGAGAAGCCAGGGGTTTTTTGCATTCTGGCCCTGTCCGTTGCACATGTTGCGGCCCGTGCGTGCAGGCTTGCTCTGGTCCTGTGGCCGTTGACGATTTTTGTGAGTCTGGTCGACCGGCTCTGCCACCGCCCCGGTTGAGTGCGAAAGATTGTCCTGGATCAGCTTTGCTTCTGGTGCCTTGGCCGCTCGTCGGTGTCCGGCGATTTTGAACGGCAGGTCGGTAAATGACTGTCTAGTCTGATCTGCCGTGACGGTCAGTATTTTCCAGGCAATCAGGAGCTTGCCGGTACTGATCGGTTGTTGGAGGGAGCTGGGAAATGAGGAGTCTTGCCTATATCGAAGACAACGGGGATGAGTTCCCAATCAACAACTTGGTGCGTTGCGGTCAGGCCGCATTTGAAGTGGAAGATCAATCTCGGGTCAGCGTGAGTAACAGGAAAAAAACTGCACCGCTGCCGGTCGCCAGTAATACGATGTTTTTCCCCAAGGCATTGCCGAAGAGAAAGTAAAGTTCAGTTATAAGAGCCCCGCCAGATGCGGGGTTTTTTATTGTCCGCGAATTATCGATGACAGATGTTGAAAGACCTGACGTTTCAATGGAGGCGTGTGGAGGGTGTGTTCAGGGTGCGACGTTGGCAAGGGCGGGGCGGATAAGCTTTTTACCGGAGTCGGGAGGCGTTTCCCAGGCGCTGCGGTGCCGTGGGTAAGAGCCGTCAACAGGTCGGGTTCAACGGTGTTGCAGGTCAGGAGCATGCTTCAGTGGCAGGGTAGTTTGTGTATTAAATTTTTTATTGAGTTTGAGTAGCCGTATTAATTGTTTATCGCCAGTGCGAAGAGGTCGGTAAAGAAGGTTCTGTTGTGATTTGGGAATCCTCTTATCTCAATTGGCTATAACTGGCGATATGTTCCTTATCCCGATCAAAGCGGGGCTGTGCATCCAGCGATGATGCCTATAAATGAAAAGCGATAAGGAAATAAACGTGAAAGCTATTTTCAAACTCTTCGCCCTGTCCGCCCTCGTAGCCGCCGCCACCGGCTGCACCAGCTACAACATCAGCCAACCATCGGCGCCTATCGACAGTCAGGTCAAGGCTGACCTGAAGGCGGACGTGGCAGTGGGCGAGGCGATCTCGGGTCAGTCGTCGGTGAACATTCTGTTTGGCTTCCTGCAGTTTGGCGGCGATAGCCAGTTCGCTGACGGTGTCGCTTACGGCGGTGATGGTGGTGGTGCGTTGGGTGGCCTGGGTCTGGACCCGGTCAGCTCGGTCAAGTCCGCAGCGGCCTACAAGGCCGTCAAATCGTCGGGTGCCGACCTGATCGTTGCTCCGCGTTATGAAGTGAACGAAGAAAACTACTTTGTCTTCAAGAAAGTCTCGGTCACCGTCAAAGGCAACAAAGGCAACATCCGCAGCATTCATTGATTCGCGCTGCGCATGAGCGTCTTGGGTGGAGGTCGGATCGTTGCAGCAGCAGTCTTCCAAGGGGCTGTCCGTCGCCGATCTGGCCTGAACATCTTCAGTCAGGTGAGCTGAAGTTGCCGCGGGATCTGTGAGTTGAAGGAACTGTCGGTGTCGCTCCCAGCGGTAGTGTCTTTTCACAGAATCTTCACATCTGCCTGAGTACGCTCAGACCATCCGTTAAACGCAATACCCCTAGCCCGTTCCCCAGCGGGCTTTTTTTTGCGCGCTGATAAAACTCTTTTAAAATCAGCTGTCCAAGCCACCGGAAAGCAACCCGGTGTTGCTGTGACGCCGCCGCTGGAGCGGCGCAGCGCTGGTCTTACAAGTCGGTTCTATAGTCTTATTTTGAGGTTCAAGTCATGCGTTCAACTTTACCTGCCCTGGTTGTGGGACTTCTGCTGGCTCAAGGCGCAATGGCCGGCGATGGCACCGCAGCCATCGGTGGCGGCCTCGGCGGTGCGCTGGGCAACGTGGTCGGCCAGCAGCTCGGTGGCAGTACCGGGGCAGCCATTGGTGCGGGTGTGGCCGGGGCGGCCGGCAGTGCGGCAGGCGCGCGCAAGGGTAGCCGGGCCAAAGCGGCGATTGGCGGTGGCCTGGGGTCGGCAGGGGGGGCGCTGATCGGCAACCGGCTGGGCGGCAGCACCGGGTCCACCGGGGGGGCCGGTATCGGCGGCGCGGCGGGCGGCGCCCTGGGTAGCAGCATGGGTCACAAGAAGCGTCATTGATCGTCGCGTTGTGCAAAGAAACCCGGCCCTGTGCCGGGTTTTTTGTGCGCGCAGGTCCAGGCTTCACCATACTCAACGGTGCCAACCGCGATATTCCAGGAGACGATCATGTCCCGCGAGACTCCAGGCACAACCCAGCCACCCAGCGCAGAACCGCAGGTGATCAATGACCCGGGCAACGAAGATCCGGGCTCCTTGATGGACGATGCGCAAGTGCCGTTGCTAGAGGCGCCACCAGCGCAGGAGGACGACTCTTCGGACGATGCCTGATGCCATTCCCTCAACCTTGGCCGTGCTCCTTGGTTGCTCCTGACCCAGCCCCGCCGCTATGCTGCTGAACCCTTTAATTGACGCGTTGCCAAGAACACGGGCCGTATCTGAGCCGCTCCCTGGAATGTACCTTTGCTAACGGATCCGATGTGATGAATGCACAGTTGAATGATTTGGGGCCGATCAAGGCGGTGATTTTCGACATGGATGGCCTGCTTCTCGACACCGAGGGCATCTACACCGAGATCACCCAGATGATCGCCGAGCGTTATGGCCGCACCTACGACTGGACCATCAAGCAGAACATCATCGGTCGCGGGGCCGCTGATCTGGCGCGCTACGTGGTGCAGGCCCTGGACTTGCCCATCAGTGCCGAGGAGTTCCTGGTCATGCGCGAGCCGTTGATGCGTGAGCGCTTTCCCCGCGCCGAAGCCATGCCGGGTGCCCAGCAACTGGTGCGCCACTTGAAGGATCACCGGATCCCCATTGCCGTGGGCACCAGTTCGTCGCAGATGTCCTTTGGCGAGAAAACCACCCGTCATGGCGACTGGTTCGCCCTGTTCGACACCATCGTCACCGCCGATGATCCGGAAGTCACGGCGGCCAAGCCGGCGCCGGACATTTTCCTCACCGCCGCCCGACGCCTGGGCGTGGCGCCCCAGGAATGCCTGGTCTTCGAGGATTCGCCGTTTGGCGTGACCGCTGCCCGGGCTGCGGGCATGAGCGTGATCGCGGTCCCCGATCCGGCCATGGCCGATGCCAAGTTTGCTCATGCCGACAGGATTCTGCGTTCGCTCAAGGGTTTTGAACCTGTGACCTGCGGTTTGCCCCATCTGATCTGGGACTGAGCGGGCGAGAGTGGCACTCGTGCGTTGGAAGTCGGGCATTGCCGGGCTTCTTCCAGCCGCAAGCCACTAGGGAGCCGGGCCACCTGAGATGGGTGGCCCGGCTTTTTTTTGCCCGCGGCCTTCAGGCGCTGAAACCACCGTCGATGGTCAAGCTGGCACCGGTGATGTAGGCCGCTTCGGGGCCGGCCAGGTAGGCCACGAAACCGGCGATCTCTTCGGCACGGCCGTAGCGACGCACAGCCATGAGATCCAGCAGGCTTTCGGCAAAGTCGCTGTTGGCCGGGTTCATGTCGGTGTCCACCGGGCCGGGCTGGACGTTGTTGATGGTGATGCCCCGTGGCCCCAGGTCCCGCGCCAGGCCTTTGGTCAGGCCTACCAGCGCGGCCTTGCTCATGGCGTAGGGGCCACCACCGGCGAAGGGCATGCGCTCGGCGTTGGTGCTGCCGATATTGATGATGCGTCCGCCTTCGCCCATGTGCCGCGCGGCCTCCTGGGTGGCGATGAACACGCTGCGTATGTTGATGGCCAGGGTCTGGTCAAAGTCTTCCAGCTTGAACTCGTCCAGCGGGGCGATTGCCAGCACGCCGGCATTGTTGACCAGGATGTCGAGGCGGCCGAAGGCCTGGACGGTACGTTGCACGGCCTCCCGAATGGCTTCGGCATCGGCGCTGTCGGCCTGGATCGCCAGCGCCTTGCCACCCTTGGCGAGGATGCCGTCCTGCAGGGCCTGGGCCTTGCTCGCGGAACTGACGTAGGTGAAGGCGACGCTGGCGCCTTCGGCGGCCAGGCGCTCGACGATGGCGGCGCCGATACCGCGAGAACCGCCTTGGATCAAGGCCACTTTGCCGCTGAGGTTGTGCTTGCTCATGTGTTTCTCCAGAGATTCAAGGCCGGGTTGCCTTGTGCTTGGTGTCGAGTATCGACCGCGGATTGGCCGCTGTGTAGCGGGTAATTCCTATACTCTGTGTAAACCAGAAGTTTAGAGTGACGAGGTATGGAAGCTTTCAGCAGTATCGAATGTTTTGTCCGCAGCGCTGAAGTCGGCAGCTTTGCCGAGGCGGCGCGGCGCCTCGGATTGACTCCGGCAGCGGTGGGCAAGAGTGTCGCCAAGCTAGAAACCCGGGTGGGTGTTCGGCTGTTCCAGCGCAGCACCCGGCGTTTGACCCTGACCGAGGCTGGACGCTTGTTCCTGGCAGAGGTCAGCGACAGCCTGCAGACCATTCAGAACGCCGTGAGCAGCTTGTCCACCGTCCAGGGGCGCCCGGCAGGCACGCTCAAGGTCAGCATGGGAACGCTGTTCGGCTGTCTGTACATCGTGCCGATGCTGGGAGCGTTCCTGCAGCGCTACCCGGACATCCAGCCAGACTGGCATTTTGATAATCGCCAAGTGGACCTGATCGGTCAGGGCTTCGATGCTGCCATCGGCGGCGGTTTCGAGCTGCCTCAGGGGGTGGTCGCCCGCCGCCTGTCACCGGCCCATCGGGTGTTGGTGGCCAGCCCGAGCTATCTTGCAGCCCAGCCGCCGATTCGCGATCCGGAGGATCTGCAGCGTTGCCGGGGGATTCTGATCCGCTCCCCGCAGACCGGGCGCATCCGCTCCTGGCAATTGACTGGCCGTACAGGTGGCGTGCGTCCGCTGGAACTCAAGGCCAGCATGACCATGAGCGATTCCGAGGCGGCCTGCATTGCTGCCACCCAGGACCTGGGGCTGGCCCTGGTGAGCATGCCGTTTGCCGTCAACTACCTGCGTTCCGGCGCGCTGCAACGGGTCCTGCCGGATTGGTACGTCGATGATGGCTACACCTCGATCTACTACGCCGAGCACAAGATGCTCCCGGGCAAGACCCGGGCATTCGTCGACTTCGTCATCGAGCAATTCGCCGAGCAAGGCCTGGCGCAAACCTTCAGTGCCCTGTAGGAGCCTGCTTGTCGGCGAACCCGAGCACCGCCGGCCTCAACGTCCCAGGTGCAGCGGCCAGCCAACCACCCGTTTCGGCCGCGGCGTCGCGTAGGTCCGCACCTTCGAGGTGGACAGCCCCAGGCGCACCAGGGACTCGGCAACGGTCACCGCCGCCGTGACCCCATCCACCACCGGCACCCCGGTACGCTGGCGAATCTGTTCATCCAGCCCGGCCATGCCGCCACAGCCCAGGCAGATCACCTCGGCCTTGTCCTCGGTCACCGCCCGTTCGGCCTGGCGCACGATGGCTTCCACCGCCCGCAGCGGGTCTTCCTCCAGCTCCAGCACCGCCAGGCCGCTGGCTCGCACCGAAGCGCAGCGCTCATAGAGACCGGACAGCTTGAGCCGGTCCTCGATCAGCGGCACGGTGCGATCCAGGGTGGTCACCACCGAGTAGGCGTGGCCGAGAAACATCGCCGTGCTGGCGGCGGCGTCGGTGATGTCCACCACCGGGACATTCAGCAACTCCTGCAGGCCTTCGCGGCCGTGCTCGCCATAGCCGGCCTGGATCACTGCGTCATAGGGCTGGTCGTAGGCCAGCACTCGATCCATCACGGCGATGGCCGCCAGGTAGCTTTCGAAGTTGCCTTCCACCGATTCGGCGCCGAAGTAGGGGGTCAAACCGACGATTTCCGTTCCCGGCGCCGCCACGCTTTGCGCCTGGCGGGCGATGGCCTGGGTGATGGAGTCGGTGGTGTTGACGTTGACCACGAGAATACGCATGGGGGTTCCTTGCAGGTTGGGCAGTTCAAGGCCCGGCGCACCGGGCCGTTCAGGTTCAATGGCTGGCGTTGTCCACGGCGATGGATTCGCCGCTGACGTCGGCGTAGCCGGGCTGGCGCTTGGCGATGATCAGGTACAGCAAGCCGGCGATACCGGCGCCGATCAGCCAGGAAAACGGCGAGACGCTGGCAAAACCCGGCACCAGGGCCAGCACGATGGCGATCAGCGCCGCCGGCACGAAGGCCGCCAGCGCGCGCAGATTGACTCCGCGGCTGTAGAAGTACGCGCCTTGCGGGTCTTCGCTGTACAGCTGCGGTACATGGATCCGGGCTTTGCGCAGGATCCAGTAGTCCACCATGATCACCCCGTACAGCGGGCCGAGCAGGGCGCCGAGGCCGGAGAGGAAGTACACGATCACCAGCGGGCTGTTGTACAGGTTCCACGGCAGGATCAGCACCGCCAGCGCCGCACTGATCAGCCCGGCGCGGCGGAAGGTCAGGTACTTGGGCGCCAGGTTGCTGAGGACGAAGGCCGGGGCGACGAAGTTGGCCATGATGTTCACCGCCACGGTGACGATCAGGAATGCCAGGCAGCCCAGCACCAGGAACAGCGTGTTGGGGATCGAAGCAATGATCTGGGTCGGGCTTTCGATGACCTGGCCGTTGATCTGGAACTGCGCGCCGCACAGCAGCACGGTGATGCTGGCGAACACCAGGATATTCACCGGCAGGCCCCAGAAGTTGCCGACCTTGATGGTCTTGCGGCACGGCGAGGAGCGGGCGAAGTCGCAGAAGTTGAGAATCAGCGTGCCGTAGATCGCCAGCCACAATGCGCCGCCGGCGAAGATCTGCCGCCACATTTCGCCGCCGGTCAAAGGTTCGCGGATCGACCAGGCAATCTGCCCGTCGGCCTGGGTGTACATCCACCCGGCGAGGCAGGCCACGGTCAGCAGAATGATCGGCCCGGCGAAGGCTTCGTAGCGGCGGATCATCTCCATGCCGTAGGCGAGGATGACCAATTGCACCAGCCAGATCACCACGAAACAGGCCCAGCCCAGGCTCGACAGGCCGAGGATTGAGTCGTGGTCGTAGTCGGCGAACCCCGGATGAATGGCCGTGAGCAGTACGCGAAATACCACCGAGGCCAGGTAGGTCTGGATGCCGAACCAGGCGATGGCGATCACCGCGCGGATCAGCGCCGGTATCTGCGCGCCGTGGATGCCGAAGCTGATACGGCTGATCACCGGGAACGGCACCCCGGTCTTCTGCCCCATGTAGCCGGACAGGTTCATGAAGCAGTACACCAGCGCCGCGCCGATCCCTAGCGACAGCAGGATCTGCCAGCCGCCCAGGCCCAGGGCGTAGAGGCCGATGGCGAAGGAGTAGTTGGCAATGTTGTGCACATCGTTGGTCCACAGGGCGAAGATGCTGTAGCCGCCCCAGCGGCGGCCTTCGACCTTGGTCGGGGCCAGATCCCGGTTGTGCAGGCGTGGGCTGAGGAGGATGCGCTCCGGATCGGTTGCGGTGATGGGCTGTTGCAGGTTGTGCGAGTGCGGCGAGGAGGGCAGATCCAGTGCGATGTTGTTGGAAGGGCTGGTGTGCATTCCGGCGGCTCCTGATTCCGGCCCCGGATGACTGTGCTTGAGCGCAGGCTCGACAGTCTTCGTCGCAGGGGAGGAATCACTGGGTTCGGGGCATCTGCAGCTTGAGTCATGGATCAGGCGTGCGGACGGTTAGTGTATGTATGTTTTGCTATTTTTGTATACAAAACATAGATCGACTAAAGCCACTTCTGTGCCAATTCCGGAGCTATGAAATTGGCTGCTGATTTCGTTTTGTTATGAGTTGTCCCTAACTGTATGAAACAGCGGGATTAAAAATTGACCGTTTGAACAGGTATTTATTTTTCGGCGCGCGCAATCGGCTGCCGCATGAATATTGACCGCAGAAAGGGCTGTCACTTTTTGGGGCGAAGGGCGATTAAAGTGCACACAAAAATGGCACCGTTGGTGACATTCGTGTGTACACATTTTGCGGGGCGGGTGGCGTTCCGTTTGCCGGCGAAGGCGTCCTCGGGGGCGAGGGCTCATTCGCCGGCAAGCTGGCTCCTACGGAAGAAGGAAGGGCTCAGGCTTTGCTGATGATGTTGCCGGCGTGCAGGCCGCATTCCTTCTGGGTGGCTTCTTCCCACCACCAGCGGCCTTCGCGCTCGTGCTGGTTGGGCAGTACCGGACGGGTGCAAGGCTCGCAGCCGATGCTGATGAAACCGCGCTCATGCAGGCTGTTGTACGGCAGTTCGAGCATGCGGATGTAGCCCCAGATCTCCTCGCTGCTCATCTGTGCCAGCGGGTTGAACTTGTACAGGGGGCGCTCCGGGGTGGAGAAGGCGCTGTCGATTTCCAGCACCGCCACCTGGCTGCGGGTGCCCGGGCTCTGGTCGCGGCGCTGGCCGGTGGCCCAGGCGCTGACGGTGGACAGTTTGCGGCGCAGCGGCTCGATCTTGCGGATGCCGCAGCATTCGCCGTGGCCGTCCTTGTAGAAGCTGAACAGGCCCTTTTCCTTGACGAAGGGTTCGAGCTTGCTGTGGTCCGGCGAGATCAGTTCGATGGCGATCTTGTAGTGTTCGCGCACCTGATCGATGAAGCGGTAGGTTTCCGGGTGCAGGCGCCCGGTGTCGAGGCTGAACACCTTGACGTTCTTGTTCAGCTTCCAGGCCATGTCCACCAGCACCACATCCTCGGCGCCGCTGAAGGAGATCCACAGGTCGTCACCGAACTGGGCGAAGGCCAGCTTGAGAATGTCCTGGGCGGATTTGTTGGCATAGGTCGCGGCGAGTTCAGCGACGTCGAACGATGGGTTCATCAGGGCGGTTTCCTGCAGGTCGGTGGCGCTGTGCGCTCTGTAGGGGGGCGATCTTAACAAAATCCGCCCGGCCCTGGCGCGCTCCTCTGCGTTGCGCCTGCCGGGACGAGTCGCTAGAGTTCGGCAGTCCTTTTGCTCGCTCAACGTCAATAATCAGAACCAATGGGAGTGTCTTGTGGAAATTGCCTGTCTCGATCTGGAAGGTGTGCTGGTCCCGGAAATCTGGATCGCCTTTGCCGAAAAAACCGGGATTGAATCCCTCAAGGCAACCACCCGGGATATTCCCGACTACGACGTATTGATGAAGCTGCGCCTGCGGATTCTCGACGAGCACGGCCTGAAGCTGTCGGACATCCAGGAAGTGATCGCCACCCTCAAGCCCCTGGACGGCGCGGTGGAGTTCGTCGAGTGGCTGCGCGAGCGCTTCCAGGTGGTGATCCTGTCCGACACCTTCTATGAGTTTTCCCAGCCACTGATGCGCCAGCTGGGCTTCCCGACGCTGCTGTGTCACCGCCTGATCACCGATGACGGCGGTCGGGTCACCGGTTATCAACTGCGTCAGAAAGACCCCAAGCGCCAGTCGGTGCTGGCCTTCAAGAGCCTGTACTACCGGGTGATCGCCGCGGGGGATTCCTACAACGACACGACCATGCTCGGCGAGGCTGATGCCGGCATTCTGTTCCATGCCCCGGACAACGTGATCCGCGAGTTCCCGCAGTTCCCCGCGGTGCACAGCTTCGCCGAGCTGAAGCAGGAATTCATCAAGGCTTCCAACCGCACCCTGAGCCTGTAAAGCGGTTCGCCGGCGAAGGGGGTCTTTGGATTTTGCGCAAATCCTGCCGACGCCTTCGCTGGCAAGCCAGCTCCTACGGGTGAGAGAACGACGTACGCTTGCCGGCGAAGACGCCCTAAAGCCCCTGCAACGTCTCCAGCAACACCCGCACCTTGGTGATGGATTCCTGGTACTCCGCCTGCCAGTCCGAATCCGCGACTATCCCGCCGCCGCCCCAGCAACAGATCTGCCCGTCCTTGGCCAGCAGGCTGCGGATGGCGATCGAGCTGTCCATTTCCCCGCGCACGTCCAGGTACAGCAGCGAGCCGCAGTACAGGGCCCGTCGCGTGGGCTCCAGTTCGTCGATGATCTGCATCGAGCGGATCTTCGGCGCGCCGGTGATCGAGCCGCCAGGGAAGCTGCCGGCAATCAGGTCCAGGGCGTCCTTGCCGGGGGCCAGTTCGCCGGTGACGCTGCTCACCAGGTGGTGCACGTTGGGGTAGCTTTCCAGGCTGAACAGCTCCGGCACGCGCACCGAGCCGGTGCGGCAGGTGCGCCCCAGGTCGTTGCGCAGCAGGTCGACGATCATCAGGTTTTCCGCGCGGTCCTTGGGGCTGGACAGCAGATCGGCGGCGTTGGCCGCGTCTGTGGTCGCGTCCCGATCGCGGGGGCGGGTGCCCTTGATCGGCCGGGTTTCCACTCGGCCCTGGCTGACGTGGACGAAGCGCTCCGGCGACAGGCTGAGCACCGCAGCGCCGTCCGGCAGGCGCTGAAAGCCGGAGAAGGGCGTTGGACACGCCGCGCGCAACGCGCAGTAGGCGATCCATGGATCGCCCTGGTACTGGCCGCGAAAGCGCTGGGCGAAGTTCACCTGGTAGCAGTCGCCGGCCTGGATGTACTGCTGGATACGCTGGAATGCCTGGCGGTAATCCTCGGCACTCAGGTCGGCCTGCATGGGCCGGCTGAGTTTGAACGAGCCTGCTGCCACGGCAGGTGGTTGGCTGAACAGCTGGATCAGGCGCCGCCGCTCTGCCTCTTCCAGGCTGGGGTGGAACAGCAGCAGGCTGGTGCCCACCTGGTGGTCATTGATCAGCGCCCAGGCGTACAGGCCAAAGCGCGCCTCCGGCAGGTGCAGGTCATCCCGGGCCAGGCTCGGCAGGCGCTCCAGATGGCGGCCGAAATCGTAGCTGAGGTAGCCGATCAGACCGCCGGCGAAGGGCAGCTCATGGGGCGCCGGGACCTGGGCCGGGCCCAGTTGCTGCAGGTTGTGCCGCAGACGCTGGAGGAAGTCGCCGCCGCTTTCCTCGGCGGCCACCGTCAGTTCGGCCAGCGGCCAGGCGCTGAGCAGGTCGTAGCGACCGCGCTCGGCAGTGGGCCGGCCGCTGTCCAGCAGCACGGCGCCGGGGGCGTGTTCGATTGCCGCGAAATACTCGGCGGGGTTGGCGCGATAGGGGAGCGGGTGTACGGAACAGGTCAACATGCGGGGCAGATCAGCCATCGGAGCGCGGTTGGCGATTGTATGCCTGTGCAGGAGTTGCTCCTAGAGGGGATGTCGGCGATTGCCCGATTCACGGCGCATTCAGCGACCGGTAGTTGCTGGCGCAGGCGGCGAACAGCTTTCAGTCGGGGCGGATCCGCGCGCAGGTCGCGTGGATCCGCCCGTCCGGCGGCAATCGCTATCAGCCTTCCACCGGGGGGATGTGACCGAACAGCTCCTGGGCGAAGCGTACCCGCTCTTCGACGCTTTCCACGATGCCCCGGGCCTTGAGTGTCTCAAGGTGGGCTTCAATGGCGTGGGTGCGCTGGGTCAGGCCGCAGTCGTTGGCGATCTGGATGTTCAATCCGGGCCGGGCGTTGAGTTCGAGAATCAGCGGGCCCTTGTCCTGGTCCAGGACCATGTCCACGCCGATGTAGCCCAGGCCGCAGAGCTCGTGGCAGCCGGCCGCCAGCTTCATGAAGCCGTCCCAGTAGGGCAGTTGCACGCCATCCACGGCGTTGGTGGTATCCGGGTGCTTGGCGATGATGTTGTTCAGCCAGGTGCCGCGCAGGGTCAGGCCGGTGGCCAGGTCGACGCCGACGCCGATGGCGCCCTGGTGCAGGTTGGCCTTGCCCCCGGACTGGCGAGTCGGCAGGCGCAGCATGGCCATCACCGGGTAGCCCATGAGCACGATGATGCGGATGTCCGGCACGCCTTCGTAGCTGATGCTCTTGAAGATCTGGTCCGGGGTCACCCGGTACTCGATCAGCGCCCGGTCGCGGTGGCCGCCCAGGGAGTACAGGCCGGTGAGGATGCTGGAAATATGGTGCTCGAGTTCCTCGTGGCTGATGATCTTGCCCGACACCGTGCGATAGCGGCCCTCGAAGCGGTCGGCGATGACGATGATGCCGTCACCGCCGGCGCCCTGGGCCGGCTTGATCACGAAGTCGTTGCGCTCGCCGATGATCGCGTCGAGCTTGTCGATTTCCTTCTCGGTGGAAATTACCCCATACAGTTCCGGCACATGGATGCCGGCCTTGATCGCCCGTTCCTTGGTGATGATCTTGTCATCGACGATGGGGTACAGGCTGCGCTTGTTGTACTTGAGCACGTAGTCGGCGTTACGCCGGTTGATGCCCATGATTCCCCGCGCTTCCAGGGCTTTCCAGGTCTTCCACAGGCCGAACATCAGGAGTCGGCCTTGACGAAGGCTTTGAAACGCACCAGCTCGGTCAGGCGGTAGCCGCGATAGCGTCCCATCGCCAGCATGAAGCCCACCAGGATCAGCAGCATCGCCGGGAAGGTGAAGACGAAGTACGTCAGCTCCGGCACGCTCATGATCAGGTGCGCCAGGGAGGCGGCGAACAGGGTGCCGATGGCGACTTTCATCGCATGGCCGCCGCCACGCTCTTCCCAGGTGATGGACAGGCGTTCGATGGTCATGGTCAGGATCACCATCGGGAACAGCGCCACCGACAGGCCGCGTTCCAGGCCCAGCTTGTGGCTGAACAGGCTGATGGTGGCGATCAGCACCACGACGAAGGTCAGCACCACCGACAGCCGCGGCAGCATCTGCAGCTTCAGGTGTTCCAGGTAGGAGCGCAGCGACAGCCCGAGCGCGGTGATCACCGTGAACAGCACGATGCCGAAGCCCAGCTGGGTTTCGCGGAAGGCCAGGGCGATCAGTACCGGGGTGAAGGTGCCCAGGGTCTGCAGGCCGATCAGGTTGCGCAGTACCAGGATCACCAGCACGCCGATGGGGATCATCACCATGATCATGAAGGTCTGCTGGGTCTGCAGCGGCAGGCCGTAGAGCGAGTATTCGAGGAAGTTGGCGTCGGTGTTCTCGTCGGTCAGCTTGGCCAGGCGAATGGCGTTCATCTCGCTGTTGTTCATGCTGAAGGTGACGTTGGCTTTCTTGCCGCCATCGACGGTGATCAGGTTGTCGTCACCGGTCCACCACAGCAGGCGGTCGCTGGGCATGCCCTGCTCGCCGGTTTCCGGGTTGAAGTACAGCCAGTCGGTGCCGTTGAAGCTGCGCAGCCAGAGCTCCGGGGTCTGCGGCTGGTCGGCCACCAGGCGGATGGTGTGGACCTTCTCCATCGGCACGTGGGCGATGGACAGCAGCAGCTCGACGATCTTGGCCTTGTTGGCGCTGGACGAGTCGCCGGCCAGCAGCAGCTTGGCGTTGTCGTCATTGGCGTTGTTGACGCGCTTGATGGCCTCGCTGATGAAGGTTTCGACGTCCGCCGAATGCTGGCGGATCGGCGCCAGCAAGGCGTCGGCGGCGATTTTTTCCGGGCCTTCCACGGCCATGCTGTCGCGGAAGGTCGGGCCCTTGACCTTGGATTTCTCGGCGCTGTAGCGCTTGGTCAGTACCAGGCGGTAGTACAGGGTCTGGTTGCCCTTGGCCCGGCGCGCCGACCAGGTGACCTTGCGGTTGCCGTCGACGCGGTTCACCGCCACGCCGTAGTTGTTGGAAATGAAGCTCTCGTTGAGGCTCACGTAGTCGCGGCTCAGGGGTGGCACGAACATCTGGATCTTGATCGGGTCCTTGCCGTTGGCGACGAATTCGACCTTGGCATCGATGTTCCACAGATCGTCAGTGGCGTCTTCGGTCACCGGAATGCCCAGCACGAAGATCTGATAGGCCGTGATCGAAATGCCCAGCACCACCAGGATGGCGATCAGGACTTTCAGATGAAGGGTAAGAGAGCGCATTGGAATTACTCTGCGGTATGAGCGTCGGTGGCGCAGGCGGGTTTGCCAGCAGCGTATTTAAGACTGGGGTCGACCAGCGCATCGAAGCGTTTCAGGGCTTCGGAGCCAATCAGCAGCGGGTATTGGAAGGTGCTGCGGTCGGTCAAGTTCACTTCGATGCTGCGCAAGGCGCTGCCCATGCACACCGCCAGGGCGATGACCGGCCGGGCGGTGTAGTTCTTGTCTTCATCGGGGTCATAGTCGCCGGCGCGGCGCTTGATCTTGCTGACCCGGGCCAGAGGCCGCTCGATGGGGTGGCTGTGGGCGGTGTCGATGGCCAGGTAGAAGCGCACCCAGGACTCGCCGTTGCGCTTGAAGCGCTTGATGTCGCGAGCACTCAGGGACGCGGTCTTGGCGCCGGTGTCGAGCTTGGCCGCGACTTCCAGGTCAATGTCCGACAAGCGTGCATATTCATTCAAACCGTAGACAGTCTTGCCAGCGGCGGCGCTGATGCCCGGCAGGGCTAACAGGCAGAGGAGGAGGGGGAGGGCCTTGAGTCTCATAGATCCTGATGGGCATGGGTTCTTCAATTCAAGGCGACCGGCATTGCTGCGCAAGCTCCCTCGTGTGCGTGCCATAAAAAGATGACAGGCCAATGCGGGCGGCATTCTAGCATGCTGGTTTTATGGCGCCAGCGCCGGGGCGGGGCCTTTTGTCTCGTTTTGGTGCAAGGGGTTATTAGACGATTGTCGACAATCTCTATTTTTCCTTTGACTGATCTCGTCGTATTGGCTAGTTTTTGCCTCAATGATTTTAAAGGTGTCGACAATATGCTGGAGCAACTCGAACACCCAATACCTGCGCAGGACGATTCTGAAACCCTGTCCGAAAACGTCTTCCGGCGTATCCAGGCGGCCATCGTCAAGGGCGAGATCGCCCCGGGCAGCAAGATCTCCGAGCCTGAGCTGGCGCGCACCTACGGCATCAGCCGTGGCCCGTTGCGCGAGGCCATTCACCGTCTGGAAGGCCAGCGCCTGCTGGTGCGGGTGCCCCATGTCGGCGCCCGGGTGGTGTCCCTGAGCCACGCCGAGCTGATCGAACTCTATGAAATCCGCGAATCCCTGGAGGGCATGGCCTGTCGCCTGGCAGCTGAGCGCATGACCACCGAGGAGATCGACGAACTGCGCCGGGTGCTCGATACCCACGAGCGCGATGCGGCGTTCCAGGCCGGGGTCGGCTATTACCAGCAGGAAGGGGATTTCGACTTCCATTACCGGATCATCCAGGGCGCGGGCAACCGCACCCTGACACAGATGCTTTGCGGCGAGCTGTATCAACTGGTGCGCATGTACCGCATCCAGTTTTCCGCGACCCCCAATCGCCCGCACCAGGCCTTTGCCGAACACCACCGGATTCTCGATGCCATTGCCGATCGCGACGGCGAACTGGCCGAGTTGTTGATGCGCCGCCACATTGGCGCCTCGAAACGCAATATTGCGCGTCACTACCAGGACAGCGCCCATCAGACAGCCACTCCACGAGGTGAGTCATGAGTTCCAACAAGAGCACTCCAGGCCAGCGTTTCCGCGATGCGGTCGCCAGCGAACAGCCGTTGCAAGTGGTCGGCGCGATCAATGCCAACCACGCCCTGCTGGCCAAGCGCGCCGGTTTCAAGGCCATTTACCTGTCCGGTGGCGGGGTCGCCGCAGGCTCCCTCGGCGTGCCTGATCTGGGCATCACCGGCCTCGATGACGTCCTCACCGACGTGCGCCGCATCACCGATGTCTGCGACCTGCCGCTGCTGGTGGACGTGGACACCGGTTTCGGATCCTCGGCCTTCAACGTGGCGCGCACCGTCAAGTCGATGATCAAGTTCGGCGCCGCGGCGATCCATATCGAAGACCAGGTCGGCGCCAAGCGCTGCGGTCACCGCCCCAATAAAGAGATCGTCTCCCAGCAGGAAATGGTCGACCGCATCAAGGCCGCGGTGGATGCCCGTACCGACGACAGCTTCGTGATCATGGCGCGCACCGATGCCCTGGCGGTGGAAGGCCTGGAGTCGGCCCTGGAACGCGCTGCGGCGTGCATCGAGGCCGGCGCCGACATGGTGTTTCCGGAAGCCATCACCGAGCTTGAGATGTACAAGATCTTCGCCGATCGGGTGAAGGCGCCGATCCTGGCCAACATCACCGAATTCGGCGCGACCCCGCTGTACACCACCGAACAGTTGAAATCCGTGGATGTTTCCCTGGTGCTGTACCCGCTGTCGGCGTTCCGTGCCATGAACAAGGCGGCGGAAAACGTTTACACCGCGATCCGTCGCGACGGCACCCAGCAGAACGTGATCGACACCATGCAGACCCGCATGGAGCTCTACGAGCGCATCGACTACCACAGCTTCGAGCAGAAGCTCGACGCACTGTTCGCGCAGAAGAAAGGCTGAATCAATCCTTGTGGGAGCGAGCTTGCTCGCGATGGCCGTCGACGCTAACGGGCGAGCCTGGATCGCGAGCAAGCTCGCTCCTACAGTGGCGGGGTGAGTCCCGACCAATGAAGTTGCCAAGTCCCTAACAAATTCAAGATTGGAGAGAGCAATGGCCGAAGCAAAAGTATTGAGTGGTGCAGGTCTGCGCGGTCAGGTCGCCGGGCAAACCGCGCTGTCCACCGTGGGCCAGGCCGGTGCCGGATTGACCTACCGTGGCTACGACGTGCGCGAACTGGCGGCCGATGCACAGTTCGAGGAAGTCGCCTACCTGCTGCTGTACGGCGACCTGCCGACCAAGGAGCAACTGGCCGCCTACAGCGCCAAGCTGAGCAAGCTGCGTGACCTGCCCCAGGCGCTGAAGGAAGTACTGGAGCGGATTCCGGCCCAGGCCCATCCGATGGATGTGATGCGTACCGGCTGCTCGTTCCTTGGCAACATCGAGCCGGAGCAGGATTTCTCCCAGCAGCACGACGTCACCGACCGCCTGCTGGCGGCCTTCCCGGCGATCATGTGTTACTGGTACCGCTTCAGCCATGAAGGCGTGCGCATCAACTGCGTCAGCGACGAGCAGACCATCGGTGGTCACTTCCTGCACCTGTTGCATGGCAAGAAGCCCAGCGACTTGCACGTCAAGGTGATGAACGTCTCGCTGATCCTCTACGCCGAGCACGAATTCAACGCTTCGACCTTCACCGCCCGGGTCTGCGCCTCGACCCTGTCGGACCTGTATTCGTGCGTCACCGCGGCCATCGGCTCGCTGCGCGGGCCGCTGCACGGCGGCGCCAACGAGGCGGCCATGGAACTGATCGAGCGCTTCCTCAGCCCTGAAGAGGCGACCGCCGAGTTGCTGCGGATGCTGGAACGCAAGGACAAGATCATGGGCTTTGGCCATGCGATCTACAAAGACAGCGACCCGCGCAACGAGGTGATCAAGGGCTGGTCGAAGAAGCTGGCCGACGAAGTCGGTGACAAGGTGCTGTTCCCGGTGTCCGAAGCCATCGACAAGACCATGTGGGAGCAGAAGAAGCTGTTCCCCAACGCCGACTTCTACCACGCCTCTGCGTACCACTTCATGGGCATCCCGACCAAGCTGTTCACCCCGATCTTCGTCTGCTCGCGCCTGACCGGCTGGGCCGCCCACGTGTTCGAGCAGCGCGGCAACAATCGCATCATCCGTCCAAGCGCCGAGTACATCGGCGTTGAACAGCGCAAGTTCGTGCCAATCGAACGCCGCTGACCGGGAGGGCGCCGGCACCGTGGCTTGAATGCACCACGAACCTGTAGGAGCGAGCTTGCTCGCGATCGCGATGGACCAGCCGACGGCGATGTCGGGCCTGCTTCAGTCTTCGCGAGCAAGCTCGCTCCTACCAGGGCAGGTGCCCATTCAACCTGGAGCCGGACGCTCCCTTTGAAACTACCGTGATCGAGTCCCCTGACCATGAACACTGAATTTCGCAAGACGCTGCCCGGCAGCCAGCTGGACTATTTCGACGCCCGCGCGGCGGTCGATGCGCTGCAACCCGGGGCCTACGACAGCCTGCCCTACACCTCCCGCGTACTGGCGGAAAACCTGGTGCGGCGCTGTGATCCGGCGACCCTCAACGCCTCCCTCGGGCAACTGATCGAACGCCGCGACGACCTGGACTTTCCTTGGTTCCCGGCCCGCGTGGTGTGCCACGACATCCTCGGCCAGACCGCGCTGGTGGACCTGGCCGGCCTGCGCGACGCCATCGCCGACCAGGGCGGTGACCCGGCCCTGGTCAACCCGGTGGTGCCGACCCAACTGATCGTCGACCACTCCCTGGCCGTGGAGTGCGGCGGCTTCGACCCGGACGCCTTCGACAAGAACCGCGCCATCGAAGACCGGCGCAACGAAGACCGTTTCCACTTCATCAACTGGACCAAGAAGGCCTTCAAGAACGTCGACGTGATCCCGCCCGGCAACGGCATCATGCACCAGATCAACCTGGAGAAAATGTCCCCGGTGATCCAGGTGCGCGACGGTGTGGCCTTCCCCGATACCTGTGTCGGCACCGACAGCCACACCCCGCACGTCGATGCCCTGGGGGTGATCGCCATCGGCGTGGGCGGCCTGGAAGCCGAGAACGTCATGCTCGGCCGCGCTTCGTGGATGCGCCTGCCGGAAATCATCGGCGTCGAGCTCACCGGCAAGCTGCAACCCGGGATCACCGCCACTGACATGGTGCTGGCGCTGACCGAGTTCCTGCGCAAGCAGAAAGTGGTAGGGGCCTGGCTGGAGTTCTTCGGCGCAGGCGCTGCGGCACTGACCCTGGGCGACCGCGCCACCATCTCCAACATGGCCCCGGAATACGGCGCCACCGCGGCGATGTTCTACATCGACCAGCAGACCATCGACTACCTCAAGCTCACCGGTCGTGAAGACCAGCAGGTGCGTCTGGTCGAAAGCTACGCCAGGCACACCGGCCTGTGGGCCGACAGCCTGAAGAGCGCGCGCTACGAGCGCGGCTTGCAGTTCGACCTGTCGTCGGTGGTGCGCAACATGGCCGGGCCGAGCAACCCCCACGCCCGGGTCGCCACCAGCGACCTGGCGGCCAAGGGCATTGCCGGGCAGTGGTCCGAAGTGCCGGGGCAGATGCCCGACGGCGCGGTGATCATCGCCGCCATCACCAGTTGCACCAACACCAGCAACCCGCGCAACGTGATCGCCGCCGGCCTGCTGGCGCGCAATGCCAACAAGCTGGGGCTGACCCGCAAGCCGTGGGTCAAGTCGTCCCTGGCCCCGGGTTCGAAAACCGTGGCCATGTACCTGGAAGAAGCCGGCCTGGGCCATGAACTGGAGCAACTGGGCTTTGGCGTGGTGGCCTTTGCCTGCACCACCTGCAACGGCATGTCCGGCGCGCTGGACCCGGTGATCCAGAAAGAGATCATCGACCGCGACCTGTACGCCACCGCCGTGCTCTCGGGCAACCGCAACTTTGACGGGCGCATCCACCCTTATGCCAAGCAGGCCTTCCTGGCTTCGCCGCCGCTGGTGGTGGCCTACGCGATTGCCGGTACCATCCGTTTCGATATCGAGAAGGACGTGCTGGGCCTGGACGCCAACGGCCGGGAAATCCGCCTCAAGGACATCTGGCCGAGCGACGAAGAGATCGACGCCGTGGTCAAGGCTGCGGTCAAGCCCGAGCAGTTCCGCAAGGTCTACATCCCGATGTTCGCCATCCACGAAGACACCGGGCCGAAAGTCGAGCCGCTGTACGACTGGCGTCCGCAGAGCACCTACATCCGCCGTCCGCCTTACTGGGAAGGGGCCTTGGCCGGGGAACGCAGCCTCAAGGGCATGCGCCCGCTGGCGGTGCTGCCGGACAACATCACCACCGACCACCTGTCGCCGTCCAACGCCATCATGCTGGACAGCGCGGCCGGCGAGTACCTGGCAAAAATGGGCCTGCCGGAAGAGGACTTCAACTCCTACGCGACCCACCGTGGCGACCACCTGACCGCCCAGCGCGCGACCTTCGCCAACCCGAAACTGTTCAACGAAATGGTCCAGGAGAACGGCAAGGTCAAGCAGGGCTCCCTGGCGCGGATCGAGCCGGAAGGCAAAGTCACGCGGATGTGGGAAGCCATCGAAACCTACATGCAGCGCAAGCAGCCGCTGATCATCATTGCCGGCGCCGACTATGGCCAGGGCTCGTCCCGCGACTGGGCGGCCAAGGGCGTGCGCCTGGCGGGTGTGGAAGCGATCGTCGCCGAAGGCTTCGAGCGCATCCACCGCACCAACCTGGTGGGCATGGGCGTGCTGCCCCTGGAATTCCTTGCCGGCACCGACCGCAAGACCCTGGGCATCGACGGCACTGAAACCTACGACGTGATCGGCGAACGCACGCCACGGGCGCAGTTGACCCTGGTGATCCATCGTCGCGACGGCGAGCGGTTGGAGGTGCCAGTGACCTGTCGCCTCGACACCGCCGAAGAGGTGTCGATCTACGAGGCGGGCGGGGTGCTGCAACGCTTCGCCCAGGACTTCCTGGAATCGGCCGTAGCCAGCTAAGCAACGTACCGGGGGCGGGCTGCAAGGCACCGCCCCCGGTCATTATCGGGACCTGAAATTCATGGCATTCGTAGCGCAAATCAAGATTCCCGCCACCTACATGCGTGGCGGCACCAGCAAGGGTGTGTTCTTCAACCTCAAGGACCTGCCCGAGGCCGCGCAGCTGCCGGGCGCGGCCCGCGATGCCCTGCTGTTGCGGGTGATCGGCAGCCCCGATCCCTATGACAAGCAGATCGATGGAATGGGTGGCGCCACCTCCAGCACCAGCAAGACGGTGATCCTGTCCAAGAGCATCAAGGCCGATCACGACGTCGACTACCTGTTCGGTCAGGTGGCCATCGACAAGGCCTTCGTCGACTGGAGCGGCAACTGCGGCAACCTCTCGGCGGCGGTCGGCTCGTTTGCCATCAGCAGCGGCCTGGTGGACCCGGCGCGCGTTCCGCAGAACGGCGTGGCGGTGGTGCGTATCTGGCAGGCCAATATCGGCAAGAGCATCATCGCCCACGTGCCGATCACCAACGGCGAGGTTCAGGAAACCGGTGATTTCGAGCTGGACGGCGTGACCTTCCCGGCGGCCGAAGTGCAGCTGGAGTTCCTCGATCCGGCGGCCGAGGAAGAGGGCGCCGGCGGTTCGATGTTCCCCACCGGCAACCTGGTGGACGATCTGCAAGTGCCCGGTGTCGGGACCTTCAAGGCGACCCTGATCAATGCCGGGATTCCCACCATCTTCATCAACGCGGCGGACATCGGTTATCGCGGCACCGAGCTGCAGGGCGACATCAATGGCGACCCCAAGGCCCTGGCGATGTTCGAAACCATCCGCGCCCACGGCGCCCTGCGCATGGGCCTGATCCAGCACCTGGACCAAGCCGCCCAGCGCCAGCACACGCCGAAAGTGGCCTTTGTCGCGCCCCCTGCGGATTACCAGGCTTCCAGTGGCAAGGCGATCAAGGCCGGGGATGTCGACCTGCTGGTGCGCGCCCTGTCCATGGGCAAGCTGCACCACGCGATGATGGGCACCGCGGCGGTCGCCATCGGCACCGCGGCGGCGATTCCCGGGACCCTGGTCAATCTGGCGGCCGGTGGCGGTGCGCGCAGCGCGGTACGTTTCGGCCACCCTTCGGGTACCTTGCGCGTCGGCGCCGAAGCCACTCAAAGCGGCGGTGACTGGACCGTGGTCAAGGCCATCATGAGCCGCAGCGCGCGGGTGCTGATGGAAGGCTGGGTGCGCGTGCCCGGTGACTGCTTCTAAGCAGCAAGCGCTGGCGGTGGTAGGGCTTGCCACCACCGCTGGCGTGACCTTGTCATCCAATCGCTGAGCAACGCCCCTTGCAGGAGCGAGCTTGCTCGCGATGAACCTCAACGCGGACTCGCTGATCAGGCGCGGCATCCTTGGATGCCTTCGCGAGCAAGCTCGCTCCTACAGAATTTCTTTACCCGTCTTTCTGGACAGCCATTTATCCAGCGGCAATTTGGTGATGGCGAAGCCGCCGAGCAGGGTCGAGGCATACAGCAGCAGGTCGCTGGACAGGCTCAGGCCTTCGTACCAGGCACCGATGATCACCGCGAACACCGGGAAGATGATGAAGACGAAGGACAGGATCACCGGATTCAGGCGCTTGAGCAGGAAGAAGTAGACGATAAAACCGCCCACCGAGGCGACCAGTCCCAGGTACAGCAGGGCGCCCCAGGAGCGCGGGCTGATGGCCGAGAAATCCGGGGTTTCCATCCACAGGCCGGCCAGGCACAGCAGCAGGCCGGCGATGCCGATCGGCAGGGCGTTGTAGGTGATGACGCTGATGGCGTTCCCGTGTTTCTTGGTGACGACGTAGCACAAGGCATGCAGCAGCGCCGCGCCGAGAATCGCCAGCACTCCCGAGAGTTCGTTGTGATCGTTGAGCAGGCCCTGGCCGCGAATGATCTGGAACAGGCTGGCAAAGCCGACGGCGATGCCGAGTATCTGCGCCAGGTGGATTTTTTCCCGCAGCAGCAGGGCGGAAAAGATCAGGATGAACACCGGCATGCAGCTGAACAGCAGGGCGGTCAGCCCCGAGGAGACGTGCACCTCACCGTAGTTGAGCAAGGTATAGGGCAGGCTGAAGTAGCACAGGGTGACGAACAGCAGGAAACCGCGGCTGCCCTTGGGAAACATCAGCGGTTCGCGGCGCAGCCAGGCGAAGCAGGCAAACAGCGGAAAGGCGATCAAAAAGCGCAGTCCGGCTGCGGTCAGGGGCGGCGTGCTGGCCACGGCCACCTTGATCCCCAGCCAGGTAGTGCCCCAGCTCAGGCAGACAATCAGGAACAGGGTGCAGGTCACCAGCGTGGCGAGCCAGGGGTGCGAAGGCGCTTGGGTGATAGGTGCTGCCGTGGTGCTTGTGGTCACGCTGACACTCCTTTCGTGATCGGTAATTGACCCCTATATTGAGCGAGTCATTTCCGGTGATTGAATCTGTAAAGCACGTTATTGGGGTAAGTGATGGCTGTCAAAGTAAGTATTGACATGGTGTCAATGTTGCATTCCGCCTTGCGCGAAGGGGCGGGGCCCAAGTACAAGCGCCTGGCCGACGCACTGGATCAGGGCATTGAGCAAGGGCTGCTGGCCCCTGGCAGCAAGCTGTTTCCCCATCGGCAACTGGCCGACCAACTGGGGGTGACCATTGGCACCATCAGTCGCGCCTATGCCGAGCTGGAGCGCGTGGGGCAGGTGGTGGCGCGGGTCGGTGATGGCACCTACGTGCGTCAGGACGACTTGCAGCGCCCGCGCGACGTGGGGTTTCGCCACGTCGGGGAAGAGTCGCCCGCGCTGTTCGACATGAGCCGCAATACGCATATCCCCGGGCCGGAGAGCCGTTTCATCGCTCAGGGCCTACGGGCGCTGGCGGACGATCCCCAGGGGTTGCTGGAGGTGGCGCGCTACAGCCCGGAGGCCGGGCTGGAGCGCTATCGCGAGGCCGGTGCGCGCTGGTTGACCCAGGAAGGGTTGCAGGTCGATGCCTCGCAGGTGATTTGCGTCAACGGCGCCCAGCATGGCTTGCATGTTGCCCTGCTGGCGCTGCTCAAGGCCGGGGATACGCTGGCCACCGAGCACCTGACCTATCCGGGCCTGATCAGTACCGCCCGGATGCAGGGAATCAAGTTGCTGGGCCTGCCCATGGATGAGCAGGGGCTGCTGCCCGAAGCGCTGGAGGAGGCGTGCCGGCACCACCGGCTGGCGGCCCTGTATTGCACGCCGACCTTGCAGAACCCCAGCACTGCGGTGCAGTCCGTGGCGCGCCGGGAGGCGATCGCCGAAATCTGTCGGCGGCACAACCTGTTGATTCTGGAGGATGAAACCCACGCGGTGCTGATGGCCCGGCGGCCGGCGCCGTTGGCGCATTTTGCCCCTGAGCGCACGGTGCTGATCAGCAGCCTGAGCAAGGCCGTGGCGGCGGGGTTGCGGGTCGGCTTCCTGTGCGGGCCGCCGCCGCTGGTGGGGCGATTGGCCGCAGCGCTGCGGGCGACCTGCTGGATGGCCACACCGTTAACCCTGCAATTGGCTGCCGGTTGGATCGACAACGGTATTGCCGAGCGCCTGCGTCAGCAGCAAATGCTCGAGATCACCCGGCGCAAGGGGCTGGTGGCGGGGCTGTTGCACGGGTTGCAGTGGCGCAGTCCAGAGACTTGCCCGCATTTCTGGATCCGTGTTCCCGAACCCTGGCGGGCCTCGGAGATCGAGGCGCACTTGAAGCAACAGCACTACCTGGTGGCCACTGCCGAGACCTTTGCCGTGGGCCAGGCGGCGGTACCGCAGTTCATTCGTGCCAGTGTCTGCAACACCACGGCCGATGATCGGAAGCTGACCGAGGGCTTTGCTGCCCTGGCCACTGCGTTGCGCCAGGAGCGCGGATTGCCGGGATGGTGACGGGGTGATGAGGGCAAGCCTCGTGGCAGGGATGACTCCTTGCCACGTCGGGCTGCTTGAAGTTGTGGCGCGGCCTACTTGAAGCGGCGCTCCACGCCTTTTTCCACGAGAATCTTGGCCGAGATCTCTTCCACCGAGAAATGCGTGGAATTGATATGGGGAATGTTCTCGCGGCGGAACAGGTTTTCCACTTCGCGTACTTCGAATTCGCACTGGGCGTAGCTGGAGTAGCGGCTGTTGGGCTTGCGCTCGTTGCGGATCGCGGTGAGGCGGTCGGGGTCGATGGTCAGGCCGAACAGCTTGTGCTTGTGGGCGCGCAGGGCATTGGGCAGTTGCAGGCGTTCCATGTCTTCTTCGGTCAACGGGTAGTTGGCCGCGCGGATGCCGAATTGCATGGCCATGTACAGGCAGGTCGGGGTCTTGCCGCAGCGCGACACGCCCACCAGGATCAGGTCGGCCTTGTCGTAGTAGTGGGTGCGGGCGCCGTCGTCGTTGTCCAGGGCGAAGTTTACCGCCTCGATCCGCTCCATGTAGTTGGAGTTGTGGCCAATGGAGTGGGATTTGCCGACGGAGTAGGAAGAATGCTCGCTGAGTTCCTGTTCCAGGGGCGCGAGGAAGGTCGAGAAGATGTCGATCATGAAACCATTGGAGGTGGCGAGAATCTCACGAATCTCCTGATTGACGATGGTGTCGAAAATGATCGGGCGATAGCCGTCTTTTTCGGCGGCCATATTGATTTGCTGTACCATGGCCCGCGCTTTTTCCATGCTGTCGATGTACGGCCGCGTGATTTTGCTGAAGGTAATGTTTTCGAACTGCGCCAACAGGCTCTGGCCGAGGGTTTCCGCTGTGATACCGGTACCATCGGAAATAAAGAAAGCAGATCGTTTCATTTGCGGCTTGGGCCTTAAGCTAGTGACGATTCTTGGATATGATAGGCGCGATTTGTCGGCCGGGAATGGCCCGCATTCTCACTTATTTTCCAGGTCCAGGCCATATAGCGGGCAATCGCTCCCCCGAGCAGCCGGCTTCTGAGCTTTTCCAACACAGTTAGTGGAGAGATCACCTTGGTAGAGTACGTAGTTTCCCTCGATAAGCTCGGCAAACACGATGTTGAGCATGTGGGGGGCAAGAACGCATCCCTGGGCGAGATGATCAGCAACCTCGCAGGTGCGGGCGTATCGGTCCCTGGTGGCTTCGCCACGACAGCTCAGGCTTATCGTGATTTTCTTGAGTTGAGTGGCCTGAACGACCAGATCCACGCGGCGCTCGATGCGCTGGATGTCGATGACGTCAACGCCCTGGCCAAGACCGGCGCGCAGATCCGTCAATGGATCATGGAGGCCGAGTTCCCCGAGCGCCTCAACACCGAGATCCGCAGCGCATTCGCCGCCTTGTCGGCAGGCAACCCGGACATCGCCGTAGCCGTGCGTTCCTCGGCCACCGCCGAAGACTTGCCGGATGCCTCCTTTGCCGGCCAGCAGGAAACCTTCCTCAACATCCGTGGCGTGGACAACGTGATCCGCGCGGCCAAGGAAGTGTTTGCCTCGCTGTTCAACGATCGCGCCATTTCCTACCGCGTACACCAGGGTTTCGACCACAAACTGGTGGCCCTGTCTGCCGGTGTGCAGCGCATGGTGCGCTCGGAAACCGGCACCGCCGGCGTGATGTTCACCCTCGACACCGAATCGGGCTTCCGTGACGTGGTCTTCATTACCGGTGCCTACGGCCTGGGTGAAACCGTGGTCCAGGGCGCGGTCAACCCGGACGAATTCTACGTCCACAAGAACACCCTTGAAGCCGGCCGTCCGGCCATCCTGCGCCGCAACCTGGGCAGCAAGGCGATCAAGATGATCTACGGCGACGAGGCCAAGGCCGGTCGCTCGGTGAAGACCGTGGACGTGGACGCGGCCGATCGCGCACGTTTCTGCCTCACCGACGCCGAAGTCAGCGAGCTGGCCAAGCAGGCGATGATCATCGAGAAGCACTACCAGTGCCCGATGGACATCGAGTGGGCCAAGGATGGCGACGACGGCAAGCTGTACATCGTTCAGGCCCGTCCGGAAACCGTGAAGAGCCGTACCCAGGCCAACGTCATGGAGCGTTACCTGCTCAAGGAAACCGGCACCGTGCTGGTGGAAGGTCGCGCCATCGGCCAGCGCATCGGCGCCGGCAAGGTGCGGATCATCAAGGACGTGTCCGAGATGGACAAAGTCCAGGCCGGTGACGTGCTGGTTTCCGACATGACCGACCCGGACTGGGAACCGGTGATGAAGCGCGCCAGCGCCATCGTCACCAACCGTGGCGGTCGTACCTGCCACGCGGCGATCATCGCTCGTGAATTGGGCATTCCCGCCGTGGTGGGTTGCGGCAACGCCACCGAGCTGTTGAAGGATGGCCAGGGTGTGACCGTTTCCTGCGCCGAAGGCGACACCGGTCTGATCTTCGAGGGCGAACTGGGCTTCGACGTCAAGCAGAACTCGGTAGACGCCATGCCGGAACTGCCGTTCAAGATCATGATGAACGTCGGCAACCCGGACCGCGCCTTCGACTTCGCTCAACTGCCGAACGCCGGCGTGGGCCTGGCCCGCCTGGAATTCATCATCAACCGCATGATCGGCGTGCACCCCAAGGCGCTGCTGAACTACGCCGGGCTGCCGCAAGAGATCAAGGATAGCGTCGACAAGCGTATTGCCGGCTACCACGATCCTGTGGACTTCTACGTCGACAAGCTGGTTGAAGGCATCAGCACCCTGGCCGCGGCGTTCACGCCGAAGAAGGTCATCGTGCGTCTGTCGGACTTCAAGTCCAACGAATACGCCAACCTGATCGGCGGCAAGCTCTACGAGCCGGAAGAAGAGAACCCGATGCTGGGCTTCCGTGGCGCCTCGCGCTACATCAGCGAATCCTTCCGTGACTGCTTCGAGCTCGAATGCCGCGCGCTGAAACGCGTGCGCAACGAGATGGGCCTGACCAACGTCGAAATCATGGTGCCGTTCGTGCGTACCTTGGGCGAAGCCAGCCAAGTGGTTGATCTGCTGGCTGAAAATGGCCTCAAGCGCGGCGAAAACGGTCTGCGCGTGATCATGATGTGCGAACTGCCTTCCAACGCCATCCTGGCCGAGGAGTTCCTCGAGTACTTCGATGGTTTCTCCATCGGCTCCAACGACCTGACCCAGCTGACCCTGGGCCTGGACCGTGACTCGGGGATCATCGCCCACCTGTTCGACGAGCGTAATCCTGCGGTCAAGAAGCTGCTGGCCAATGCCATCGCCGCCTGCAACAAGGCCGGCAAGTACATCGGCATCTGCGGCCAGGGCCCTTCGGACCACCCGGACCTGGCCAAGTGGCTGATGGAGCAGGGCATTGAAAGCGTCTCGTTGAATCCGGACTCGGTGCTGGAAACCTGGTTCTTCCTGGCCGAAGGTCAGGGCGCGGCGTAATCGGTGAACGAAGAGCCGGTTGCGCCTGGGCGGACCGGCTCTTGAAGATTCAAGCAGGGCGTGCTTCTTCTGGATGCCGCCCTTTTTTGTGCAAGAAGAATATGCAAAGCAGCAGCAACCTATTTCCCGTCGCCTTGATCAGTGCCGAGCGTCGAGGCGACCTCAGCGAAGATGTCTATCGCTTGAAACCCGGCAACAGTCCGGACCCTTCGGTCGAACTGGCCGTGACTCGCCTGGGGTTGGCCGATGAGCCAGAAGCCCGGGGCGTGCCTGTGGTTCTGCTCCACGGCAGCTTTTCCAACCGGCGCTTCTGGTATTCGCCCAAGGGCGTGGGCCTTGGTGCCTACCTGGCTCGTGCCGGTTTCGATGTATGGATTCCCGAGATGCGCGGCCATGGCTTGTCGCGCCGTAATGCCGACTACCGCAAGAACCGGGTGGCCGATTACGCGCGCTATGATCTGCCGGCGATTGCCGCCTTTGTCCGTGAGCAAAGCGCTCAGATTCCTCACTGGATCGGTCATTCCCTGGGGGGCACGACCTTGGCGGCGGCGCTGGGCGGGCAGTACCTGGGGGAGGCCGGAGTAGCTTCGGCGGCGTTTTTCGGAACCCAGATCAGTCGTACCTACTGGCCGTTGAAAATCCCCATGGTGGAATGGGGCGGGCGCCTGCTCATCAAGCGCTTTGCCCAGTTGTCCGGTTCGCGGCTCAAGCGCGGCCCGGAGGACGAGCCCATTGGCCTGGCCCTGGAAAGCATGCGCTGGCATGGTCTGTTCGGTCGCTTTGGCGATGCCGACAAGGACTGGTGGGCCGGGTTGGCGGAAGTCAGGGTGCCGGTACTGGCGGTCAGCGCCGCGGGGGGTCATCAGGATCCGACCTGGGCCTGTCGCAAGCTGTTCGATCAACTGGCCAGTGAGCAGAAACAATTTGTCTGCCTGGGGCGTGAGCTAGGGTTCAGCAGCAATTTTGGCCATGTCGAGATGCTGGTGAGCAAGCCCGCGCAAGCCGAGGTCTGGCCACTGGTGGCGCGCTGGCTCCAGGATCAGCACACGCCGTTGCTGGCATCCGCTGCCGAGCAGGTGGCTGAGGTTTGAGGCGAGGGCTCTGACAAGGGCATTTCGTTGGATAGCGCTTGCGGCTAAGATATGACGCGTTGCGCTGTTCTGGTCACATTCGGTTATTGAGTCGACTTTCCGTTCAGGTGACATGGCTGCAGATGCGCGTCAGGCCGGTCTGCTCCTTGGAGGGGCAGGTTAAACCTCGGCCTGCCAGACTCGTATGCCCAGAATGGCCCCTGAAATGGCCGATACCTTCGATCGTGTTCTTTCTGCTACAGGAGTTTCTCGATGAACCATTACCTCACTCCCGACCTGTGCGATGCCTATCCGGACCTGGTGCAGGTGGTTGAACCCATGTTCAGCAATTTCGGCGGTCGCGATTCCTTTGGTGGTGAAATCGTCACCATCAAGTGCTTCGAGGACAACTCGCTGGTCAAGGAGCAAGTGGAGCTCAAGGGACACGGCAAGGTGCTGGTGGTCGACGGTGGCGGCTCTCTGCGCCGTGCGCTACTGGGGGACATGCTGGCCGAGAAGGCAGCAAAAAATGGCTGGGAAGGCCTGGTGATCTACGGCTGCATCCGTGATGTGGATGTCATCGCCCAGACCGATCTCGGGGTTCAGGCCCTGGCCAGTCATCCGATGAAGACCGACAAGCGCGGCATCGGCGATCTCAATGTGGCAGTGACCTTTGCCGGTGTGACTTTCCGTCCGGGTGAGTATGTCTACGCCGACAACAATGGCGTGATCGTGTCGCCAAGCCCACTGAAGATGCCTGAATAAGCCATTGGCCTGACAAGGGATGAGGATGTTCGAGGAAGACAACGCGCAATGGGGGCTGGTGCATGCCCTGGTGCTGGATGGTCAAGGTGGTGCGCGTTCGATAGCCCGGACTGAGCTCGACGATCTGCAGCTGCAGGCCCATGAAAGCCTGTGGCTGCACTGGGATCGCAGTCATCCGCAAACCCAGACCTGGCTGCGCCGTTCCAGCGGCCTGAGCGAGTTCAGCTGTGATCTGCTGCTGGAGGAAAATACTCGGCCGCGCCTGCTGTCCTTGCCGGATTCGGAGCTGCTGCTGTTCTTGCGCGGCATCAACCTCAATCCGGGGGCCGAGCCTGAGGATATGGTGTCGGTGCGGATCTTCGCGTCTTCTCAGCGGGTGATTTCCCTGCGTCTGCGGCCTTTGCGCGCCACTGATGAGCTTTTGCTGCAACTGACTGAAGGCAAGGGGCCGAAAACCGCTGCCGAACTGCTTCTTTATATGGCCGAGTATCTGACGCATAAGGTGCAGCATTCGGTCAGCGACCTGTCTGAAGTGGTCGATATCGAAGAAGAAAAACTGGATGCCGACGAACGGTATACCCCGGAGCACGGGAGCATTTTGCAGATCCGCCGTCGGGCTGCCGGGTTGAAGCGGTTCCTGGCTCCACAACGGGATATTTTTGCCCAGTTGAGTCGGATAAAGCTGCCCTGGTTCGCCGTCGACGATGGCGACTACTGGAATGAGTTGCACAACAGCCTGACCCGTTACCTGGAAGAGCTGGAACTGGCCCGAGAGCGCGTGGGGCTTGTGCTGGAGGCCGAAGACCGCCGCTTGAGCGTGCGCATGAACCGCACCATGTACCGCTTCGGGATCATCACCGGGATCTTCCTGCCCATGAGTTTTCTCACCGGTCTTCTGGGGATCAACGTCGGCGGGATTCCATTCTCTGCGAGCCCCTACGGATTCATCATCGCCTGCCTGCTGCTGGTGGCGGTGGCCCTCGGGCAATGGTGGTTGTTCCGCCGTTTGCGCTGGGTGTGATGATGCGTCATGTGACCCGAATAAATCTGACCGCGTCTTTTCCAGACATCACCAGAGGTGCGTATGCACGATCCGTTTGAACAGTCTTTGCGTGACATGCTCAAAGCCTCGCCATCGAGCCGCGATGATGACGCTTGCCTGGGCCGCGTACTGAAAACCGCCAACCGCCAGGTTGGGGCGGGAGATCTGTTCAGCCTGCTGGGCCGCTGGCTGCCGGCGCTGATGATCGCCTTGAATAATGGATCGGCCCATATCGCGCCGGTATCCCGTCGTAAATCTTCTGCTCGCACTGCTGATAAGGCTGATTGAATATGGAACTTGATCTCTGGACGCAGAGCCTCGTCACGGCAATGACAGCCTTGTGGACCAAGGTGGCGAACTTCATTCCGAACCTGTTCGGCGCGCTGGTGGTGCTGTTGCTGGGCTTCGTGGTGGCCAAGCTGCTGGACACCCTGTTGTCAAAATTGCTGGCCAAGCTGGGCCTTGACCGTCTGATGGGCGGTACTGGCTTGACCAAGTTGCTGTCCCGCGCGGGCCTGCAAGTGCCGATCTCGACCTTGATCGGCAAGATTGTCTACTGGTTTGTCCTGCTTATATTTCTGGTTTCTGCTGCTGAATCCCTGGGTCTTGAGCGAGTGTCAGCTACGCTCGACATGCTTGCGCTGTATTTGCCGAAGGTTTTTGGTGCTGCGCTGGTGCTGTTGGTGGGGGTTCTGCTGGCGCAACTGGCCAATGGCCTGGTGCGTGGAGCGGCTGAAGGCGTAGGTCTGGATTACGCCAGTGGCCTGGGGCGCATTGCCCAGGGGCTGGTGATCATCATCAGTATTTCCGTGGCGATCAGTCAGTTGGAGGTCAAAACCGACCTGCTCAACCATGTGATCGTGATCGTATTGATTACCGTTGGTCTGGCCGTTGCGCTAGCCATGGGTTTGGGAAGCCGGGAAATTGCCGGGCAGATTCTTGCGGGAATCTATGTGCGTGAGTTGTACCAGGTTGGGCAACAAGTACGTGTTGGTGAGGTCGAAGGCCAGATCGAAGAGATCGGCACGGTTAAAACTACATTGCTGACCGAGGAGGGTGAGCTAGTCTCTCTGTCCAATCGGATCCTGCTGGAGCAGCATGTAAGTAGCCGCTAACCCGGCAAACCCTGCTAATGTATGCCGCCGCAAAATGCCCTCACCGGGCAGCGGCGGACATTGACCTGACTGTCGGCACGACTCGTTTTGAATAAAACCCAATCGTTATCCACGCGCTATGACCCCCGTGAGCTCTCTGATGAGGAGTTGGTTGCGCGCTCACATACGGAGCTGTTTCACGTAACACGCGCCTATGAAGAGTTGATGCGACGCTATCAGAGGACCCTATTTAATGTTTGCGCACGTTATCTAGGGAACGATCGGGATGCGGATGATGTCTGTCAGGAAGTGATGTTGAAGGTGCTGTATGGCCTTAAGAACTTTGAGGGTAAATCGAAGTTCAAGACGTGGCTATATAGCATCACGTACAACGAGTGCATCACGCAGTATCGCAAGGAGCGGCGCAAGCGTCGGTTGATGGACGCTTTAAGTCTTGACCCCCTCGAGGAGGCCTCTGAAGAGAAGGCACCAAAACCAGAGGAAAAGGGCGGACTTGACCGCTGGTTGGTGCATGTGAACCCGATTGACCGGGAAATTCTGGTGCTACGATTTGTCGCAGAGCTGGAGTTCCAGGAGATCGCAGACATCATGCACATGGGGTTGAGTGCTACGAAAATGCGTTACAAACGTGCTCTTGATAAATTGCGTGAGAAATTTGCAGGCATTGCTGAAACTTAGTTCGGCGCAAATATCTCTTACGTCTAGGTGAGTTCTGATAGACTTACCGCCGAGTTGTCCCCCGGTATGTGGGACTGCTTTACAATCACCAGATGGGGATTTAACGGATGAAACTGAAAAACACCTTGGGCATTGCCATTGGTTCTATTGTTGCCGTGACTTCGTTCGGCGTTCTGGCGCAAGGCCAAGGCGCGGTCGAGGGTGAACTGTTTTACAAAAAACAGTACAACGACAGCGTTAATCACGTTGAAGACGGCTTCAACCCAGGCGCATCGATCGGTTACTTCCTGACCGACGACCTGTCGTTGAACGCTACCTACGACAAGACCAACCACACCCGTTCTAACGACGGTACTGGTAACCAGAAGATCAAAGGCGACAACTTCGGCCTGAACGCTCAGTACCACTTTGGTTCTGTGGGTGACGCTCTGCGTCCATACGTTTCCGGCGGTGTTGCTCACAAGAGCATGACCAACGTGATCGCTGACGGTCACAGCGGCCGCGACCAGTCGACTTTCCTGACTGCAGGCGCTGGTGTTAAGTACTACTTCACCGACAACCTGTTCGCCCGTGCCGGCGTTGAAGCTGACTACAAGCTGGACAACGGCAAGTGGGACTACGCTCCTACTATCGGCCTGGGTGTGAACTTCGGTGGCAGCGGCGGCAAAGTTGCTCCAGCACCGGCTCCAGTACCGGCTCCAGCTCCAGAACCAGCTCCAGAAGCTCCAGTTGCTGAAGTTGTTCGTGTTGAGCTGGACGTGAAGTTCGACTTCGACAAGTCGGTCGTTAAGCCTAACAGCTACGCTGACATCAAGAACCTCGCTGACTTCATGAAGCAGTACCCACAGACCACCACCGTTGTTGAAGGTCACACTGACTCCGTCGGTCCTGACGCTTACAACCAGAAGCTGTCTGAGCGTCGTGCAAACGCCGTTAAACAAGTTCTGGTCAACCAGTACGGCGTTGGCGCTAACCGCGTTCAATCCGTTGGTTACGGTGAGTCCCGCCCAGTTGCCGACAACGCAACTGAAGCTGGTCGCGCTATCAACCGTCGCGTAGAAGCCTCGGTTGAAGCTCAAGCTAAGTAATTAGCCTTGTAGCTTGGAAAAACCCGGCCTAGGCCGGGTTTTTCTTTGCCTGCGATTTGTCCGGCCAGAGCCTCGACTCAGGCTTGTCCGACGCAGGCTTCAAGGGCGGACGCCGTGGCCGCCACGGCACCAATCACCAGGATCGCCGGGCTCTTGAGCGCAAAGCGCTGGGCATCCCGTTCCATCCCTGCCAGATCGCTGCGACATTCCCGCTGTTCAGGCAGCGAAGCGTTTTCAATCATCGCCACCGGCGTATCGGCCGCCAGGCCGCCTTCACGCAATTGCCCGGCAATCTCCGCCAGCTTCGCCACGCCCATGTAGATCACCAAGGTCGTGCCGCTTTGCGCCAAGGCCTGCCAGTTCAGGCGGCTGTCATCCTGAGTGTGCGCGGTGACCAGGGTCACCCCCCGGGCGACGCCGCGCAGGGTCAGGGGAATCTCGCAGCGCGTGGCGCCGGCCAGCCCAGCCGTGATGCCGTTGACCAGTTCCACCTCGATGCCCCGTTCCTTCAGCCACTGGGCTTCTTCGCCGCCGCGACCAAAGATGCACGGATCGCCGCCCTTGAGGCGCACCACGCAGCGGCCCTGACGGGCATAGCGCAGCATCAGGCGATGAATGAAGGCTTGGGGCGTAGAACGGCATCCTCCTCGTTTGCCGACTGCAATGACCCGTGCCCCAGGGCAGTGCGCCAGCACGGCGTGGTTCACCAGATCATCGATCAGCACCACCTCGGCCTCGCCAAGGGCACGCACCGCCTTGAGGGTCAACAGCTCCGGATCCCCCGGCCCCGCGCCAACCAGCCAGACTTTTGCACTCATATTCATTCCTCACACAGGGAGGCTGGCAGGTTGCACTGCCGCCGCCAGCAGACGCTTGATCTCCGGCACGCAGGAGCCACATTGGCTACCGCAGCCCAATTGCTGTTGCAGTTGTTCAAGGTTCAGCCCTTCAGCGATACCGGCCCCCACCGCCCGATAGCTGACGTTCTTGCAGTTGCACAGGGTTCGTTGCCGTGTTCCGCCCAGGCCGCTGGCCTGCGGCGGGGCGCTCATCGGCGCCAGCAGCCAGCGGCGCAGTTGCTCATCGGCGCGGCCTTCGAGCCACAACTGCTGCAACCAGTGCTGGGCCAGGGTTTCCCCGGCCAGTCGGATCGCGGTGATCCGTCCTTGTTCGATACGCACGCGCTTGCCGATGGCCCGGCGCGGATCGTCGTAGGCCAGGACCGGCCCACCTTCCAGCCCCAACTGCTGGTCGATCAGCTTGAGCAATGCCGGCAGCGGCGCTTCCTGGTGGGCGGCGCGGATCACCAGGGCCGGGCGCTCGCGACCGCTCAGGCTGAAGCTGACATAGGCAAAGGCTTCGCACAGCGGACGCAGAACCTTGAAGTGGGCCTGTACCTCGCCTTCGATCAGGGCGAACAACTGCCAGGGCAGTTGCACCGGTTCCAGGCGCACGCCGCTGTGCTTGAGCTCCGGCTGTTTGGACAGGGGATCGAAGGCCGATTGAGTCACGGCGTTGACCCCGCCCTTGAGGAAGCGATCGCCCCAGTGCATGGGCAGGAACGCCTGGCCGGGGCGCACGCCGTCATCACGGGCGACGGCGACAATCACGCTGCCACGCCGGCTTTTCAGGCTCACCAGATCGCCCTCGCGCAAGCGTTGCCGGCGCAACTCGTCCGGGTGCAGGCTCAACAGCGCCTCGCTGACGTGACCAAACAGCTGCGCCGCAGTACCGGTGCGGCTCATACCGTGCCACTGGTCACGCAGCCGACCGGTGATCAGGGTCAGAGGGAAACGCGCGTCTCGCTGTTCCTTGGCGGCCACATAGGGATCGGCGATAAAGCGTGCACGGCCAGAGGCAGTGGGAAATACACCGTCGCCATACAAGCGTGGCGTGCCCTGTGTCACACCGTTGGGGAAGGGCCATTGCTGCGGGCCGAGGCGGTCGATCAGCTGGTGACTGAGGCCGGACAGATCCAAATCGCGGCCCTGCGTCAGGCCTTTGTACTCATCGAACAGTTGGGCGGCGCAAGTGAAGTCAAACAGGCTCGGCAGGCCGGGACGCAGGCGGCGCTCCAGGCGCTGGGCGAAGTCCAGGGTAATGGCCCAGTCAGGCCGCGCCTCGCCGGGCGCGGGCACCGCCTGGCGCACGTGAGAAACCCGGCGTTCCGAGTTGGTCACCGTGCCTTCTTTCTCCCCCCAACTGGCGGCGGGTAGCAGCAGGTCGGCAAAGGCCGCGGTTTCCGTGGTGGCGAAGGCTTCCTGCAGGACCACGAAAGGGCAGGCTTGTAGCGCCGCTTGCACCGTATTCTGGTCCGGCAGCGATTGTGCCGGGTTGGTGCAGGCGATCCACAGGGCCTTGATCCGGCCGCTGGGCAACTGTTCAAACAGCTCGATGGCGCTCAATCCGGCGCGGGCGGGCAACTGCTCCACGCCCCAGTAGGCGGCGACCTCTGCGCGATGCTCGGGATCGGCGGCCTCCCGGTGCCCGGGGAGCAGGTTGCTCAGGCTGCCGGTTTCGCGCCCGCCCATGGCATTGGGCTGGCCGGTGAGCGAGAAGGGGCCGGCGCCGGGGCGGCCGATCTGCCCGGTGGCCAGGTGCAGATTGATCAGCGCGCTGTTTTTTGCGCTACCGGCGCTGGACTGATTCAACCCCATGCACCACAGGGACAGAAAACTCGCCGCGTTGCCGATCCACTGCGCGCATTGCTGCAAGTGCTCGACGCTGATCCCGCACAACTGCGCCACCATCGGCGGAGTGTAGTCGCGGACCAGGGCTTTCAACTCGGCCAGGCCCTCGGTGTGTTCGCGGATGAAGTCCCGGTCGATCCAGTCTTCCCACAGCAGTAAATGGAGGATGCCGTGGAACAGGGCCACGTCGGTCCCGGGCAGGATCGCCAGGTGCAGGTCGGCCAGATCGCAGGTATCGGTGCGACGCGGGTCGATCACCAGCACTTTCATCTGCGGACGCTGGCTTTTGGCCTGTTCCAGGCGCCGGAACAGCACCGGATGGGCGTAGGCCATGTTGCTGCCGACGATCATCACGCAATCGCTCAGCTCCAGGTCCTCATAGCTGCAGGGCGGCGCATCGGCCCCCAGGCTGCGCTTGTAGCCCACCACCGCCGAAGACATGCACAGTCGCGAATTGCTGTCGATGTTGTTGGTGCCCACCAGGGCCCGGGCCAGCTTGTTGAAGGCGTAGTAGTCCTCGGTCAGCAATTGCCCGGAGATATAGAACGCCACGCTGTCCGGGCCGTGCTCGGCGATGGTTTGGGCAAATATCCCGGCGGCGTGTTCCAGGGCGCTGTCCCAGTCGCAGCGGCTGCGGGGCAGATCCTTGCCCAGGCGCAGCTCCGGGTACAGGGCGCGGGCACTGGGGTCGCCGGTCAGGTGCAGGCTGGCGCCCTTGCTGCACAACTTGCCGAAGTTGGCCGGGTGCGCCGGATCGCCACTGACCCCGAGGATCTGCTTGTCGTCATGCTCGATCAGCACGCCGCAGCCAACCCCGCAGTAGCAACAGGTCGAGGCCGTGCTCTGGCGCGGCATCACCCGGCATCCCGCAAGATCAGTTGCACCCGGCCCGCTAGCACCCGGGCCTGATGCCGGTGGGCACAACCGACGTCCGGCGCCTGGGCCTCGCCGGATTCCAGGTCGATCTGCCAGTTGTGCAAGGGGCAGGCCACGCGCCTGCCGTAGATCAGCCCCTGGGACAGCGGGCCGCCCTTGTGCGGACAGCGATCGTCCAGGGCGAAGACCTGATCGTCGCCGGTACGAAAAATCGCGATATCGCCCCGGGGCCCCTTGATGACGCGCGAACCCAGGGCGTTGATCTCTTCCAGGGCGCAGATATCCAGCCAGTTCATGCCGGCACCTCCAGGTGTTTCAGGGGGATCGATTCGTACTCTTTTTTCAGCTGCGGCTCGGCCAGGCGCTGTTGCCACGGGTCTTGCTCGAAGGACAGGGCGAACTGCAAGCGCTGGTTCAGCGCCTTGCGCCGTTCGGGGTCTTCCAGCACGGCCTTTTTCACGTGCTCCATGCCGACCCGTTGCAGGTAGTGCACGGTGCGTTCGAGGTAGAAGGCCTCTTCGCGGTACAGCTGGAGGAACGCGCCGTTGTACTCGCGCACCTCTTCGGCGGTCTTGAGCTTGACGAAAAACTGCGCCACCTCGGTCTTGATCCCGCCGTTGCCGCCGATGTACATCTCCCAGCCGGAATCGACGCCGATGATCCCGACATCCTTGATCCCGGCTTCCGAGCAGTTGCGCGGGCAGCCGGACACCGCCAGCTTGACCTTGTGCGGCGACCACATATTGAACAGGTCGTGTTCCAGCTCGATGCCCAGCTGCGTGGAGTTCTGCGTGCCGAAGCGGCAGAACTCGCTGCCGACGCAGGTCTTCACGGTGCGGATGGACTTGCCGTAGGCGTGGCCGGAGGGCATGTCCAGGTCCTTCCAGACCCCGGGCAAGTCCTCCTTGCGAATGCCCAGCAGGTCGATGCGCTGGCCACCGGTGACCTTGACCATGGGCACCTGGTACTTGTCGGCGACGTCGGCGATGCGCCGCAGTTCGGAGGGATTGGTCACCCCGCCCCACATCCGCGGCACCACCGAATAGCTACCGTCCTTCTGGATATTGGCGTGGGCCCGCTCGTTGATCAGCCGCGATTGCGGATCGTCCCGGGCCTCTCCCGGCCAGGTGGAAATCAGGTAGTAGTTCAGCGCTGGGCGGCAAGTGGCGCAGCCGTTGGCAGTGCGCCAATTGAGGTAGCTCATGGTGCCGGCGACGGTCAGCAGGTGCTGTTCGCGGATCGCCTGGCGGATCTGGCCGTGGTTCAGGTCGCTGCAGGCGCAGATGGCTGTTTCGCTTTTCGGCTTGACGTCCGCCGCTCCACCCACGGTATTGATCAGGATCTGCTCCACCAGGCCGGTGCAGGAGCCGCAGGAGCTGGCGGCCTTGGTGTGTTTCTTGACCTCGTCGACGCTGAACAGCCCGTGCTCCTGGATGGCCTTGACGATGCTGCCCTTGCACACCCCGTTGCAGCCGCAGACTTCGGCGCTGTCGGCCATGCTCATGGCCTTGTCCTGGCCCTGGTGGCCGACGTCGCCAAGAGCGTTCTCGCCGAACATCAGGCGGTCGCGAATGGCGCCGATGGCCTGCTGCTCGCGGATCTGCCGGAAGTACCAACCGCCGTCCGCGGTGTCGCCGTACAGGCAGGCGCCCACCAGCACGTCGTCCTTGATCACCAGCTTCTTGTAGACCCCGCCAATGGGGTCGGCGAGGGTGATGGTTTCGGTGCCGTCGCCGCCCATGAAATCCCCGGCGGAAAACAGATCGATGCCGGTGACCTTCAACTTGGTCGAGGTCACCGAGCCCTGGTAGCGAGCGAAGCCCAGCTGGGCCAGGTGATTGGCGCAGACCTTGGCCTGTTCGAACAGCGGCGCCACCAGGCCGTAGGCGATGCCCCGGTGACTGGCGCACTCGCCAAGGGCGTAGATGCGCGGGTCGAAGGTTTGCAGGGTGTCGTTGACCAGGATCCCGCGGTTGCAGGGCAGGCCGGCCCGTTCCGCCAGCTCGGTGTTGGGGCGGATGCCGGCAGCCATCACCACCAGGTCGGCGGGGATGATCTCGCCATTGTTGAACTGCACCGAACCGACCCGGCCGTTGCCGGCATCGATCAGCGCCTGGGTCTGCTCGCAGAGGCGGAATTTCAGGCCGCGGCTTTCCAGGGCGCTCTGCAGCAACTGGCCGCTGGTCTGGTCCAGTTGTCGCTCCAGCAGCCACTGGCCAATGTGCACCACGGTCACGTCCATGCCCCGTAGCTTGAGGCCGTTGGCGGCTTCCAGGCCCAGCAGGCCGCCGCCGATCACCACCGCGTGCTGGTGGGTCCTGGCGGCGTCGATCATGGCCTGGGTGTCGGCGATATCGCGGTAGCCGATCACACCCTGCAGGTCCTTGCCGGGGATCGGCAGGATAAAGGGGGTGGAGCCGGTGGCGATCAGCAGGCGGTCGTACTCGGCTTGGCTGCCGTCGTCGGCGATCACCCGGCGTTTGATCCGGTCGATTTCCACCACCTTGCGATTGAGTAGCAGCTTGATGTCGTGCTCCAGGTACCAGTCCAGGTCGTTGAGGACGATGTCTTCGAACGTCTGTTCGCCAGCCAGTACCGGCGACAGCAGGATGCGGTTGTAATTGGTGTGGGGCTCGGCGCCGAACACGGTGATGTCGTACAGCTCGTCGCTCAGCTTGAGCAACTCTTCCAGGGTGCGGACCCCGGCCATGCCGTTGCCGATCATCACCAGTTTGAGTTTTTTCATGGGCTTCTCCGGAGCTCAGGCAGGGTCAGTGCGGCCTGGCTCGACAAATTGCGCGCAAACAAAAAAGGCGTCCCGTCAGTGGCCTGACGAGGACGCCTTTGTCCGATCCCGTTCTCTCGGGAAGCCGGCCTTCTTCGTTGAAGGCCAGGCTTGATGTCTGTTGCCTGATCTCATGCAGCGCTTGTGCCAGGTTGTCCGGGGCGCGGTTTTATCGGGCCCTGGTGGCGTTTCTGTTCCGGCCGAGTCCGGCTGTTGCACCGAATCAAGGCGTCGTGCCCGCTTTCGGCTCTTTGCGGGCGCTGCTGGGGGCGCTGAACGGCCTGGGGGATCGCCGCAAGGGCCTGCGGACCTTTGCGCAGCCTCGCCGTGACTCGACAGCAGCTACAGGTCTGCAGGCCGAGGGTTGCATAGCCGTTGTCGCAGGCTGCGAACCGCTGCGCAGAAGGCGCCAGGGAGATTGAGAGATCTGCTGGCTTCAGCGATGCAGCAGGGCCAGCAGCAACATCAGGTTCAGCAGCAGGGCGAGCAGGGCGATGCCGCGCCAGACCTTCAGCGGCTCCCGCTCCAGCAAGGGCCGCGGGCGGGGGCTCAGGCTGCGGCGCTCACCCTGTTCCAGCGCCAGCAGCCATTCTTCCGCCGTTTCATAGCGCTGGGCCGGGTCGGCACAGACGCCGCGCTCCAGGCTTTGCTCCAGCCAGTGCGGCAGGTCCGGGCGGTAGCGGCCGGGAGGCACCGCAGCGCCGAAGCGCGGGCGCTGGAAGGCTTCGATCTCGCCATGGGGATAGTGCCCGGTCAGCAGGTAATACAGGCTCACGCCCACCGCATAGAGGTCCTGTTGCGGGCTCAGCTGGGCGCCGGTGAAGGCTTCCGGAGCGATATAGCCCGGGGTGCCAGGCAGCAGGTGCGCCGGGTCCGCCGACAAGCCCGGGCAGTAAGCCAGGCCGAAATCCAGTATCCGCAGTTCACCGTCGTCCCCCAGCAGCAGGTTGTCCGGCTTGATGTCGCGGTGCAGGATCTGCCGGCGATGCAGCAGGCCAACGGCTCGCAGCAGGCGCTCGGCCAGGGACTGCCACTGGTCCAGGGGCAGGGGGCCGTTGTGGCGAAACAGCTGTTGCAGGGTGCGCCCGGGGTACTCGCGCATCAGGTAATACAGGTGCTGGCGCGCCGTGCCGCCGTGCACTTGGGGAAAGTGCCGCCCGGCCACGCGGCGCAGCAACCACTCTTCGGACAGCAGACCCTGGCAGGCCGCCCGGTCGTTGTGCAGGGCCGCCGGCAGGGTTTTCAGCAGCCAGGCCTGTTGCTGTTCGTCACGCACGCGGTATAGCAGCGATTGCTGGCTCTGGCTGAGCAGCGCCTCGACCTGCCAGCCCTCGAACAGCTGCCCCGGTTTCAGCGGCGGTGGCAGGGGCCATTGCCGCAGGTGCAGCAGGGCATCGCCGATGCTGGGTTCCCCCAGCGCGTCGACCCGTACCAGCAGTGCGCTGGCGTTGTCCTGGCTGCCGGCCAGGTGCGCGGCGCTGACCAGGGTCGCGACCGCGCTGTCCAGGTCCGGTTGGTCGCGCAGGATGGCGGCGATGGCGCTGTCGCCGAGGGTGGCCCAGACCCCGTCGCTGAGCATCAGGAAGCTTTCGCCCTGGCGCAGTTCGCCATCGAGAAAGTCCACCACCAGGTGCTGGTCCAGGCCCAGGGCGCGCTTGAGCACATGCCGCATGCCCGGTTGTTCCCAGACATGGTCCTGGGTGATGCGTTGCAGTTGCTGCTGATGCCAGCGATAGACCCGGCAGTCGCCGACATGGGCCAGGGTGAAGTGCTGCCCCCGCAACACCAGGGCGCTGAGGGTGGTGAGCAGCGGCTGGCCGCCGCCATTGGCCTGGAGCCAGCGATTCTGCGCGCTCAGCAGGCGCTCCAGGGCTTCGGCCACGGCCCAGGTCTGCGGGGTGGCGTAGTAGTCCAGGGCCAGGGCCTGCAGGCTGGAACGCGCGGCGAGGCCGCCATCGGCACATTGGCTGACGCCATCGGCGATGGCGAACAGCAGCCCTTTGCTGGCGGCCAGCTCCGGCGCCGGGGTGACCCGGCGCAGGGCGTCCTGGTTTTCCGCTCGCGGGCCACTGGCGCTGGCCTCGGCGTGGCTCAGTTGCAGGCCCATGGCGTGCTCAGACCCGCGCTGCGGTGACGGCGGCGGCGCCCCAGGTGGTTCTCCAGCGGCGCTTGACCCCATGCAGGCCGAACCAGGCCAGGACCCCGAGGCTGGCGAACAGCCACAAGGCCAGCTGATAGCTGCCGCTGCTCTGCTTGATGGCGCCCATGCCCGCGGCCAGGGCGAAGCCGCCGATGCCCCCGGCCATGCCGATCAGCCCGGTCATGACCCCGATTTCCCGGCGAAAGCGCTGCGGCACCAGCTGGAACACCGCGCCATTGCCCGCGCCCAGGCCGAGCATGGTGCAGACGAACAAGGCCAGGGCGGCGTAGGAATTGGGCAGGTTGAAGCCGACGGCGGCGATGCACACCACGGCCACGCCGTACATCGCCAGCAAGGTACGGATGCCGCCAAAACGGTCGGCCAGGGCACCGCCCAGGGGGCGCATCAGGCTGCCGCCGAAGACGCAGGCGGCGGTGTAGTAGCCGGCGGTCACCGGGCTCAGGCCGTACTGGTCGTTGAAGTAGCCGGGCAGGGCGCTGGCCAGGCCGATGAAACCGCCGAAGGTCACGCTGTAGAAGAACATGAACCACCAACTATCGCGGTCGCCCAGGGCCTTGAAGTAGTCGCCCATGGACTTGGCGCGAGGTCGCTCTGGAGCGTTGCGCGCCAGCCAGGCGAACAGCGCCAGGGTCAGGATCAGCGGGATCAGGGCAAAGCCGAAGACATTGCTCCAGCCGAAAGCCGCCGCCAGCAGCGGGGCGATCAGGGCGGCGAACACGGTGCCGGAGTTGCCGGCCCCGGCGATGCCCATGGCCTTGCCCTGGTGTTGCGGCGGATACCATTGCGAGGCCAGGGGCAGGGCCACCGCGAAGGAGGCCCCGGCCATGCCGAGGAACACCCCCAGCAACAACGCTTGTTCATAGCTGTGGATGCCCAGTTTCCAGGCCACGAACAGGGCGCCGATGACAATCACCTGGCCGATCAGGCCGGCGGTTTTCGGTGACAGGCGGTCGGCCAACAGGCCCATGATGAAGCGCAGCAGCGCGCCGGCGAGGATGGGCGTGGCCACCATCAGGCCGCGTTGCTGGGGGCTCAGGGGCAGATCGGCGGCGATCTGCACCGCCAGGGGGCCCAGCAGGTACCAGACCATGAAACTCAGGTCGAAATACAGGAAGGCTGCAAACAGGGTCGGGGTATGGCCGGATTTCCAGAAGCTTGAATTCATCGCGCACCTCAGCTGATAGGGGTCGTTGGAGCCGTCATGAGCCTGCAGGTGGAGCGCCGTGCGGTCGCGCCACCGGCCCCGTTCAGTGGGGCCAGAACGACAAAGACGTCGGCGCCCGGCTCGCGGTGGGCGAGCAGGGCGCGCGACGTCTTTGTCGTAGGTGGGCAACCGCCGTTGGTTACCGGTGTGGATCTGGTAGCAAGAGCCGCGCCAACCCCGGTCGCAGGAGCAGGTTGTAGGAGCTGGCTTGCCAGCGAAGGCCCTCTCAAGACTGGCGCAAGGTTCAGCGGCCCATTCGCCGGCAAGCCGGCTCCTACGGGAGGAGACTCAGCCGAGGAGTTCCTGCATGGCGATGATCTGTTCCGCCACCTGGATCAGTTTCTGCTGTCTGCTCATGGCCTGGCGGCGCATCAGGGTATAGGCCTGTTCTTCGTCGCAGTCCTTCATTTTCATCAGCAGACCCTTGGCCAGTTCGATGCGCTTGCGTTCGGCCAGTTGCTGGTCCCGGGCCTGGAGCTGCGCGCGCAGGGCCTGGTCGCTTTCAAAGCGCGCCATGGCCACGTCGAGGATGGGTTGCAGGCGCTGGACCTGGATGCCTTCGACGATGTAGGCACTGACCCCGGACTTGATCGCCTGGCGCATGACCCCCGGATCGTGTTCGTCGGTGAACATCACGATGGGCCGGGGCTGGTCGCGGCTGACCAGCACCACTTGCTCCATGACGTCGCGGCTGGGTGACTCGGTATCGATCAGGACCACGTCCGGACGCAGCGTTTCGACGCGTCCGGGCAGATCGATGGTCAGGCCGGATTCGTCGATCACCTCGAAGCCGGCCTCGCTGAGTGCGGCCTTGAGCCGGCCGACTTTCTTCGCGGTGTCGTTGATCAGCAGGATACGCAGCATGGTGGCGGGCTCCGGTCAGTGCTGGGCGACAAGGCAAGGTGAGTCGTTGAGAGCGTGCAGGCGGAAGCTGCGGGCATAGGCGGCAGGCTGTGAGCCGTCCCAGACCTTGCCGTCGATCAGTTGGCTACTGCGCATGTCCTGGTTCCGGGCGGCGATGCCCAGCGCGCTGGCGGCTTCGCGGTACAGCTGCAGTTGTTGCACCTGGCGCGCGACGCCGAGGTAGTCCGGGTCCTCGCGCAGCAGGCCCCAGCGGCGGAACTGGGTCATGAACCACATGCCGTCGGACAGGTAGGGCAGGTTGACCGCGCCGTGCTGGTGAAAGCGCAGGGCGTGCGGGTCCTGCCAGCGATTGCCCAGGCCGTCGGCGTAGTCCCCCAGCAGTCGCGGTTCGATGCAGGCCAACGGGGCATTCAGGTAGTCGGCGGCGCTCAGCAGCTGGGCGGTGCTGCGGCGGTTTTCCGGACTTTGCTCGATGAAGCGGCTGGCTTCGAGGATCGCCATCACCAGGGCGCGGGCCGTGTTGGGGTATTGCTCGACGAAGGCGCGGGTGCAGCCGAGGACCTTTTCCGGGTGGTCGGGCCAGATCGCCTGGCTGGTGGCCAGGGTGAAGCCCAGGTCCTGTTGCACCGCGCTGGCGCTCCAGGGTTCACCGACGCAGAAACCGTCGATGCGCCCGGCCTGCAGGTGGGCGACCATCTGCGGCGGCGGTACCACCACGCTGTCGACGTCCAGCAATGGATGAATGCCCTGGCTGGCCAGCCAGTAGTACAGCCACATGGCGTGGGTGCCGGTGGGAAAGGTCTGGGCGAAGGTCAGGCGCGCCCGGCTTTGGTGCACGTGGCGGTCGAGTGCTTCAGGGCTGGTCACCTTGAGCGCCTGCAGTTCGCGGGACAGGTTGATGCTCTGGCCATTCTGGTTCAGGCCCATGAGCACCGCCATGTCGCAGGGGCTGGTGCCGCCGATGCCCAGGTGCACCGCGTAGATCAGGCCGTACAGGCTGTGGGCGGCATCCAGTTCACCGCTCACCAGCTTGTCCCGCAGGCTGGCCCAGGAGCTCTGGCGCTTGAGGTTCAGGGTCAGTCCGTAGGGCTGGGCAAAGCCCTGGGTGGCGGCGACCACCACCGAGGCGCAATCGGTGAGGGCCATGAAGCCCAGGTCGATGGCGGACTTTTCCGGGGCATCGCTGCCATTGACCCAGGCCAGCGGGGTGTTGGGGCGTTCAGTCATGACGGGGCACCTTGCATAAAAAAGCGTCGTACCCGCAGGCCGGGCCTAGCCCGCGCAGGTGACGACGCCGTTGTCCTTGAACCCGGACCGCCATTGGCTCGGGTTTGATGCTCAAAGGGGGTGCAAGGCATATGCCATTGCCGGGGATTTGCTTCTGCGCCTCGCCTGCAAGCCCCGGGCGCGGCTATAATCGGCGGCCAATTTCGCCGCCAACCGAGTTCATCCCGCCCATGTATACCCTGGCCCGCCAGCTGCTGTTCAAACTCTCCCCGGAAACCTCCCACGATCTGTCCCTGGACCTGATCGGTGCGGGCGGGCGTTTGGGGCTTAACGGCCTGCTGTGCAAGGCGCCGGCCCAGTTGCCGGTCAAGGTCATGGGCCTGGAGTTTGCCAACCCGGTGGGTCTGGCCGCTGGCCTGGACAAGAACGGTGCGGCCATCGACGGCTTTGCCCAGCTGGGCTTCGGTTTTGTCGAGATCGGCACCGTCACTCCGCGTCCGCAACCGGGCAACCCCAAGCCGCGCATCTTCCGCCTGCCCCAGGCCGAAGCCATCATCAATCGCATGGGCTTCAACAACCTGGGGGTCGACAACCTGCTGGCGCGGGTTGCCGCCGCGTCATACAAGGGCGTGCTGGGGATCAATATCGGCAAGAACTTCGATACTCCGGTGGAGCGGGCGGTGGACGACTACCTGATCTGCCTGGACAAGGTCTACGCCCATGCCAGCTATGTCACGGTCAACGTCAGCTCACCCAACACGCCGGGCCTGCGCAGCCTGCAATTTGGCGAGTCGCTCAAGCAGCTTTTGTCGGCCCTGAGCCAGCGCCAGCAGGAACTGGCGGTTATCCACGGCAAGCGGGTGCCGCTGGCGATCAAGATCGCTCCGGACATGAGCGACGAGGAAACCGTGGAAGTGGCCCGTGCCTTGCTGGAAACCGGCATGGATGCGGTGATCGCCACCAACACCACCCTGAGTCGCGAAGGCGTCGAAGGCCTGGAGCACGGTGACGAGGCGGGCGGTCTGTCCGGCGCGCCGGTGCGCGACAAGAGCACCCACACGGTCAAGGTGCTGGCCGCCGAACTGGCCGGCCGTTTGCCGATCATTGCCGTGGGCGGCATCACCGAGGGCAAGCACGCGGCTGAGAAAATCGCCGCGGGCGCGAGCCTGGTGCAGCTGTATTCGGGTTTCATCTACAAGGGCCCGGCGTTGATTCGCGAGTCGGTGGACGCGATCGCGGCCATGGGCTGAGAGGGGAAGGACGGCAGGCATAAAAAAGGGCTCCTCGAAGGAGCCCCTGGGCCGAAGCCCGCCGCCCGGATGGGGCGTGCGTGGTTAAGTCGTCATCTATTCAAGTTGTAGGTGTCGGAATGTGCCCTGATCAGCCGACAGCGCGAAGTTCGTTGAGTCTGTGGATGCCCGCAGTGCCTGTCATACCGTCCCAGTTGTCGCCGCGTCCTTCGCGCCAGCCGTTGATCCAGGCTTGGCGTACTGACGGTAGAGTAAATGGGCAAAGCTCACGGGACTTGCCATTAACGCCATACTGATATCCGCGTAAAAATGCTCTTTCCAACGGATCACGCTTTAGTCTTCTCATAGGGTGTTTCCCTCACTTGTTGACTGCTTTATGTCCCGTCGACCTTCTTCTGAGGTCGGGCAGAATGTCTCTGCCGTTGGTGCTCGCTGCCGGCGTGGCGAGCCTTGATGTTGGCGTCATTGCGGCGCCAACCTGTGTTGAGTTCTAACCAATAGGTCACAGCAAGTGAATGATCGTTTTGTCATAAGGACGTAACGATATTGCTGTCCAGGCCATAAGCCGAGGGTGGTTTTGTATCCTGTTTGTCAGGCAAAGCCCGCTGTGATCAGCCTCTGACTAGATGATGAGGTTAATGCTTTAGTGAGAATGTCGAACGGTTGCACTCAACTACTATTCGACGAAGGGTCGACTTATGTCATTTTGTTGCCCTGACTTTTTATCTGTCCCGGCCTCAAAGCTCTTTTGCTCAGCAAGAAGGCCTGCCTGCCGGGGTGGGACGGCACAGATTCGTGCCACACGAGCGCTCTTGAAGAAAAGCGCTTGATTGAAAACCGAGCGGGCGATGCGTTGCCCGTTCACTTATTGCCAAAGGCTCTGGTACTCCCATGTCGGATCGTTACGAACTCTTCCTCACCTGCCCCAAAGGCCTTGAAGGCCTGCTGATCGAGGAAGCCGTCGGGCTTGGCCTTGAGCAAGCGCGTGAGCACACTTCTGCCGTGCGCGGCATGGCCGACATGGAGACGGCCTATCGCCTGTGCCTGTGGTCGCGCCTGGCCAACCGGGTGCTGCTGGTGCTCAAGCGCTTCCCGATGAAGGATGCCGAGGACCTCTATCACGGCGTGCTGGATGTCGACTGGCAGGACCATATGCTGGCTGACGGCACCCTGGCGGTGGAATTCAGCGGCCATGGTTCGGGGATCGACAACACCCACTTCGGCGCCTTGAAGGTCAAGGACGCCATCGTCGACAAACTGCGCACCCCGACCGGCGAGCGTCCTTCGGTGGACAAGCTCAACCCGGACCTGCGCATCCACCTGCGCCTGGATCGTGGCGAAGCCATTCTCTCCCTGGACCTGTCCGGCCACAGCCTGCACCAGCGCGGCTACCGTCTGCAGCAAGGCGCTGCGCCACTCAAGGAAAACCTGGCGGCGGCGATCCTGATCCGTGCCGGTTGGCCACGTATTGCCGCCCAGGGCGGCGCCCTGGCCGACCCGATGTGCGGTGTCGGCACCTTCCTGGTGGAAGCGGCGATGATCGCCGCCGACATCGCGCCCAACCTCAAGCGCGAGCAGTGGGGTTTCACCGCCTGGCTTGGTCATGTGCCGGCGCTGTGGCGCAAGCTGCATGATGAAGCGCTGGCCCGGGCCCAGGCCGGCCTGGCCAAGCCGCCGCTGTGGATCCGTGGCTACGAGGCCGATCCACGCCTGATCCAGCCGGGGCGCAACAACGTCGAGCGTGCCGGCCTGAGCGATTGGATCAAGATCTATCAGGGCGAAGTCGGCACCTTCGAGCCGCGTCCGGACCAGAACCAGAAAGGCCTGGTGATCTGCAACCCGCCTTACGGCGAGCGCCTGGGTGATGAAGCCAGCCTGCTGTACCTCTACCAGAACCTCGGTGAGCGCCTGCGTCAGGCCTGTCTCAACTGGGAGGCGGCGGTGTTCACCGGTGCCCCGGACCTGGGCAAGCGCATGGGCATCCGCAGCCACAAGCAGTACTCGTTCTGGAACGGTGCCTTGCCGTGCAAGCTGCTGCTGATCAAGGTCCTGCCGGATCAGTTCGTCACCGGCGAGCGGCGTACCGCCGAGCAGCGCCAGGTGGAACGCGAGCAGGCCCAGGCCGCGGCGGACGAGGCGCCAGTGCGCCAGTTCAACAAGAATGGCAACCCGATCAAGCCGGCTCCGGCCCCGGTGGTCGAGCAGGCACGCCTGAGCGAAGGCGGACAGATGTTCGCCAACCGCCTGCAGAAGAATCTCAAGCAACTGGGCAAATGGGCCAAGCGCGAAGGCGTCGAGTGCTACCGGGTCTACGATGCCGACATGCCGGAATACTCCCTGGCCATCGATCTGTATCAGGACTGGGTGCACGTGCAGGAGTACGCGGCGCCCAAGTCGGTGGACCCGGAGAAGGCCCAGGCTCGTCTGTTCGACGCCCTGGCGGCGATTCCCCAGGCGCTGAACGTGGACAAGAGCCGGGTGGTGATCAAGCGTCGCGAGCGTCAGAGCGGCACCAAGCAGTACGAGCGCCAGAGTGCTCAGGGCCAGTTCACCGAAGTCCGCGAAGGCGGGGTCAAGCTGCTGGTGAACCTGACCGACTACCTGGATACCGGGCTGTTCCTCGATCATCGGCCCATGCGCATGCGCATTCAGCAAGAAGCCGCCGGCAAGCGCTTCCTCAATCTGTTCTGCTACACCGCCACGGCCAGCGTGCATGCGGCCAAGGGCGGGGCGCGCAGCACCACCAGTGTCGACCTGTCGAAAACCTATCTGGACTGGGCGCGACGCAATTTCTCCCTCAACGGTTTCTCCGACAAGAACCGCCTGGAGCAGGGCGACGTGATGGCCTGGCTGGAGAGTTGCCGCGACGAGTTCGACCTGATCTTCATCGACCCGCCGACCTTCTCCAATTCCAAGCGCATGGAAGGGGTGTTCGACGTGCAGCGTGACCAGGTGCAGTTGCTGGACCTGGCCATGGCGCGCCTGGCCCCGGGCGGTGTGCTGTATTTCTCCAACAACTTCCGCAAGTTCCAGCTGGATGAGAACCTCGCGACCCGCTATCAGGTCGAAGAGATCACGGCAAAAACCATCGACCCGGATTTTGCCCGTAACAGCAAGATTCACCGGGCCTGGAAAATCACCGCCCGCTGATGGCCGGATAAGTCCCCCAAGGCCCGATTTTTCGGGCATAGGGGGCTGTTTAGCGCTGGTCAAATTAATGGCTAATGGCTATAACTCTCACTTGATCCGGATGACACCCAAACTCGCTGGCGTGATGAGTTCTACTTATGCCGTTGCATGTGGTACGCCCGAAAATCCTGGGTTTCATTAGTGAAGATGTTTCGGCCTGGCTGGTGGCGGTGCTGGTGTTGCTCGCGGGCAGCATTCTCACCGGGCTCTTGGCCTGGTCCACCTACAACCTGAACCAGCAGCAGTTGCGCCAGCGCTTTCAGTTGCTGGCCAGCGAACGCTACAGCCGCATCGAAGAGCGCTTTCAAGACCAGGAGCAACGCCTGGACGGCTTGCGGCGTTTCTTCGTCAATTCCGATCATGTGACTCGCTACGACTTCGAGGGGTACGCCAAGCCTCTGCTGCGTCGGACTCAGGCCTATGCCTTTGCGCCGCTAGTCAGTCGTGCCCAGCGGGCGGATTTCGAGCAGGCGGTGCGCCGTGAGGGGCAGCCCGGATTCGCCATCGTGCAGCTCAATGCGGCGGGGCAGATGGAGCCGGCCGGTGATCAGGATGACTACGCGCCGGTGCTCTACAGCCAGACCCAGAGCCCGTTGGGCTCGCCCCTGGGGTATGACCTGCTGGCCCAGCCGCTGCGTCGGGCCACGCTGGAGCGTGCCCGGGTGCTCAATGGCCTGGCAGTTTCGCCGCCCATGCATCTGGTGGCGGTGGATCCGGCCTATGCCCGCGGGGTGCTGCTGGCGGCGCCGGTCAGGCGTGCCCAGGATGACCCTTCGCCCCAGGCCAGGCCCTATGGTTATGTGCTGGCGGTGATCAGCCTGCGGCAACTGGTGGCGGACGGCTTGCCGGCCTCGGCCAGTGACAACCTGTCGGTGCGGATTCTCGATCTGTCCAGCGAGGGCCAGCATGAGGTGCTGTATGAATCGAACAACCTGCCGGTCACCAGTCACCTGGGCGCCAGCCGTCTGCTGCGTCTGGCAGACCGGGATTATCAAGTGGAAATCCGCCCCAGCGCGGCGTTCCTGCATGCCAATCATTCTTCACTGACCAGTCTGGCGATCCTCGGCAGCTTGCTCAGCCTGCTGCTCAGCGCCTTGCTCTACGTGCTGGTGAGTCAACGGCAACGGGCCCTGGCCCTGGTCGAACAGCGCACCCGGGAGTTGCGCAGTCGCGAGCAGGAGCTGCGTGGAACCCACAGCCAGTTGCGCAGCGTGCTCAATGCCGCTACCCAGGTGGCGATCATCGCCACCGACTTGCGTGGGGTCATCAGCACCTTCAATGCTGGCGCCGAGCAGATGCTGCGTTACCGCAGCAGCGAAGCGGTGGGCCACCTGACCCTGGAAAGCCTGCACCTGCCTCAGGAGCTGGAAGCGTGGGCCCATAGCCTCAGTCAGCGCTATGGCAAGCCCATCGAGGTGTCCCGGGCGATGCTGGTGGAAGAGGGCATGGTCGGTGGTCATGAGGCCCGGGAATGGACCCTGGTGCGACGCGACGGCAGCCACCTGCAAGTGAACATGCTGGCGACCCCGGTGCTGGATGACCAGGGGCTGTGGATTGGCCATCTGGCCATCTGCATCGACATCACCGAGCGTAAGCGGGTGCATGAAGCCCTGGCCGCCAGGGACCGGTTGTTGAAAAAGCTCAGTGCCCATGTTCCCGGTGGCATCTACCAGTTCAAGCTGGACGCCGATGGCCATGCCAGCTTTACCTACGCCAGCGATGGCATTCGCGAGATCTACGAGATCGAGCCGCAGGTGCTGCAGGAGGATGCCGCAGCGGTGTTTGAGCGGATCCATCCCGAGGATGTGCAGCGGGTACGCGAGTCGATCCGGATTTCCGCCCAGCAGTTGAGTCCCTGGCGCGAGGAATACCGAGTCTGCCTGCCGCAACGCGGGCTGCGCTGGATGCGCGGGGCGGCGACCCCGGAAAGCCTGAGTGGCGGCGGGGTTCTGTGGCACGGCTATATCTCGGACATCTCCGATCTCAAGCGGGTCGAGGAGGAACTGCGGGCCTTGTCGGTCACCGACTCGTTGACCGGGATTCACAACCGGCGCTATTTCCAGGAGCAGTTGCAGAACGAAATGCAGCGCCTGGAGCGCGGCGGGGGCGAAATGGCGGTGATCATGCTGGATGTCGATCACTTCAAGCGGATCAACGACCAGTACGGTCACGGCGTCGGCGATCAGGTGCTGCGCGGGCTGTGCGAGCGCATCGGCCGGCGGCTGCGACGCACCGATGTGTTCTGCCGTCTGGGGGGCGAGGAGTTCATGGTTCTGTGCCCAGACACCAACGCCCGACAGGCGCTGGTCCTGGCCGAGGAACTGTGGCAGGGCTTGCGCAGTTCGCCGATCGCGCCGGTGGGCAGGGTCACCGCCAGTTTCGGTGTTGCCAGCTGGCGCGAGGGCGAGGGCGCGGATGGCTTGCTGTTGCGGGCCGACTCCGGGGTCTACGCCGCCAAGCAGGCCGGTCGCGACCGGGTTCAGGCCGAGTTGCCCTGAACGACGACGGCGGCGCGGGGCAGCCGCCGTCGGCCCAGGGCGTTACAGCGGCGAAGCGCTGGTGGCCAGTTTTGGTTGGCGATACAGATCCAGCAGTACCTGATCCAGCACCGAAGAGGCACCGAACGGCCGTGGATCGTTGAGGATGGCAACCACCGCCCAGGTGTTGCCGTTGTCATCGCGGCTGTAGCCGGCAATGGCGCGGACGGTGTTCAGGGTGCCGGTCTTGATGTGGGCTTCACCGGACATGGCGGTGCGCTTGAGGCGCTTGCGCATGGTGCCGTCCATGCCGGCAATCGGCATCGAGCTGATGAATTCGGCGGCGTAGGGACTCTTCCACGCGGCTTGCAGCAGGCCGGCCATTTCCCGGGCGCTGACCCGCTCGGCGCGGGACAGGCCGGAGCCGTTCTCCATCACCAGGTGCGGCGCGGTGATGCCTTTCTTCGCCAGCCACTGGCGCACCACGCGCTGGGCAGCCTTGGCGTCATCGCCATCGGCTTCATTGCGGTACTTGGCGCCCAGGCTCAGGAACAACTGCTGGGCCATGGTGTTGTTACTGTACTTGTTGATGTCGCGGATGATTTCCGCCAGGTCCGGAGAAAAGGCCCGGGCCAGTACCTTGGCGTCCTTGGGCACCACCGCCAGGCGGTCCTGGCCCTGGATGCTGCCGCCCAGTTCGCTCCAGATCGCCCGCACCGCGCCGGCGGTGTAGGTGGCGTGGTCCAGCAGCGACAGGTAGGTCTGCGAGCTGCAGCCATCGCCCAACTGACCGCCGACGGTGACGATCACGCTGCCATCGGCCTGGGTCACCGGGTTGTAGCGCACGTCACCGGTGCATTGCTTGGTGTTGACCGCCTTGACCTGATTGTCGATGCGAATCTTGGCGATCGGCGGCTCCACCGACACCAGCACCCGCCCGGAATCGTTGCGGGCGACGAAGCGCAGGGCCTTGAGGTTGACCATCAGCGCATCGGGCTTGACCAGGAACGGTTTGTTCTCGTCGTTGCCGTCGTCATTGAATTCCGGCAGTTGCGGTTGCACGAAGTAGTTGCGATCCAGCACCAGGTCGCCGGTGACTTGCTGCACGCCATTGGCCCGCAGGTCGCGCATCAGCAGCCAGAGCTTTTCCATGTTCAGCTTGGGGTCGCCGCCGCCCTTGAGGTACAGGTTGCCATTGAGGATGCCGCCACTGAGGGTGCCGTCGGTGTAGAACTCGGTCTTCCACTGGTGGGTCGGGCCGAGCATTTCCAGGGCCGCGTAGGTGGTGACCAGCTTCATGGTGGAGGCCGGGTTGACTGACACATCGGCGTTGAAAATCGTCGGGGTGCCCGGGCCGTTCAGGGGAATCATCACCAGCGACAGGGCGTTGTCCGGGAGTTTGCTGGCTTTGAGGGCTTGTTGGACCTTGGGTGTCAGGGTGGTATTGACCGGAGCCGCGGAGGCAGGGAAGGCCAGGGGGAGGAAAACACTGGCCAGCAGAAGAGGACGCAACGATTTGATCATGTGAAATGGAACCCTGCAGTCGAGGGGAAAAAAGGCGAGGGCATGCAGATAAAATCCCTCAGTGGTCATGAAAGTGTCGGCATTATGCCCCAAGGTATAGCGGCTTGTGCCGTGCCACGGGCCGCCGGGGCGGTATTTTTTTTACCAATGGCACGACCGTGTCCTCATAGAGTCAGGCAATCGCCCGCCTAAACTGGTAAAGTGCCGCCCGTTATTACTTATGAGGATTGTTCCATGGCCACTAACCGTTCCCGCCGTCTGCGCAAAAAACTCTGCGTAGATGAATTTCAGGAGCTGGGTTTTGAGCTGAACCTGGATTTCAAAGAAGATCTGGCTGACGAAGCTATTGACGCTTTCCTCGACGCATTCCTCAAAGAAGCGATGGAAGCCAACGGCCTGGGCTATGTAGGCGGCGACGACTTCGGTCTGGTTTGCCTGAGCAAGCGTGGTTCCGTGAGCGAAGAGCAACGCGCCACCGTTGAAGCCTGGCTCAAGGCACGCACCGAGCTGACCAACGTTGAAGTCAGCCCGCTGCTGGACGTCTGGTACCCGGACAACGCGATCAACCCAGTCGCGTGATGTCATGCATGAGCGGCCCGTCCGGGCCGCTCATGCGTTGCTGTCCTGCCTGGGCGGCCTGTCGAATTTTCCCTTGTGTTTCTTGCCTCTGCCACGGGCCAGCCCCGGGTTTTGTCGTGGGCGCTATTGGCCGCTGAAGCCCTTCAGGCACTGCGCCAATTCAGAATCATCAAGGTGATCACCCCGGCGACAATCCCCCAGAACGCCGAGCCAATGGAAAACAGCGTCAGCCCCGAGGCCGTGACCATGAAGGTGATCAGCGCCGCCTCGCGCTCCTTCACTTCACTCATGGCAATGCTCAAGCCGTTGATGATCGATCCGAACAGCGCCAGGGCGGCGATGGACAGCACCAGCTCCTTGGGCAGGGCCGCGAACAGCGCGGCCAGGGTCGCGCCAAAGACCCCGGCAATGCCGTAGAAAACCCCGCACCACACTGCCGCGGTGTAGCGCTTGCCGTGATCTTCATGGGCATGGGGCCCGGTGCAGATGGCGGCGCTGATGGCCGCCAGGTTGATGCCGTGGGAGCCGAATGGCGCCAGTAGCAGCGAGGCAAGGCCGGTGGCGGTGATCAGCGGCGAGGCCGGAACCTGATAGCCGTCAGCCCGCAGCACGGCGATCCCGGGCATGTTCTGCGAGGTCATGGCCACTACGAACAGTGGGATGCCGATGCTGATGGTAGCGGCCAGGGAGAAGTGCGGCGTGGTCCAGACCGGGGTCGCCACTTCCAGATGAAAGCCGCTGAAGTCCAGCAAGCCCATGGCGCCCGACAGGGCCGTGCCGATCAGCAGCGCCGCCAGTACCGCGTAGCGTGGCGACAGGCGCTTGACCACCAGGTAGGTGAAGAACATCCCCAGGACCAGACCAGTGCGATGCTGGGCGGCGACGAAGATCTCGCTGCCGATCTTGAACAGGATCCCCGCCAACAGTGCGGCCGCCAGGGAGGCGGGGATCTTTTTCACCAGGCGCTCGAAGCTGCCGGTGAGCCCGCACAGGGTCACCAGCACGGCGCAGGTGATGTAGGCGCCGATGGCTTCGCCGTAGGTGACGCCGGACAGGCTGGTGATCAGCAGGGCGGCGCCCGGTGTCGACCAGGCAATGGTGATCGGGGTGCGATATCGCAGTGACAGACCGATGCTGCAGATCGCCATACCAATGGAAATGGCCCAGATCCACGAGGAAATCTGACCGCTGGTCAGGCCGGCGGCTTGTCCGGCCTGGAACATCAGCACCAGCGAACTGGTGTAGCCGGTCATCATGGCGATGAAACCGGCCACGATGGCTGAGGGCGAAGTGTCCGCCAGGGGGCGTAATTGCGCGGGGGTGGCGTCGGACATTACTGCTATTCCTTGTTCTTGAAAGACACAAAACCCACGTCCAGCGAACATCGCTCGAATCATGCGCGAGCAATGGGCCAGTGAAGGGGTTCAGGGTTCAAGCCTAAACTTAAAAGCAACTTTGCATTGCAATACAGCCGTGACTACAAATAGCCGTACAGTCGCTGAAAGAGTGCGGGGATCCTTAACACTTTTTATTAATGATCCCCAGTGGTTGTGTACAATGTGCCCCTGTTTTAACGCGATACTTGCCAGCGACCCACCGTGGCGTATTACAGTCACGCCGAAATCGCCGCAGTCCTCCCGACCCGAGTGCCCATGAACGAACAGTTGCAACCTCTCAAGAAACAACCGCGAGCAGGCAAAGCCGGTCGCAGCGGAACCCAGGACGATATTGTCTACGCGCACATCTTTGAGGCCATCCTCGAGCAGCGCCTGGCGCCCGGCACCAAGTTGAGCGAGGAGGCGTTGGGAGAAATATTCGGAGTCAGTCGGACCATCATCCGTCGCGCCCTGTCGCGCCTGGCCCACGAAGGCGTGGTGCTGCTGCGGCCCAATCGTGGCGCGGTGGTAGCCAGCCCGAGTGTCGAGGAAGCCCGTCAGGTGTTTCTCGCCCGGCGCCTGGTGGAGCGGGCCATCACCGAGCTGGCGGTGCAGCACGCCACCGCCGAGCAACTGCTGGAGTTGCGGCAGATGGTCAACGAGGAGCGCGACAGCTTTTCCCGGGGTGATCGTGGCGCCGGCATCCGCCTGTCCGGGGAGTTCCACCTGAAGCTGGCCGAGGCGGCGAAGAATGCACCGCTGATCAGCTTCCAGCGCAGCCTGGTGTCCCAGACCTCGCTGATCATCGCCCAGTATGAAAGCGGCAACCGCTCCCATTGTTCCTACGATGAGCACACGCAACTGATCGACGCCATCGAAGCCCGGGATGGCGAGCTGGCGGTGAACCTGATGATGCATCACATGGATCACATCGACAGCAAGCTCAATCTCGACGAGGAAAGCGCCTCGGACGACTTGCACGCGGTGTTTTCGCACCTGCTGCAGACCAAGAAGCCGGGACGTCCAAGCGCCAAGCTGTAGCCTGGATCCGCTCTGAAAATCCCCCGCTGCGCGGCTCGCGCAGCGGGGGATTTTTGTTTGGCCTCGGGTTTGCCGGTGGATTCGGCAGATTGTTTTAACTTTGCACAAGTATTGTATACAGTGCCTGCTTCAATGCGCATGGCAGGCGAGCCCGTGCGCCTCTGGTCCTGCGCAAGGAGCCTGCGGCATGAGTGGCAGAACGCTACGTATTCATTCCTCCGCCATCCATTACTTCGACATGGTGCGGCGCTGCCATTCGATTCGCGAGGCGGCCCGGCGCCTGAATGTCGCGTCTTCGGCGGTGAACCGGCAGATTCTGAAGATCGAGGATGAAATCGGGGCGCCGCTGTTCGAGCGGTTGCCCGGTGGCCTGCGCCTGACCCTGGCCGGAGAGATCCTCAGTCGCCACGTCAATCTGGTGTTGCAGGATCTGGAGCGAGTGCGCCTGGAGTTCGATGCCCTGCGTGGCTTGCGCAGCGGGCACGTCGAGATCGCCACCGTGGAGGGCGCCACCGTGGACCTGCTGCCCTCGGTGCTCAAGCGCATGCGCGAGCACTATCCGCAGGTGACCATCGGCGTCACGGTGCAGGGGTCGCAATCGATACCCCTGGCCTTGATCAACAGTCGTGCCGACCTGGGCCTGGCCTTTGCCTTGCCCCGCGCACCGGAGATTCGCCAGTTGAGTGTCGGGCATTTTCGCCTCGGGGCCTTGGTCAGTCCCGACCATCCCCTGGCCGAGCGGGGCAGCGTCAACTTCGCCACCTGTGCCGAGCACGGGCTGATCCTGGCCAAGAGCGAGCTGTCGATCCATCACCTGCTGGCGCCGCTGCACAAGCGCCTGGGGCTGCTGGACAAGCCGCCGTTGCAGAGCAACTCCATGGAGCTGGCGCGGCAGATGGCCCGGCACAACATGGGCGTGGCGTTCCAGACCCGGGTCGGGGTCGAGGCCGACCTGGGCAAGGGCGAACTGGTGCACATCCCCCTGAGCGATCAGGGCGGGATCTACAGCGACCTGGGACTCTACGCCCGCAGCGGGCGCGAACTGCCCAGCGCGGTGGAGGCGTTGGCTCATCTGCTCAGCGAAGAGATCGCCATTCGCGAACGGGCCGAGCGGGCCTTTGGCCAGCCGGTGCTCTGAGTCCATGGTTACAGGTGCTGTTGCCGTTTTGGCAGCGCCCTGGTCGATATTCTGTTCTTTGGGCCCCGTGGCGCTTGTGTCGATACTGCGTGCGGTCGGCAGCCAGCGAAGCTGCCTAACGCCACACCGCCACAGGACATAATAAAAATGAAAAAGGCATTACAAGGCGCAACCCTGCTGATGACGTTGATTGGAGCAGGGGAAGCGGCCGCCCTGGAGTGGATGAACAACAGCGTCGGCTTTCGGTACGGCAAGGAGTTCACCAACCCGAACAACCCGCACTACATCAGCAAGCGTATCTACAGCTTCACCCACGCCAGCGGTTACCAATACGGCAGCAACTACCTGCACCTGGACGTGCTGCTTTCCGATAGCGACGATCCGCGCAAGGGCACCAACAAGGGCAGCAGCGAAGTCTACGGTGTCTACCGTCACCAGCTCTTTGCCTCCCGGGTCCTGGATACACCCCTGGGCACCGGCCTGATCAAGGACTACGCGCTGACCCTGGGCTTTGACGCCAGCCGCAACAACAACCTGGGATCGGCGAAGAAGCGCGCCCTGGTCTTCGGTCCGACCCTCAAGTTCAACACCGTCGGCGTGCTTGACCTGAGCTTGCTGTACTACAAGGAAAACAACCATTCGGGGATCCCCGGTGCCAAGGATCCGGACCACACCTTCGATGACACCTACCTGCTGAACCTGGCCTGGATGCGCCCCTTCGAAGTCGGCAGCCACGCGGCCAAGTTCCAGGGTTTCATCAACTACACCGGGGAAAAAGGCCACGACTACAACTACCGCGATACCGCTCCGGAAACCCTGCTGCGCAGTTCGCTGATGGTCGCCGTGCTGCCGGGCAAGAGCGTCAAGCCCAACCTCTATCTGGGCGTCGGTTACGAGTACTGGCATAACAAGTTCGGGGTAGACGGCGGACGGGGGACGCGCACCAGCGCGCCGACCCTGAACATGGAAGTGACCTTCTAGCCGACGCTGCATCGCGGTTCGGCCAGGCATGAAAAATCCCCCGTTCGCGGATTGGCGAGCGGGGGATTTTTTGTGCACGGGCTCAGCGTTGGTGGACTTGCCGACCGGCGGCGTAGGTCTGCAGCACCGTGCGGTCATCCCCCAGGGTCATCAGCACGAACAGGGTTTCGGCGATGTTGTTGGCCTGCTTCAGGCGGTAGCTGAGCAGCGGCGTGGCGTGGTAATCGAGGACCACGAAGTCGGCGTCGGTGCCAGGGTGCAGGGTGCCGATCCTGTCCTCCAGGCGCAGCGCCCGAGCGCCGCCCAGGGTTGCCAGGTACAGCGATTTGAACGGGCTCAGGCGGGCGCCTTGCAGTTGCATGACCTTGTAGGCTTCGTTGAGGGTCTGCAGCAGCGAGAAGCTGGTGCCGCCACCGACGTCGGTGCCCAGGCCGACGTTGAGCTTGTGCTTTTCCGCCATCGGCAGGTTGAACAGGCCACTGCCGAGGAAGAAGTTCGAGGTCGGGCAGAAGGCCACGGCCGAGCCGGTCTGCGCCAGGCGCGCGCATTCCTCGTCGCACAGGTGCACGCCGTGGGCGAACACCGAGCGCTCACCCAGCAACTGGTAGTGGTCGTAGACGTCGAGGTAGCCCTTGCGCTCCGGGAACAGTGCCTTGACCCATTCGATTTCCTGCAGGTTTTCACTGATGTGGGTCTGCATGTAGAGGTCGGGGTACTCGGTCAGCAACCGGCCGGCCAGGGTCAGTTGCTCCGGGGTACTGGTCGGCGCGAAGCGCGGAGTGACGGCGTAGTGCAGGCGGCCCTTGCCGTGCCAGCGCTCGATCAGTGCCTTGCTTTCCTGATAGCTGGATTCGGCGGTGTCGGTCAGGTAGTCCGGGGCGTTGCGGTCCATCATCACCTTGCCGGCGATCATCCGCAGGTCGAGTTTCTCGGCGGCTTCGAAAAACGCGTTGACCGACTGCGGGTGCACGCTGCCAAACACCAGGGCGGTGGTGGTGCCGTTGCGCAGCAGCTCCTTGATGAAAATGTCCGCCACTTCATCGGCGTGGGCCTGGTCGGCGAACTGGCTTTCGCAGGGGAAGGTGTAGGTGTTCAGCCAGTCCAGCAATTGCTCGCCGTAGGCACCGACCATGCCGGTCTGGGGCAGGTGGATGTGGGTGTCGATGAAGCCGGGAGTGATCAGGGCATCCGGGTAGTGCTCGACCTGCACCTGGGCGGGCAACGTGGCCAGCAGTTCGCTGGCGTGGCCGAGGGCACTGATCCGGCCGTCCTCGACCACCAGCAGGCCGTCTTCGAAATACTCGTAGGAGGCTTCGATGCCGACTTCGGCCGGGTCGGCGATGCTGTGCAGGATGGCGGCTCGGTAGGCTTTGCGCGTTAAAGGCATGGGGATTCTCGGTGTGTGGCGTTTCAGTTCGAGGCCTGGCTGCGGCGCGAAGCCGGCAGCAGTTTGGCAATGGGTTCGGCGCTGGCGCTGGGCTGGCCGAAATGAGCGTTATAGGTGGCGATGATCTCACCGGCGATGGAGATGGCGATTTCCACGGGCAACTTGCCTTTGACCTCACCCAGGCCCATCGGGCAACGCATGCGCTGCAGGGTGGCGGCGTCAAAACCGCGGTCGCGCAGGCGATGCTCGAACTTGACGCGTTTGGTCTTCGAGCCGATCAGGCCGAAATAGGCAAAGTCGTTGCGCTTGAGCAGGGCGGCGGTCAGCTCCAGGTCCAGTTGGTGATTATGGGTCATGACGATGCAGTAGCTGCCCGGAGGCAGGTTGTCGATTTCTTCCACCGGCTCTTCGCTGACGATCTTGTGCACGCCCGGTGGCATCTGTTCCGGGAACTCCTGTTCCCGGGAATCGATCCAGCGCACCCGGCAGGGCAGGCTGGCCAGTAGCGGCACCAGGGCGCGGCCGACGTGTCCGGCGCCGAACACGGCGATCTGCGCCTGTACCTGGCCCATGGGTTCGAAAAGCAGCACCGTGGCGCCGCCGCAGCATTGGCCGAGGCTGGCGCCGAGGCTGAAGCGCTCCAGGTGAGTGGCCTGCTTGCCGGCGGCGAGCATCTCCCGGGCGATCTGCATGGCTTTGTATTCCAGGTGGCCGCCGCCGATGGTGTCGAAGGCCCGGGTGGCGCTGACGACCATCTTCGAGCCGGCATTGCGCGGCGTCGAACCGAGCTCTTCGATGATGGTCACCAGCACGCAGGGTTCTCCCTGGGTCTGCAGGTCGGCGAGGGCGCTGATCCAGTTGTACATGTTCACCTCGACATCTTGGTGTCTGTCCGGGTCTTCGCGGGCAAGCCCGCCCCCAAGGCTGTTGCAGGAGCAGGCTTGCCCGCGAAGGCCATTACAGCGGTGCCAGTTCGGCTGGTTGCTCCGCGGCGCTGGTTGCCTGCAAGCGGCGCATCTGCTCGCAGCCCCACAACACCCGTTCCGGAGTCGCCGGCGCGTCGATCTGGGGCTGGTGACGGTAGTCGCCGAGGCTGGCCACCGCGTCCTTGATCGCGCACCAGGCGGCGATGCCGAGCATGAACGGCGGTTCGCCCACGGCCTTGGAGTGGAACACCGTGTCTTCCGGGTTCTTGCGATTTTCCACCAGCTTGACCCGCAGGTCCGCTGGCATGTCCGCCACCGCCGGGATCTTGTAGCTGGCCGGGCCGCAGGTCATCAGCTTGCCCTTGGCGTTCCACACCAACTCCTCGGTGGTCAGCCAGCCCATGCCCTGGATGTAGCCGCCTTCCACCTGGCCGATGTCGATGGCCGGGTTCAGCGAGGCGCCGACGTCATGCAGGATGTCGGTGCGCAGCATCTTGTACTCGCCGGTCAGGGTGTCGACTATCACTTCGGCACAGGCCGCGCCGAAGGCGTAGTAGTAGAACGGCCGGCCCCGGGCCTGGGCGCGATCGTAGTAGATCTTCGGAGTCTTGTAGAAGCCGGTGCTGGACAGCGACACCTGGGCGAAATAGGCCTGCTGGATCAGTTCCTCGAAGGTCAGGATATGCTCGCGGACCCGCACGTGGCCGTTGTGGAACTCCACGTCTTCCTCGCTGACCTGATACTTGCGCGCGGCGAATTCCACCAGGCGGCTCTTGATGGTCTGCGCGGCATTCTGCGCGGCCTTGCCGTTGAGGTCGGCGCCGCTGGAAGCGGCGGTGGGCGAGGTGTTGGGCACCTTGTCGGTGTTGGTGGCGGTGATCTGTACCCGCCCGATGTCCACTTGAAACACCTCGGCCACCACTTGCGCCACCTTGGTGTTCAGGCCCTGGCCCATTTCCGTGCCGCCGTGGTTCAGGTGGATGCTGCCGTCGGTGTAGACGTGGATCAGCGCGCCGGCCTGATTGAGGAAGCTGGCGGTGAAGGAGATGCCGAATTTCACCGGGGTCAGCGCCAGGCCCTTTTTCAGGATCGGGCTGTTGGCGTTGTACAGGCGGATGGCTTCGCGGCGTTCAGCGTACTGGCTGCTGGCTTCCAGTTCGGCGGTCATTTCCTCGAGCATGTTGTGCTCGACGGTCTGGTAGTAGTGGGTGACGTTGCGCTCGGTCTTGCCGTAGTAGTTGGCCTTGCGCACTGCCAGCGGGTCCAGGTGCAGGTGGCGGGCAATGGCGTCCATCACCTCTTCGATGGCGACCATGCCTTGCGGGCCGCCGAAGCCGCGGTAGGCGGTGTTCGACGCGGTGTTGGTCTTGCAGCGATGGCCGTTGATGGTGGCGTCGCCCAGGTAGTAGGCGTTGTCGGCGTGAAACATCGCCCGGTCGACAATGGACGCCGAGAGGTCCGGCGAGCAGCCGCAGTTGCCGGCCAGTTCCAGCTGGATGCCGTGCAGGCGTCCGTTGCTGTCAAAACCCACGTCGTATTCGATGTAGAAGGGATGGCGCTTGCCGGTCATCAGCATGTCTTCGACCCGCGGCAGGCGCATCTTGGTGGGCTGGCCGGTGAGGCGGGCGATCACTGCGCACAGGCAGGCAGGGCTGGCGGCCTGGGTTTCCTTGCCGCCAAAACCGCCGCCCATGCGCCGCATGTCGACCACGATCTTGTTCATCGACACGTCGAGCACTTCCGCCACCAGCTTCTGTACTTCGGTGGGGTTCTGGGTCGAGCAGTAGACGATCATGCCGCCGTCTTCGGTGGGCATCACCGAGGAAATCTGGGTTTCCAGGTAGAAGTGTTCCTGGCCGCCGATATGCAGGGTGCCCTGGATACGGTGTTCGGCGCTGGCCAGGGCGCCGGCCGAGTCGCCGCGTTGATGGGTGTGGCTGTCCAGCACGAAGTGGCGCTTGCGCAGCGCTTCGACCACATCCAGTACCGGCTCCAGGTCTTCATATTCGATGATCGCGGCCATGGCCGCCTTGCGCGCGGTTTCCAGGTCGCGGGCGGCTACCGCCAGCACCGGCTGACCGACGAACTGCACGGTATCGATGGCCAGCAGCGGGTCGCCGGGCAGCAGCGGGCCGATGTCCTTGAGGCCGGGAATGTCTTCATGGGTAATGGCGATGCGCACGCCCTCGAAGGCGTAGCAGGGGGCGGTATCGATGCTGATGACCTTGGCGTGAGCCCGGTCCGACAGCCGCGCGTAGACGTGCAACTGATTGGGGAATTCCAGGCGGTCATCGATGTACACGGCTTCACCGGACACGTGCTTGTCGGCGCTGTCGTGCTTGACGCTGCGGCCAACGCCGGTGCTCAGGTCCTGTTGAAACAGGGCGCTCAGTTCGGCTTGAGTCTGCTCGACCTTGTGATGATTAGACATAAGCGGTCACCCGGGTTTCGATGTGCGGTGTTTGCAGTTCGACGAAGTATTTGCGCAGCAGGTTCTGTGCGCTCAACAGGCGGTATTCCTTGCTCGCGCGAAAGTCCGAAAGCGGTGTGAAGTCTTGCGCCAGCGCGGCACAGGCACGTTCGACCGTGGCCTGGTTCCAGGGTGCGCCCAGCAGTGCGGCTTCACAGCTTCGGGCGCGCTTGGGAATGGCCGCCATGCCGCCGAAGGCGATGCGCACATCGCTGACCACGCCGTTGTCGATGCGCAGGTTGAAGGCGGCGCAGACCGCGGAAATATCATCGTCCAGGCGCTTGGACACCTTGTAGGCGCGGAACAGTCGCTCGGCGCTGGCCCGGGGCACGATGATCTTCTCGATGAACTCGCTTTCCTGGCGGGCGGTGACCCGGTAGTCGATGAAATAGTCTTCCAGGGCCAGGGTGCGCCGCACTTCGCCCTTGCACAGAACGATCTGCGCGCCGAGGGCAATCAGCAGCGGCGGCGAGTCGCCGATGGGCGAGGCGTTGCCGATGTTGCCGCCCAGGGTGCCCTGGTTGCGGATCTGCAGCGAAGCGAAGCGTTGCAGCAATTCGCCGAAGTCCGGGTATTCGGCGCGCAGGGCGTCGTAGCAGTCGGTGAGGGCGGTGGCGGCACCGATTTCCAGGCGATCGTCGAAGCGTTCGATGCGCTTCATCTCGGCAATGTTGCCGACGTAGATCATCACCGGCAGGGTGCGATGGAACTGGGTCACTTCCAGGGCCAGGTCGGTGCCGCCGGCCAGCAGCCGGGCTTGTGGGTAGGCGTCGTAGAGGTCGGCCAGGTCGGCCACGGTCAATGGCACCAGGCAGCGTTTGTCGCCGCTGTTGAGCTCGCCGGTGTCCTTGGGGGCGATGGCCTTGAGGCGGCTGATGGTCTCGGCCTGGCGCGCGTCGAACTGGTCGCTCTGCCCGCCGCCGCAGGCCTGCTCGGCGGCAGCGAGGATTGGCCGGTAGCCGGTGCAGCGGCACAGGTTGCCGGCCAGGGCTTCATGGGCCTGGTGGGCGTCGGGCTGGCTGCTGTTTTTTTGCAGGGCGAACAGCGACATGACGAAGCCTGGGGTGCAGAAGCCGCATTGCGAGCCATGGCAGTCGACCATGGCCTGCTGCACGCTGTGCAGTTGCCCCTGGTGCTTGAGGCCCTCGACGCTGATCAGTTGCTTGCCGTGCAGGGCGGAGACGAAGGTCAGGCATGAGTTGAGGCTGCGATAGCGAATGCTTTCGCGGCCTTGCGCATCCGTCTGCAACTCGCCCACGACCACGGTGCAGGCGCCGCAGTCGCCGCTGGCGCAGCCTTCCTTGGTGCCGGATTTGCCCAGGTGCTCGCGCAGGTAGTTGAGCACGGTGAGGTTCGGGTCCAGGGCGTGCTCGCTACGGAGTTCCTGGTTGAATAAAAACTGGATCACGGAAGGCCTCGCAGACTCTTTATTGTTGTTAAGCGAACTGAGCCGAATTTAGTCATGTCTGACTTTTCGGTCAATGATTTTCTGACTTTCAGGTCAGGAATTTTCCATGCTCAACATTCCAAGTATGAACGGCATTCGAGAAACCCCTTGATTGGCATCCTTCTGCTTGTTTCATGCCAAATTCCCCTGTCGAGGCACTCCGCGATGATGTAGCAATTGCGCTACACTTCGCCGCTTGTGCCGATTAAAGATTTTGAAGGAAAACCATGACGTTCAAGGCGCCGGACAGCCTCGCCGAGCAGATTGCTCACCACCTCGCCGAACGTATCATTCGCGGGGATCTCAAGCCTGGGGAGCGTATCCAGGAACAGAAGGTCACCTTGGCCCTCAATGTCAGCCGTGGTTCGGTCCGCGAGGCCTTGCTGATTCTCGAGCGTCGCCATCTGATCGCCATCCTGCCGCGTCGTGGCGCCCATGTGACCGAGCTCACCGAGCACAAGGTCCGCAGTCTGTGCACCCTGATGAGCGAGCTGTACATCCTGCTGGGCAATTCCGTGGCCAGCGGCTGGGTGCAGCAGAGCGACATGGCGCCGTTCCTGCAGATCCAGCAGCGTCTGGAGAGTGCCTACGAGCGTCAGGACATCCGTGCCTTCGTCGAAGACAGCTTCAGCGTGATGCGGGCGGCTTATCCCTTTGCCAACAATCCGTACCTGCAGGAAACCGTCGAGAACCTGCAGCCGGCGATGAGCCGGGCCTATTACCTGGCACTGGAGCAGCGCAAGGCCTCGATGAGCGAGTACCTGGCGCTGTTCGAGCAGTTGCTGGCTGCGGTACTGGCTCGTGATCTGCAGGAGATCCGCCAGGTGTTGACGGCCTACGCCCAGCGCAGCAGCGATCTGGTGGTGTCTGCGTTGGCGGATGCGTAAACGTGCGACTCAAGTGCATCAAGCTGGCGGGATTCAAGTCCTTCGTCGATCCGACCACGGTGAACTTCCCCAGTAACATGGCGGCGGTGGTCGGGCCCAATGGTTGCGGCAAGTCGAACATCATCGACGCCGTGCGCTGGGTGATGGGCGAGAGTTCGGCGAAGAACCTGCGCGGCGAGTCGATGACCGATGTCATCTTCAACGGTTCCACCAGCCGCAAGCCGGTGAGCCAGGCCAGCATCGAACTGGTGTTCGACAACTCCGACGGCACCCTGGTGGGGGAGTACGCGGCCTATGCCGAGATCTCCATCCGCCGCAAAGTAACCCGCGACAGCCAGAACAGTTACTTCCTCAACGGCGCCAAGTGCCGTCGTCGGGATATCACCGATATCTTCCTTGGCACCGGCCTGGGGCCACGCAGCTACTCGATCATCGAGCAGGGCATGATCTCCAAGCTGATCGAGGCCAAGCCCGAGGACCTGCGCAACTTCATCGAAGAGGCCGCAGGCATCTCCAAGTACAAGGAGCGCCGGCGCGAAACGGAAAACCGTATCCGCCGCACTCACGAGAACCTTGCCCGCCTGACCGACCTGCGCGAAGAGCTGGAGCGCCAGCTCGAACGCTTGCATCGCCAGGCCCAGGCTGCCGAGAAGTACCAGGAATACAAGGCCGAGGAGCGTCAGCTCAAGGCGCAATTGTCGGCTCTGCGCTGGCAGGCATTGAATGAACAGGTGGGCCAGCGCGAGTCGGTGATCGGCAGTCAGGAGGTCAGCTTCGAGGCGTTGGTGGCCGAGCAGCGCAACGCCGATGCCGCCATCGAACGCTTTCGCGACGGGCACCACGAATTGTCCGAACGCTTCAATCTGGTGCAGGGGCGCTTCTATTCTGTGGGCGGCGATATCGCCCGGGTCGAGCAGAGCATCCAGCATGGGCAGCAGCGTCTGCGGCAGTTGCAGGACGACCTCAAGGAGGCCGAGCGCGCGCGCCTGGAGACCGAGTCCCATCTGGGTCACGATCGCACCTTGCTGGCGACCCTGGGGGAAGAGCTGGCCATGCTCGAACCCGAGCAGGAAGTCACCGCCGCCGCGGCCGAGGAGGCTGCCGCGACCCTGGAAGAAGCCGAAGCCACCATGCATGGCTGGCAGGAGCAATGGGACGCCTTCAACCTGAGTTCCGCCGAGCCGCGACGCCAGGCAGAAGTGCAGCAGTCGCGCATCCAGCAGCTCGAAGGCAGCATGGAGCGCCTGTCCGAGCGTCAGCGGCGGCTGGCCGAGGAGCGCGAGCTGCTCTCGGCGGATCCGGAAGACGCGGCGATTCTTGAACTCAACGAACAACTGGCCGCCAGCGAAGCGACCCTGGAAGACCTGCAGGCCAGCGAAGAGTCCCAGGTCGAGCGCCTGGAACAGCTGCGTCAGCAATTGCAGCAGGCCACTCAGGCTCAGCAGCAGGCCCAGGGTGAACTGCAACGGCTCAATGGCCGGCTGGCTTCCCTGGAGGCCTTGCAGCAAGCGGCGCTCGACCCGGGCACCGGTACCGCGCAATGGTTGCGTGAACAGCAACTGGCCGAGCGTCCGCGCCTGGCCGATGGCATGCACGTGGAGCCGGGCTGGGAGCTGGCGGTGGAAACCGTGCTGGGCGCCGATCTGCAAGCGGTGTTGGTGGACGATTTTTCCGGCATCGATCTGGCCGGTTTTCAACAGGGCGATCTGCGTCTGCTGAGCCTGCAAGGGGATGTTTCGCGCATGCCGGGCAGCCTGCTGGACAAGGTTGAATCCCAGGTCGATCTGGCGCCCTGGCTGGCTCAGGTCAAGCCGGTGGACAGCCTGGAGCAGGCCCTGGCCTTGCGCGGGCAACTGAGTGCCGGGCAGAGCCTGATCAGCCGTGATGGCTACTGGGTTGGCCGGCATTTCCTGCGGGTGCGTCGCGCCAGCGAAGCGGAAAGTGGCGTATTGGCTCGGGACCAGGAAATCCAGCAACTGACCCTGGAGCGCGATGAGCGCGAAGCCAGCGTCGAGACCCTGGAAAGCCAGTTGCTCAACCTGCGGGCCCAGCAGCGTCAGCAGGAGAACGGTCGCGAACATTTGCGCCGCTTGTTGCAGGACGAAGCCCGCCAGCAGGGTGAGTTGAAAGCCAAGTTGTCCGCGGGCAAAGCCAAGGCCGAACAGCTGAACCTGCGGCGCAGCCGTCTTGATGAAGAATTGGTCGAACTGGGCGAACAGCGTGAGCTGGAGCACGAACAGGTCGGCGAGGCGCGTCTGCAGTTGCAGGAAGCCCTGGACAGCATGGCCCTGGATACCGAGCAGCGCGAGCTGCTGCTGGCCCAGCGTGACAGCCTGCGCGAGCGCCTTGATCGGGTGCGCCAGGAGGCGCGCCAGCACAAGGATCACGCTCATCAACTGGCAGTGCGCATGGGCTCCCTCAAGGCCCAGCACGATTCCACTCGTCAGGCCCTGGAGCGCCTGGAGCTGCAATCCGAGCGTCTGACCGAGAAGCGCGAGCAGCTCAGCCTCAATCTGGAGGAGGGCGAAGCGCCGCTGGAAGAGTTGCGCCTGAAGCTCGAGGAGCTGCTGGAAAAGCGCATGACCGTGGATGTCGAGCTCAAGACCGCGCAGATCGCCCTGGAGGATGCCGACCGCGAACTGCGTGATGCCGAGAAGCGCCGCAACCAGGCCGAGCAGCAATCGCAGCTGATTCGCGGCCAGCTGGAACAGCAGCGCATGGAATGGCAAGCCCTGACCGTGCGCCGCAAGACCTTGCAGGAGCAGTTACTGGCCGATGGCTACGACCTGGATGGCGTGCTGGCGACCCTGACCGCCGAAGCCAGCGAGCAGGCCGCCGAAGAGGAACTGGAGCGGATTGCCGCGCGAATCCAGCGTCTGGGCGCGATCAACCTCGCGGCTATCGATGAGTATCAGCAGCAGTCCGAGCGCAAGCGTTATCTGGACGCCCAGGACGCCGACCTGGTGGAAGCCCTGGAAACCCTGGAGAACGTGATCCGCAAGATCGACAAGGAAACCCGTAATCGCTTCAAAGATACCTTTGATCAGATCAACGGCGGTCTGCAGGCACTTTTTCCAAAGGTTTTCGGTGGCGGCAGCGCTTATTTGGAACTGACGGGCGAAGATCTACTCGATACAGGGGTAACGATCATGGCTCGTCCTCCAGGGAAGAAGAACAGCACCATTCATTTGCTCTCGGGTGGTGAAAAGGCGCTGACTGCATTGGCCCTGGTATTTGCCATCTTCAAGTTGAATCCGGCGCCGTTCTGCATGCTCGACGAAGTTGACGCCCCGCTGGATGACGCTAACGTTGGACGCTATGCAAGATTGGTTAAAGAGATGTCGCAGACAGTGCAGTTCATCTATATCACCCACAACAAGATCGCTATGGAAATGGCTGATCAGTTAATGGGCGTAACGATGCACGAACCCGGATGTTCGCGCCTGGTAGCCGTGGATGTCGAGGAGGCGATGGCGATGGTGGACGCTTGAGTCCGTGCGACTGAGGCGCTAGTTGGGGGCAAGTCGGGGAATTTTCCCTATTGCCAACCTGGCCAGCCGGCATATTGGCCGTAACCGTTGCGACAGACGGTGTAAAGTTGCCTTTGGTCGTGCTAGTTTAATGTCAATTTTTCCTATGCGTGGGCAAAACGCCATTCAGAACATAGAGTTGGCGCCACGTTTTAAAGCGGTTTGCAGATTGTAAGCCCCTTATTTTTCAGCATTTTTCATAGAGGCACGGGATTACATGGAAATCGGTCTGCGCGAGTGGCTGATCGTCATCGGCATTATTGTTATCGCCGGTATTCTTTTTGATGGCTGGCGGCGTATGCGCGGCGGCAAGGGGAAGTTGAAGTTCCGTCTTGATCGAAGTCTGTCCAACCTGCCGGATGACGAAGGCAGTGCCGAACTCCTGGGGCCGCCCCGGGTGCTGGATACTCATAAAGAGCCGCAACTGGATGAGCATGACCTGCCGTCGGTGAGCATGCCGGCCCGCGAGCCTCGGGAGAGTTCGTCTTCCAAGCGCGGCAAGCGTGGCGGCGAGCCTCACCAGGGCGACCTCAATCTGGATCTGGACCTGGACAACGGCCCAAGCTTCAGCAGCCGCGACGATGATTTCCCGGCAGACGAAGGCAACAAGGCGGCCGGTCACAGCGACAAAGAACAGCCGCAAGCCGAAGAGGTGCTGGTGATCAGCGTGATCTGCCGCGATGCCGCCGGTTTCAAGGGGCCGGCGTTGCTGCAGAACATCCTCGAAAGCGGCCTGCGCTTTGGCGAGATGGATATTTTCCATCGTCACGAAAGCATGGCCGGCAACGGCGAAGTGCTGTTCTCGATGGCCAACGCGGTCAAGCCGGGGGTGTTCGACCTGGACGATATCGACCACTTCAGCACCCCGGCAGTGAGCTTCTTCCTCGGCCTGCCAGGTCCGCGTCACCCGAAACAGGCGTTCGATGTGATGGTGGCCGCGGCGCGCAAGCTGTCTCAGGAACTCAATGGCGAGCTCAAGGATGACCAGCGCAGCGTTCTGACTGCCCAGACCATCGAGCACTACCGTCAGCGCATCGTCGAGTTCGAACGTCGCGCCCTGACCCAAAAGCGCTAAGCTTCCACAGCCGGCTCCGCAGGAGCTGGCTTGCCAGCGAAACCCGCGCCCCCCAATTTCAGATCGAGCAGCCTAGGCTGCTCTTTTGCTTTATGAGAGAACCCCATGACCGCCGCTGAAACCCGCATTCTTGAGCTGCGCGCCGAGCTGGACCAACACAACTACCGCTACCACGTACTGGACGAGCCGAGCATTCCGGACGCCGAGTACGATCGCCTGTACCACGAGCTCAAGGCCCTGGAAGCCGAGCATCCCGAGCTGGTCACCAGCGATTCTCCAACCCAGCGGGTCGGCAGTGCGGCGCTCTCGGCCTTCACCCAGGTACGCCACGAGATCCCCATGCTCAGCCTGGGCAACGCCTTCGAAGAAGTCGACATGCGCGAGTTCGATCGTCGGGTCGTCGAGGGGCTGGACCTGCCGGCGGGAGATCTGTTCGGTGCTGGCGCCGCGGTGGAGTACAGCTGCGAGCCCAAGCTCGATGGCCTGGCGGTGAGCCTGCTGTACCAGGACGGCGTGCTGGTCCGCGGCGCCACTCGTGGCGACGGCACCACGGGCGAAGACATCAGTGTCAACGTGCGTACCGTGCGCAACATTCCGCTCAAGCTGCAAGGCAGCGGTTGGCCGGCGACCCTGGAAGTGCGGGGTGAAGTCTTCATGTCCAAGGCCGGCTTCGAGCGATTGAACGAGGCGCAACTGGCTTCGGGCGGCAAGATCTTCGCCAACCCGCGCAATGCTGCGGCGGGCAGCCTGCGTCAGCTGGACTCGAAGATCACCGCCAGCCGGCCCTTGGAATTCTGCTGCTACGGTCTGGGCCAGGTCAGCGCCGACATCGCCGACACTCACATCGGCAATCTGCAGCAGCTCAAGCAGTGGGGGCTGCCCATCAGTCGCGAGTTGCGTCTGGCCAAGGGCATCGACGAGTGCCTGGATTACTACCGCGAAATCGGCGAACGCCGGAACGCACTGGCCTATGAAATCGACGGTGTGGTGTTCAAGGTCAACAGCATCGCTTCCCAGCGTGAGCTGGGCTTCCGTGCCCGTGAGCCGCGTTGGGCCATCGCCCACAAGTTTCCGGCCATGGAAGAACTGACTGAGCTGCTGGATGTGGAATTCCAGGTCGGCCGCACCGGCGCGGTCACCCCGGTAGCCCGTCTGAAACCGGTGAAAGTGGCGGGCGTTACAGTGTCCAACGCCACCTTGCACAACATGGATGAAGTGGCGCGGCTGGGGCTGATGATCGGCGACACGGTGATCATCCGTCGTGCTGGCGATGTGATTCCGCAAGTGGTGCAGGTGGTCGTCGAGCGCCGTCCGCAGGACGCCCGGCCAGTGCAGATTCCCGAAAGCTGCCCGGTCTGCGGTTCACATGTCGAGCGCACCCAATTGGTCAAGCGCAGCAAGGGGCGGGAAACCGTCAGCGAGGGCGCGGTGTATCGCTGTGTCGGTCGCCTGGCCTGCGGTGCCCAGCTCAAGCAGGCGATCATTCACTTTGTCTCCCGTCGCGCCATGGACATCGAAGGCCTGGGGGACAAGACCATCGAGCAACTGGTGGACGAACAGCTCATTGCTTCGCCCGCGGATCTCTACCAGCTCAAGTACGAACAGATCATCGACCTGGAAGGCTTCGCCGAAGTCTCCAGCAACAAGCTGCTCAAGGCCATCGAGGACAGCAAGCGTCCGGCCCTGGCACGCTTCATCTATGCCCTGGGCATTCCCGATGTCGGCGAGGAAACGGCCAAGGTCCTGGCGCGCTCCCTGGGCACTCTGGAGCGTGTCCAGCAGGCCTTGCCGCAGGTTCTGACCTACCTGCCGGATGTGGGGCTGGAGGTGGCTCACGAGATCCACAGCTTTTTCCAGGACAGCCATAACCGCCAGGTGATCGGTGCCTTGCTGGCCGCGGACCAATGCGGCCTGCAACTACAGGATCAGGGTGAACTCGGGGCCGAGTTCGCCGCCAGTACCACCCTGGGCGGCATGCTCGACAAGCTCAATATCCCCTCGGTGGGCCCAGGGGCGGCGCAGAAGCTGGCGGACAAGTTCGGCTCCCTGCAAGGCGTGATCGATGCGGACTGGCTGGACATGCGCCAGGCCCTGCCGGAGAAACAGGCCAAGGCAGTGCGCGAGTTCTTCGACAACCCGGCCAATGCCCAGTTGGCCCGGGCCATCGAAGACCAGCTCACGGCGTTTGGCATGCACTGGCTGAGTGAGAAGAAGGTGGTCGAAGGCCTGCCCTTGGCTGGCAAGACCTGGGTGCTGACCGGCTCGCTTGAACTGATGAGCCGCGATGTGGCCAAGGAAAAGCTGGAAAGCCTGGGGGCCAAGGTGGCGGGATCGGTTTCGGCGAAAACCCACTGCGTGGTAGCAGGACCCGGCGCCGGCTCCAAGCTGGCCAAGGCCAATGAGCTGGGGCTCAAGGTTCTGGACGAGGCTGCCTTTGTGGCCTTTCTCAGCGAGCACGGCGTTCCCATTCCGGCCTGATCCGTGGCCGCCGACTTGCCCGCAATGGCAAATCGGTCGGTTGGCGCCTGCCAGGCCGAGGGAACGATAGGGCAGTCAGGATGATCTAGTCCTGGCAGGCCCCACGGAGGATGCGCCATGTACCGTTTCTTCGATCAGCTCAGTTCCCGCATCGCCGCGCCCTTTGTCGGTGATCGTTCACGCAGTGGCAAGCTCTGGGCCTGTCGCTGCGGGCAGTCGCTGTTCTTTCGCAACAGCCAATGCCTGGCCTGCGCGGCCGTGCTCGGTTATGCGCCGCAATTGGGCCTCTTGTCTTCCCTGCGGCCGGGGCCTGTCGGGCAAACCTGGGTGCTCGATGCCAGTCCCGAGGCCGGCGCTTTCAAGCGCTGCGCCAATCTGGATACGGCGGCGGCCTGTAACTGGCTGCTGCCCGCGCACCTGACCGGCAGTCTGTGTATAGCTTGTCGCCTGAACCGCACCATTCCCGACTTGTCCGTCCCTGAGAACCCCGAGCGCTGGCGCAAGGTGGAAGTTGCCAAGCGCCGCTTGGTGGCGCAGCTGCTTGCCCTGGGGCTGCAACTGATTCCCAAGAGTGACGATGAAGAGCGGGGTCTGGCCTTCGATTTTATCGGTGTCGATCTTGAGGGCAGGGCGCCCATGACCGGGCACGCCGGTGGCCTGATCACCCTGGATATCAAGGAGGCCGACGATGCCCATCGCGAGCAGGTGCGCACGCAGATGCGCGAGCCCTATCGCACCCTGCTTGGGCACTTTCGTCATGAAGTGGGGCACTACTATTGGGATCGGCTGATTGCCGACAGCCCCTGGCTACAGCCGTTTCGCCGCCTGTTCGGCGACGAGCGCGGCAGTTATGCCCAAGCCCTGGAACGTCACTATCAGCAAGGCCCACCGAGCGATTGGCAACAAAGCCACATCAGCGCCTACGCCACCATGCATCCCTGGGAAGACTGGGCGGAAACCTGGGCTCATTACCTGCACATGATGGACGCGGTGGATACGGCCCTGGGTTTTGGCATGAGTGCCCGAGACGTCGATCTCGATTACCAGCCGTTTCCCCTGAGCAGTCTTTATGACCCGCAGCATCCCAGCGGTCCGGCGTTCCTGGCCTTCGTCAATGCCTGGATCGAACTGGCGGGCATGCTCAACGAACTGTCCCGCAGCATGGGGCAGGCGGATTTCTATCCCTTCATCCTGCCATCGGCGGTGATCGGCAAATTGCACTTCATCCATCTGGTGATCCAGCAGCAAGGTGGTCGCGCCGAAGAAGTGCTGTCCCTGGACGGATGATCCCTCCACGCTGTAGGAGCGAGCTTGCTCGCGAAGGCAATGAGCTGATTTACCTGATCCTGCGGAACATGCTGGCTTCAGCGGTAGCGGGCGGCTGGGTCGGGCTTGCACCCCGGAGCACATCCAAGTGCTTGAAGCTCATCGGATTTTTTAATCTGCAACGAGCGGTTGTAAGTTCGACTCAGATAGGTACAATGGCGCGGCTCGCCGACAGGCGAGTGTCGTTATGGTGACCCCATCGGTCCCCCCGCAACGATTACCCGTGAACCTGGTCAGAGCCGGAAGGCAGCAGCCACAGCGGGAACATTGTGTGCCGGGGTGTGGCTGGTGGGGTTGCCTCCAATCTTTCAAGCGATTGATTTTTAACGGTTTTTCACCCTTTACCCGCTGGTGGTACAAGGAGTGAGGCAGCCGTGTCGATTTCCCCCTCCTTCTATCTGTTGTTGTCTCGCAAAGCCGGTCTAAAGCGGCCGAATCGTCTTGCGTCTCGCGTTCCTCATGAATAGTTCGGCTGCGTAGCTGTGGTACGCCAATGCCTATTGCGGGTAAGCTCTCGCGCTTTTTCACCAGGGACGGAGTGCCGATGGCGCTGACCAGTAAAATCTGTGCATACGAGAATCGCTGGCCTGCGGCCTTCGGTGCCGAGCGAGCGCGCATCGTCCAGGGTTTCGGCGCCGAGCTGATGGATGTTCATCATGTGGGCAGCACCGCTGTTCCGGGGTTGGCGGCCAAGCCGGAAATCGATCTTTTGCTGGTGGTCATGGAGCACCGGGATGAGGCGGCGCGCAATGCCTTCATGGCGACCCTGGGCTATGTCCGGGGTAGCAATCTGTCCCCTGGGCATCACTTTTACCGCCGGGATGTCGAGGGCGTGCGCACCCATAAAGTGCATGTCTGCATCTGTGGTCATGAGCAGATCGGGCGCATGCTGGTTTTTCGCGATCTGATGCGGCAAGACAGCGATCTGCGCCAGCAATACCAGGATCTGAAGCTGGCGCTTGAAGCCGAGAATCGCGGGGGGATTGGTGAGTATCTGGCGCAGAAGGCTCCCTTCATCGATGCCGTGATGGCGCGCCAGGGCTAGATCGCGGCGCGCAACTCTCGGGGCGAGAGCCCGTAGTGCTTGCGAAAGCGCACGGCAAAGCGTGAGGCCGAGGCGTAGCCGCTGGCGGCGGCGATTTCGCCGATCGGGCGTGGTGTGGTTTGCAGCCAGTGCAGGGCCATGCCCAGCCTGACGTTTTCAAGGATGTTGCTGAAGCTGTCGTTCTCGTTCGCCAGCTGGCGGCGCAATGTCGAAGCCCCGAGGTTCAGGCGCTCGGCGACGCAGGCGACGGTCCAGTCCCGCGCCGGATTGCTCATGAGGATCTGCTGCACCCGTTCGCACAGCGGGTCGTGACGGTCCAGCAACAAAGGGCCGGCCCAGCCGCCAAGGGCCAGGGCCAGCAGCACCGCCTCGCCGTAGTGGTTGCGCAGGGCATCCGGCGCATCGCTGGCGATGCATTGCAGGAGGTGGTCCCAGGCCAGGGCCGTGTGTCGCTCCAGGGGGATGCACAGGTCTGCGCCGCTGCGTCCGGGGCGGGCGACGATCTGCGGCTGATAGCGCAGGCTGAACGCGCGCAAGGCCGGGGCGGGGAAGGTCACGACATCGGCGATGTAGTGGCCTTGCGCCCCTGGAGCGTTGCTGATGCCCACTTCGCGCCCGGCCGGCAGCAGGATCAGGTGCTGGCCGCCCACGCGCATTTCGCGATCGTCCCAGGCCATGCGTTTTTCGCCCTGACGCACCCGGCACAGGGCGCTGACGAAAATCGGTACTCGTTGCAAGGCGTGGGCCTGCCTGGCACGGATGACGCAGGCGTCGATACGGCTTTGGTGGTGCTGCAGGCCAGCCGGTGCGTTCATCGTCAGCGTCCGTAGGTAGCGGTCAGTGTGGTCTTGGCCAGGGCGTTGGCGTTGAGCATGTAGCCCACCATCGCTCCGCTGGCCTGGGCGTCGAGGGGCAGTTTATCCACCTTCAGTGCCCAGACGGTGAACTGGTAGCGATGAGGTTTGTCGCCCGTGGGCGGGCAAGCACCGCCAAAGCCGGGTTGGCCGTAATCGGTGCGTCCCTGCGCGGCTCCCGGTGGCAGCTGTTCGCCACTGGGGCTGCCGGCGCCCCTGGGCAGGCCCTGGGTGGTGCTGGGGAGGTTGAACAGGGTCCAGTGCCACCAGCCGCTGCCGGTGGGGGCGTCCGGATCGTAGACGGTGACGGCGAAGCTGCGGGTGCCCGGCGGGGCATTTTTCCAGGACAGTTGAGGAGAGGTGTTGTCGCCTTCGCAGCCGAAGCCGCGGAAGACTTCCCGCTGACTCAAAGGCTGGCCATCGCGGATGTCGTCACTGCTGACGCTGAACTCGGCGGCGTGGGCGCCAAGGCTCAGGCCTAGGGAAAGTGCGCCAAGAAGAAATCGGTTGTTCATGGTGGGCTCGTCCGGCGGGAGGGGATGAGAGGCCAGTCTATGGGCGGACGGAGCCGGGTACTGTGCCGTGGCGCTCGTGAATTGTGCCGAAACGCTCGCTGGCTGGACGAGGCGGCCGTCATGCCCCCAGATGCTCCTGCAGCAGTCGGGCAAACGCATCCCGCGCATTGTGTCGCTGTACGTCCTGATGCCAGACGAAGCGGTTGTCCACGGGGAGCAGGTCACTGAAACGTTGGATGTTCAGGGTCGCCGACTGTACATAGCGTTCCAGCACGCCTTCCGGAATCAGCGACACGCCGGCCCCGACACTGACACAGCCGATGATCGTGCCCCAACTGGCGTACCCGGTAATCGGCAGGTTCAGGCCGTGCCTGGCCAGCCAGTTTTCCAGGGCGCGGCGATAGGGGCAGCCCTGCGGCCACATGAACAGGTGCTGCCCCTGCAGATCGCTGGCGCTGTGGATCGGAGCGCTGCCGGCGCTGGAGATCAGCACCAGGGGCTCGCGGTAGAGCACCGTTTGCTTGAGCCTGGGTGGCAAGGTGTCGACGGCCACCAAGGCGCCGTCGATGCGCTGCTGTTGCAGCTGCGTAAAGAGCTGCGACCAGGTGCCGGTCACCAGTTCCACGCTCACTTTGGGGTAGCGTCGATGATATTGCGCCAGCAGCGGTGGCAGGCGCCCGCCCGCGCAGGACTCGATGGCGCCCAGGCGCAGCAGGCCGCTGGGTTCCGCCTGGTCGTCCAGCGCACGCTTGGCCTCATCGACCAGCGCCAGAATGCGTTCGCTGTAGCCGAGGAATATTTCTCCAGCAGCGCTGATCTTCAGGCCGCGCCCGACCCGGGTGAACAGCGGGGTGCCGAGTTCGCACTCCAGCTGCTTGAGGCGGTTGGTGATGTTGGAGGGCACGCAATGCAGTTGTTCGGCGGCGCGGGCGATGCTGCCGGTGCGGGCCACGGCGTTCACCATTTTCAGTTGGCTCAGCTCCATTGCTCGGCTCCATTGCTCATTTTCAGTGATGAATGGCCTCAGTATCGGTTAGTTGTGGTGAGTTGTGGAGGGCGAGAGACTGGGTTTCCTCTCTCTGTCTGGGCGCCTGTGCCGTGAAACATTCACTAGGATTCAAGCTGTTGCTGGCTACCGCTGCGGTGATTCTGTGCTGGGCCTATTCGCCGGTGGGCATTCACATTGGCCTTGAGGGCTACAGTCCCGGGCATCTGGCGTTGTTGCGTTTCCTGGTTGCCTCGCTGTTGATGGCCGCGATGGCTGTGGTGCTGAAAATATCCCTGCCGCGTTGGCGCGATTTGCCCGGGCTGCTGGTACTGGGGTTCTTTGCCATCGCCCTGCATCACGTCAGTCTCAATTATGGTCAGCAGGGCTTGAGTGCCGGTGCTTCCAGCGTGCTGGCACAGACGGCGCCGCTATTTGGCACGCTGATCGCCTTCTTCTGGCTCAGGGAGGCGGTCAGTGCCTGGCGCTGGGGGTGCGTGGTACTGGGGTTGTTTGGTGCGGTGCTGGTGGTTGTGGCCGACAAGGGGGTGGGAACGATCGAGCCTCGCGGGTTGCTGGTGTTGCTGGCGGCTTTTTCCTGGGGGCTGTACTTCGTCTTGCAGCGGCGCCTGTCCGGACGTTACGGGGTGCTGACCACCGTTTGCTACATGGTCTGGGGCGGCACCTTGCTGTTGTCGGTGTATGCACCGGGATTGGCGCGGGAGGTCGTCCAGGCGCCGTGGCGGGTGAATCTGGCGGTGCTGCTGTTGGGGCTGTTCCCCAGTGCGCTGGCGTATCTGGCCTGGGCCTATGTGTTGGCGCGGGTGGAGGTCAGTCGGGCGTCGATGGCCATGTACCTGATACCGCCAGTGGCGATGCTGCTGGCGGCAACTGTGTTGGGTGAGGTGGTGCAATCTGCCGTGCTGCTGGGGGCGACGGTGGTGCTGGGTAGCGTGATGGCGATGCAGTTGGAGGGGCGCTGGCGGCAATGGCGTCTCGGGCGACCGGGGATCCTGCCTGGGCTGAAGCGGGGTGGGCGGGTGAAGCTGGGTGATTCGTGAGGTGCAACGCCCCGTCACGCAGGGGCGTTGCGCTTGGGAATCAGCCTTTTTTCTTAAACAGCCGGCCGACAAATGCGGCCAGGGCGAGGACGCCGATGACAATGAACTTCTTGCCGGCCAGCAGCAGTACCCCCAGCTTGGCAAACAACCCGGCCTTGCTGGCCAGGCCGCCGGCTACCAGCGCGGCCAGCCCGTAGGAAGCCAGCTTGTCGGTGCTTGGGTTGTAGTCGGCGTAGCGGTTGCCGTCGGTGAAGTTGGTGAAGGCCAGCACCTTGGGGATCTCGCGCTTGATGGTGGCCAGGTCGTCCATGGAGGCGACCGCGTTGAGCTCCAGCACGCCTTCGCGACCCAGCACGCGGATGCTGTAGTTCAGGGTGTTGCTCTCGGCGCCTTCGGCCTTGAGTTCGCGGGCCCAGTACATTTTGTGGGTCTGGGCGTCGTAGCTGGGCTGCTCGGCCCAGCCCAGCAGGTGGATGGCGCCATAGCCCTGTTCCTTGCGCTGCTTGTTGTCTTGCTCGTCGGCTTCCTGCATTTGCTTGAGCAGGTCCTGATAGTCGATCTTCGCCGCGTCGTCGTCGGAGATGTGCCCATCATTCTTGTAGCTGATGATCACGCCCCAGCCTTCGGCGGACAGCGGGCTGACGGCGCTGGGCACGATCATGCCCAGGGTGGTGAAGCCGGGAGGGTTGCCCCAGCCTTCGGTGAGCAGCTTCTCGGTGTCCTTGGGGTTGAGGTAGTAAAACTCCTGGCTCAGGTCGAGGCTGGCGATATCCCCGGGCAGCTTGACCTGGCCATGGCGTGGCGAGAGCGAGGCGAGAAACTGTTCGGCGGTCTGGGGTTCGCTGTCCTTGCCTTGGCTCGGTGTGGCGGCGCAGGCAAAGAGTGGCGTGGCACAGAGGATTGCCATCGCCAGTAATAGACGCAGGTACTTCATCGTATTCCCTTACAAATTGTGACAAGTCGGCGGGGAGGATAGCGATGAGTGTCCGGGGGCTCAATGAGACGTTTCTATTTATTTCAATGCAGGAGCGAAGAGGGCGCTGGTGGCAGCGCCTCTCTCTCTGTGGAGTGGTGCCGGAGGTAGCTCAGTCGACGCTGAGATAGAGCACGCGCAGGCGGTGTCCGTCCGGATCGAGAGCGAGCAGGGTGTAGCCGAAATCCATCTGGGTGGGTGGCTGGGCGATGGTCAAGCCCAGGCTCTGCCAGTGACGGTGCAGGTCGTCCACGGCTTCGCGGCTGTCCAGGGCCCAGCCCAGTTCACCGCCACCGCCGGTTGCCTGGGCGCTGGGCTCGACCGTGTGGCGTGACCACAGGCCGAGTTTGATCCCCGAATCGAGGATGAACAGTGCGAAGGTGGGGGAGGATTCTACCGGTTGCTTGTCCAGCAGGCGGCTGTAGAACTGCGCGCTGATAGCCGGGCTGTCTACATAAAGCAGGAAGTAGGTGTTGCTGGTCATGACGACTCCAAGGGGCTGTGTGCTGTGGGGCACAAGCTTATGTGCCGGGTCTGTCAGATCCTGTCAGGAGTCGTTAATGGACGAAGAAGCCTGTTTGTCGGACTCGATAGACAGGCCTCTTTCGATTGATTTGTTGCGGGGCTCAAGGCTTGGACAAGGCCTGGTCTACCGCTGCTATCAGCTTTCCCAGATCCTTAGGGGTGGCTTTGTGAATGACACCGAACAAATAAGCCCGCTGTTCCTCTTCATCGCCCAGATCGGCGAAGAAGGCTTTCAGCTTCACTCCCAGTACTTCGGCTAGCAGAAATAGAGCTTCAACGCTGGGGGTGTAGGTGCCGGTTTCGAAGCGGCTGATGGTTTTTGGGTCAAAACCGGTTTTTTCACCTAGTTCAGCCTGAGTAAGCCCCGCTACCTTTCGATAACGCTTGATGGCTGCACCCAAACTTGAAATTTGCATCGCTCAATTCCCATTTAGAATCAAGAACTTAACGATAAATATTGGCATTAGACAACACCATGGTTCATCACCTTGCTTTGCAAAATGTGATGCATTTCGTAGAATCGGCGCTTCGGACAGGTATTTGGTGATCTAGTTTCAGCAGGCAGGTTTATGAAACAAGAAATCATTGCATTTCCCTTGTTCACCTAAACCGAGGGCTTGGCAGAGGCTCGAACGTCTCGTAAATCCCGCCAACGCTCCGTCCGCCGTCCCCACCTGACGCCTTATCTGATCCTAGTTGATCCTCGTCGAATCGACGGTCATCTGCCGCGCAAACCGCTGTACGGCTGCAATCAGGGCGAACCTTCCGATTGAGTCGTACCGCCAGGAAAGTACATCGCGAATCAGCCTGCTGCCGGCCTCCCGGTATGGTTGATCGCAGGCTGTCTATGGAGTTCTAAAGTGCGTCTCAATTTGCCGGTCAACTCTGTTGAGCAGACCTTTCCCGACCAGCAGCGGCTCATATCCGCCACCGATACCAGCAGCCATATCACCTATTGCAATGCCGAGTTCGCTGCAATGAGCGGTTTCAGCCAGGCCGAACTGATTGGCAGCAGCCACAACCTGGTGCGCCACCCGGACATGCCTGCGGCGGTGTTCGAGTCGATGTGGAGGTATCTGAAGGCCGGTCAGAGCTGGATGGGGGTGGTGAAAAACCGCTGCAAGAACGGCAATTTTTATTGGGTCAGCGCCTATGTCACGCCGATTCTAGAGGACGGGCGACTGGTGGGCTACGAGTCGGTCCGGGTCAAGCCGACCCGGGAGCAGGTCAATCGTGCCGAAGCCTTGTATGCCCGCATGCGCGCCAACAAGTCACCGGTCAGCGCTTGGCGTCGACTGGAGGCTGGAGCCCGGCCATTGCTGTTGCCGGCGGCCCTGGCCGTGGCGTGCCTGGGGGCGTTCAGCTGGTTGCCGACTTTGGCGGCCCAGGGCCTGACCGTCGCCGGTTTCATTGCCGTCGGACTGTCCGCCCAGCGCCGTTTGCGACAGCAGCTCAAGCACATCCTCAGCAGCACCCCGAATACCTTCGCCGATCCGATCTGTGCCCTGGCCTACAGCGAAGCGCTGGGGCCGGCGGGGCAATTGCAGATGATCCTGATCAGCGAGGAGGCGCGGCTGAAAACTGCCCTGACGCGCCTCAGCGATCTGGCCCGGCAGATGGCCACGGCTGCCGCCGACTCCAGCCAACTGTCCAGCCACACCGAGACGGCACTGCTGGAGCAAAGGGCCGAGACCGACATGACGGCCGCCGCCATGACCCAGATGGCCGCCTCGATTACCGAGGTTGCCGAGCACGTGCAGCACACCGCCAGCGAGGCTCACACCGCCAATCTCCTGGCTCGGGAGGGCAGCCAGGTGGCGGGCTCTTCCCGTGACGCCATCCAGTTGCTGGCCCGCACGGTCACCCAGATCAACCAGGCGGTGGGCGACCTGGCCGGGCAGACCCAGGACATCATGGTGGCGGCGAGCATGATCCAGGCGATTGCCGACCAGACCAACCTGCTGGCCCTGAACGCTGCCATCGAAGCCGCCCGAGCCGGCGAGCAGGGGCGCGGGTTCGCCGTGGTTGCCGATGAAGTGCGGGCCCTGGCGGGCAAGACCCGGCAATCGACCCAGCAGATCCAGGGCATCATCCAGAGCCTGCGGGCCGGTGCCGATGAGGCGGTGCAGATCGCCAACCTCGGTATCGAAGAGGCGGAGCAGGGGGTGCAGCAGGTATTGCAGGCGCAACAGGCCCTGCATGGCATCGGCGCCGCGGTGGAGCGCATCACCGACATGAGCCAGCAAATGGCCGCGGCCTCCCAGGAGCAATCCCATGTGGCCGAGTCGGTGTCCGAACAGATCAACCGTGTCGCCGCCACGGTACAGCGCACCGCCAGTAACGCCAGCGCCGGGGTGGTCCGCGGCACCGAGCTGGAAAACATCTCTTCCGGGCTGCGTGCCCTGGTCGAGCGGTTCAACCGCTAGCGACAGTGATCTCGACTCATGGATGAGAAATACCGCAGGGCCGTCGATGCCGCCGCCATCTTCTCCGAGACTGATCTCGGCGGCTGCATCACCTATGTCAACGACCTGTTCTGCCAGGTCTCGGGCTATAGCCGGGATGAGCTGATCGGGGCCAACCACCGGATGCTCAGCTCGGGGCTGCACCCACCGGAGTTCTTCAGTGAGCTGTGGCAGACCATTTCCCAGGGCCGGGTGTGGAAGGGCGAGATCTGTAACCGGGCCAAGGATGGCAGCCTGTACTGGGTCGACAGCACCATGGTGCCCCTGATCGACCAGCGTTCCGGCAAGGTGATGCGCTACGTGTCGATTCGCTTCGATGTCAGCGAAAAGCGCCAGTTGCTGCATTCGCTGCAATGGCGGGTCGGGCATGACGTGCTCACCGGTCTGCCCAACCGGGCCTTTCTTTCCGACTTGCTGCATCAGGCCCTGGAGTTCTCCCGCCGAGAGGACATCCCCCTGGCGGTGTGCATGCTCGACCTCGACGGCTTCAAGGCCGTCAACGATGGCTACGGCCACGCCTGCGGCGACTTGCTGCTGGTGGAAGTGGCGGCGCGGCTGCGTTCGATCATTCGCGGTGAGGATGTGGTGGCGCGCCTGGCCGGCGACGAGTTCGTGCTGATCCTGCGCTATGTGCGCGACATGTTGGAGCTGCGTGCAGCGCTGCAACGGGTGCTGGCCACCATCTCCCAGCCCTATTCGATCCAGGGCAAGGACATCAATGTCTTTGCCAGCATCGGCGTGACCCTGTTCCCCACCGATAACCACGACGCCGACACCCTGCTGCGCCATGCCGATCAGGCCATGTACGTGGCCAAGCAGAGCGGGCGCAACCGTTTCCATCTGTTCGATGTGTTGCGTGATCGTGAGGTCATGGTCACCTACCAGACCGTGGAACAGGTGCGTCAGGCGCTGAACGCCGGTGAGTTGCAGCTGTACTTCCAGCCCAAGGTCAACCTGCGCAGCGGTGCGGTGCTGGGCTTCGAGGCGATGCTGCGCTGGCAGCATCCGCAACGGGGCATGCTCGGCTCCCAGGAGTTTCTGCCGCAGGTGGAGGAAACCGATCTGATCGTCGACATCGGCGAATGGGTCATGGACCAGGTGATGATGCGCCTGCAGGACTGGCAGGCGGCGGGCCATGGCTGGTCGGTGAGCCTGAACGTCGCGGCCCGGCATTTCCAGCGCCCGGATTTTGTCGAGCGGCTCAAGGAGATGCTCGAACGCTACCCGCAGGTTTCGCCGGCGTTGCTGGAGCTGGAGATCGTCGAGTCGGCGGCCATCGAGAACATTCAGCGGGTCAGCGATTGCCTCGATGCCTGTCAGGCGCTGGGCGTGCAGTTCTCCCTGGGGCATTTCGGCACCGGGCATTCGTCCCTCAGTTACCTCAAGCGCCTGCGCACCCAGACCATCAAGATCGATCGTCTGTTTGTCCGCGACATGCTGCATGACCAGGATGATCAGGCGCTGATCCAGGCCCTGATAGGGCTGGCCCGGGCCTTTGGTCGGCAAGTGGTGGCCGAGGGCCTGGAAAGCCTGGCCCACGCCGAGCGCTTGATGGCTCTGGGCTGCGAGGTGGCTCAGGGTGACTTCATCGCCGTGCCCATGCCGGCTGACGCGGTGCTGCAGTGGGGATGCGCTTTTCAGCCACCGCAGGCATGGCGCCACGGCGAAATTCAGGGCCCGGCGGCGTCGGAGGTGCTGGCACTGGACATCGGTTCGACGTAGCGCTGGACGATGGCATCGATTTCGCCGGACATTTTCATCTGCAGCAGGGCGCGCAGGATGCGCCGGGCCGGCACTGCCGGGTCGTTACGCACGTAGCAGCTCACGGCCTGCTCCTGCAGCAGCGCGACGCGGTGCAGCGGTTTGCCGGAGGCCTGGGTCTTGTTGAACCAGTCCAGGGTCCATTGGCTGGCAATTGCGTAGTGATAGCGCCCGACCTGGAGTTTTTGCAGGACCTGCTCCTCGTTGCGCGCATCGTCACGAATCAGCCGGGCACTGTCGAACAGCGGCTGCAAGGCGGTGTAGGTGTAGCTCAGCACGGTGCCGATGTGCTGCGTCGGCAAGTCCTGGGGATTGAGCGGAGCCTGATGCGGGCGGTCGCTTACCAGCAGGTTGCGTTGCACGAACAGCGGCACGCTCCACAGATAGTCCTCGGACAGGTTCGGCAGCCAGGCCTGGGCGGCGAAGCAGCGTACATCCACCTCGCCCTGGGCCATGGCGTTCTGCACCCGCGCCCGGGCCAGGACGTGAAACTCGGGGCGGGTGCCCAGGTGGCGGGCCAGGCTGTTCATGGTGTCGTAAAGGATGCCTGAGGTGGGTTGCTCGCCTTCGATCTCGATGCTCGGCATGGCCCAGCTGTCGGCAATCACGAAGCGTAAAGGCGCCTCGGCGGCTTCCAGGCTGGCGCTCAACAGCAGCAGGGCGCTCCAGGTCAAACGCATACGGTCTCCCACGGTTAAAACGGCCGAGCCATCCTTGGCAAAATGCAGCTTAGACAGATTAGACAAGCGCGCCGGATGCAATTTCGCCCTTGCTCCGCTAGCATTACCGGCTTCCGCTTTCCAGTTGCGACGGTTTTCGATGAGTTATCAGGTTCTTGCACGTAAATGGCGTCCGCGCTCGTTCCGCGAAATGGTCGGCCAGACCCATGTGCTCAAGGCTCTGATCAATGCCTTGGACAGCCAGCGGCTGCACCACGCCTATCTGTTTACCGGCACCCGCGGGGTGGGCAAGACCACCATCGCGCGGATCATTGCCAAATGCCTGAACTGTGAAACAGGCATCACTTCCACGCCGTGCGGCACCTGCTCGGTGTGCTGCGAGATCGATGAGGGGCGTTTCGTCGACCTGATCGAGATCGACGCCGCGAGCCGGACCAAGGTCGAGGACACCCGTGAACTGCTGGACAACGTGCAGTACGCACCGAGCCGCGGGCGCTTCAAGGTCTATCTGATCGACGAAGTGCACATGCTCTCCAGTCACTCGTTCAACGCGTTGCTCAAGACCCTTGAAGAGCCGCCGCCCTACGTCAAGTTCATCCTGGCGACCACCGATCCACAGAAGCTGCCGGCGACCATCCTGTCGCGTTGCCTGCAGTTTTCCCTGAAAAACATGACCCCCGAGCGGGTGGTGGAGCACCTCAGCCATGTACTGGGTGTGGAGAACGTGCCGTTCGAGGATGATGCGCTGTGGCTGCTGGGTCGCGCCGCCGACGGCTCGATGCGCGATGCCATGAGCCTGACCGACCAGGCCATCGCCTTCGGTGAGGGCAAGGTCATGGCCGCCGATGTGCGGGCCATGCTCGGCACCCTCGATCATGGCCAGGTCTACGACGTGCTGCATGCTTTGATCAATGGCGACGCCAAGGCGCTGCTGGAAGCGGTGCGTCATCTGGCGGAGCAAGGCCCGGACTGGAACGGCGTACTCTCGGAAATTCTCAACGTGCTGCATCGGGTAGCGATCGCCCAGGCCCTGCCGGAAGGGGTCGACAACGGTCATGGCGACCGTGATCGGGTGCTGGCCCTGGCCCAGGCGCTGCCGGCCGAAGACGTGCAGTTCTATTACCAGATGGGCCTGATCGGCCGCCGCGACCTGCCCTTGGCGCCGGACCCGCGAGGGGGCTTCGAGATGGTCCTGCTGCGGATGCTGGCCTTCCGCCCGGCGGATACCGCGGATGCGCCGAGACAGCCGCTAAAGCCAGTGGGGATCAGCCAGGCCACAGTTGATTCCGCCCAAGCCGTGGCGGCACCCGCTCCTGCGGTGCCTGTGGCTGCCGTTGCTCCGATTGCCAGCGCGCCGGTCGCGGCTGCCGCGTCCATTCCAGTGCCAGTGCCAGTGCCAGTGGCCGCTCCCGTGCCTGTCGTGCCGGAGGTGACTCAAGCGCTGGTCGTTGAACCAGAGCCGGCAGTCGCTGAAGAAGTGATCGACCTGCCTTGGAATGATCCTGTAGAACCGCCGGCCGAGCAGCAGGCTGCTGTGGAGCCGCTGCTGGATGTGGTGGCCGAACAGCCCGAGCTGACGCCGATGCCGACTCCTGCGCCGGACAGCGTGGTGCCGGACGCGCCGGAGTGGGTCAGTGCGCCGGTGCCCGAGCCGAGCGTGGCCGAAGTCGATGCCGCCACACCGGGAATCGACCTGGACGACGAACCGCCCCTGGACGAGGACTACATCGAGCCGGACATGGATTCGGCCTACAGCTACCTCGACGAGCTGGCCAGTGAGCACGCCGCCGAACCGGCCCCGGAACCCGAGCCGGAGCCCGCCGCCAAGCCGGCCACCGGACTGGCCCTGGAGTGGCTGGAACTGTTTCCGAAGCTGCCGATTTCCGGCATGACCGGTAGCATCGCTGCCAACTGCACCTTGATGGCTGTGGATGGCGACAATTGGCTGCTGCACCTGGACCCGGCCCATAGCGCGCTGTTCAACGCCACTCAGCAGCGGCGCCTCAACGATGCGTTGAACCAGTACCATGGCCGCACCCTGAACTTGGCCATCGAGCTGATCAAGCCCGAGCAGGAAACCCCGGCCCAGGCGGCTTCACGACGCCGCGCCGACCGTCAGCGCGAGGCGGAGGATTCGATCCACGGCGATCCGTTCATCCAGCAGATGGTCCAGGAGTTCGGCGCCTTGGTGCGCCACGATACTATTGAACCTGTCGAGGCTCCGGCCGCGCAGGGTTGATTGCTTAAAGGGCGTCGGGCCGCGAGCCGGGCGCTGTTTCCATCCCCGTACTTTGAGGTAATTCCCATGATGAAAGGTGGCATGGCCGGCCTGATGAAGCAGGCACAGCAGATGCAGGAAAAAATGGCCAAGATGCAGGAAGAACTGGCCAACGCTGAAGTCACCGGCAAGGCCGGCGGCGACATGGTCACTGTGGTCATGACCGGTCGTCACGACATCAAGCGCGTAAGCATCGACCCGAGCCTGCTCGAAGGCGTCAGCGAAGATGACCGTGAAGTGCTGGAAGACCTGTTTGCCGCGGCGGTCAACGATGCCGTGCGCAAGATCGAGTCCAACAGCCAGGAAAAAATGTCCGGCATGACCGCCGGCATGCAACTGCCTCCAGGTATGAAGCTGCCGTTCTGATTCGCCCCGGCGCTTCGGATGGGATGCACACAAGCCAGGCTTCGAGCCTGGCTTTTTTGTGCCGTCGAACAACCCCGCTTGGAAGGAGTGAACCTCATTGTCCCTTTGGGGAGGCTGCGCCCTATACCGTCCTCGCCAATCCTTGAAGCCAGATCGCCTGCCGCTGTTGCAGTGCGTCTTGTTGGCCAAGCGGGTACGGCGACCGTCATCCGCAATTCATCAGGGCCATGGCGCCCCGGGGGCGCGAAGCCTTCATCGGTCTGTTGGAGGGGCGCAACTTCGGCAAGCTGGTGGTCAAGGTTGCGCCGGACGCGAGCATTTGACGCTATGCCGAGGCGCGGGTATAAACCGCGTCTCGTCGTTTTGTCGGACCTTTGCCCATGAGCTTCAGCCCCCTGATTTGCCAACTGATCGACGCCCTGCGCACTTTGCCAGGCGTGGGTCAGAAAACCGCCCAGCGCATGGCCTTGCAACTGCTTGAGCGTGATCGCAGCGGCGGCTTGCGTCTGGCCCAGGCCCTGAGCCAGGCCATGGAAGGGGTCGGACACTGCCGTCAATGCCGGACCCTGACCGAAGACGAACTGTGCCCGCAATGTGCCGATCCGCGCCGTGATGACACGCTGCTGTGCGTGGTGGAAGGTCCGATGGATGTCTATGCGGTGGAGCAGACCGGCTATCGCGGTCGTTACTTCGTGCTCAAGGGCCATTTGTCGCCTTTGGATGGCCTGGGCCCGGAAGCCATCGGCATTCCGCAGTTGCTGGCGCGGATCGAGGAGCAGGGCAGCTTTACCGAGGTCATCCTGGCCACCAACCCGACGGTAGAGGGCGAAGCCACGGCCCACTACATTGCCCAACTGCTGACCAACAAAGGCCTGATCACCTCGCGCATCGCCCATGGCGTGCCGCTGGGTGGCGAGCTGGAGCTGGTGGACGGCGGCACCCTGGCCCACTCCTTTGCCGGTCGCAAACCCATAGCCCTGTAGCCTTCGTTGGCCAGAGCCGGCGTATCGGCTGGCGCGGAGATACGGATCGCCTTGAAAACCAAGCAAGCGCTTGGTAAGTTCCCTCGACCCTTCAGAGGAGCTTGCCGATGTCTGCCTGCCAGGAATACTTCGATCCCAGCCACCAGTTGGTCCGCGACAGCGTGCGACGTTTCGTCGAGCGCGAAATTCTCCCCGAGATCCAGCAGTGGGAGGAGGCCGAAAGCTTTCCCCGTGAGCTGTATCTCAAGGCCGGTGCCGCCGGGATTCTCGGTATCGGCTATCCCGAAGCCCTGGGCGGCAGTCACGAAGGTGATCTGTTCGCCAAGATCGCCGCCAGCGAAGAGTTGATGCGCAGCGGCTCTGGCGGCTTGGTGGCAGGACTGGGGTCACTGGATATCGGCCTGCCGCCCATCGTCAAATGGGCCCGTCCCGAAGTGCGCGAGCGGGTTGTGCCCCAGGTGCTGTCCGGAGAGAAGATCTGCGCGCTGGCGGTGACCGAGCCCAGTGGCGGATCGGATGTGGCCAACCTGCAGACCCGCGCCGTGCGCGACGGTGATCATTATCGGGTCAGCGGCAGCAAGACCTTCATTACCAGCGGCGTGCGCGCCGATTACTACACCGTCGCGGTGCGCACCGGAGAACCCGGCTATGGCGGCATCAGCCTGCTGCTGATCGAGAAGGGCAGTCCCGGCTTCACGGTGGGCCGGCAGCTGAAAAAGATGGGCTGGTGGGCCTCGGACACCGCCGAGCTGTTCTTCGACGATTGCCGGGTGCCGGTGGGCAACCTGATCGGTGCCCAGGACATGGGCTTTGCCTGCATCATGGGCAACTTTCAGAGCGAGCGCCTGGCCCTGGCGCTGATGGCCAACATGACCGCGCAGATGGCACTGGAGGAGAGCCTGAAGTGGGCCCGGGAGCGCGAGGCGTTCGGCAAGCCCATCGCCAAGTTCCAGGTGCTCAAGCATCGTCTGGCGGAGATGGCCACGGCCCTTGAGGTGTCCCGGGAATTCACCTATCGCCAGGCAGCGCAGATGGCTGCCGGCAAAAGCGTGATCAAGGAGATTTCCATGGCCAAGAACTTCGCCACCGACACCGCCGATCGCATCACCCACGATGCGGTGCAGATACTCGGCGGCATGGGCTACATGCGTGACAGTCTGGTGGAACGCCTGTATCGGGATAACCGCATCCTCTCCATTGGCGGCGGCACCCGCGAAGTGATGAACGAAATCATCAGCAAGCAGATGGGGCTCTAGTCGCGCGCCGGAATCAGTAGCGGTTTGTCGTTCTTCTGCCAGACAAGCAGGTTGAGCAATCGGGCCGGCACCGGCAGGCAGCTGGGGGCGACTGTCGGTGTTGGCTTCAACGTTCGCTCAGAGAGAACTGGGTCAGGCAGAAAGTCGGGATGCCCATGTCTTCCAGCTTCTGCGAGCCTCCCAGTTCCGGCAGGTCGATAATGGCGGCGGCCTCGTAGATCTTCGCGCCCATGCGGCGTACCAGGTTGGCGGCGGCTATCAGGGTGCCGCCGGTGGCGATCAGGTCATCGAACATCAACACCGAGTCGCCTTCGCACAGGCTGTCGGCATGCACCTCAAGGAAGGCTTCGCCGTACTCGGTCTGGTAACCCTCGGCCAGCACATCGGCCGGCAGCTTGCCCTGTTTGCGGAACAGAATCAGTGGTTTGTTCAACTGGTAGGCGATGATCGAGCCGATCAGGAAGCCTCGGGCATCCATGGCGCCGATGTGGCTGAAGTCTGCTTCGACATAACGCTGGGCGAAACTGTCGGCCACCAGGCGCAGGGCCCGGGGAGACTGGAACAAGGGAGTGATATCACGGAAGATCACCCCGGGTTTCGGGAAGTCGACGACGGGGCGGATCAGGGATTTGATGTCAAAGGAATCGAAGGCCATCTGCAGGTGTCCTGGCGGGCAATTTGGGCCGCGCCAGTATAGCCGCGACCGAGCGGCTTGGCTCAGTCGCGAGTGCCGTGGATCAGCCTTCCACCGAGCCCCCGGCCAGGGCGCACAGCTGGATCGGATCGAGGATGTGCACTTCCTTGCCTTCGGCGGCAATCAGTTCGTTCTGCTGGAAGCGGGTGAACACCCGGGATACGGTTTCCACCGCCAGGCCCAGGTAGTTGCCGATTTCGTTGCGCGACATGCTCAGGCGGAACTGGTTGGCCGAGAAACCGCGGGCGCGGAACCGGGCCGACAGGTTGACCAGGAAGGTGGCAATGCGTTCGTCGGCGGTCTTTTTCGACAGCAGCAGCATCATTTGCTGGTCATCACGGATTTCCCGGCTCATGACGCGCATCAGTTGGCGACGCAGTTGCGGCAGTTGCAGGGCCAGTTCGTCGAGACGTTCGAAGGGGATTTCACATACCGAAGTGGTTTCCAGGGCCTGGGCCGAAACCGGATGGCTTTCAGTGTCCATGCCGGACAGCCCCACCAGCTCGCTGGGCAGGTGGAAACCGGTGATCTGCTCTTCGCCGCCGTCGCTGAGGCTGAAGGTTTTCAGGGCGCCGGAACGCACGGCATACACCGAATCGAAGCCGTCACCCTGACGGAACAGAAATTCGCCTTTTTTCAATGGGCGGCCACGTTTGACGATTTCGTCCAGCGCGTCCATGTCTTCCAAATTCAAGGAAAGTGGCAGGCACAGAGGGGCCAGGCTGCAATCCTTGCAATGGGCCTGGTTATGAGCGCGCAGTTTAACTGGCTCGGACATTCTAGAATCCTTGTGGGAAAACACACATAAGCCGTAAGGGTAACTCACGGGAGGAGGTTCCGGCCAGTCCGTGCCGTATTGACTGTGAGTCGTAAAGCAATCCTTTTGTGGGTCGATAACCTGTTAACGAAAACAACTTGGAGCGCCGCAACTATGTCCTTTGTTGGCGGTATTACTAATGGCAGCAATAACTTGCAGCTACTTTCTGAATCTTCGAAAAGCAACGAGGCCGATGAACTAAGAGGTTCGTCATTAGTTGCAGAGCCGGTGCTCGGAGAGGGCGTCAAAGTGTCGCTGTCGGGGGCCGGACTGCAGAAATCCTCCAGTGCTGCGGGCGATGACAGTGACATCGAGGAAAGCGGCCTGCCGGAAAATATTCAAAAGCTCCTCAAAATGATCAGAAAATTGCAACAACAGATTGCTGAAAAGCTGGCCCAGCTTCAGGCCGCCATGGCCGACAAGCGCCTGAGCCCGGATGAGGTCAAGGCCAGGATCGGCAGCCTGCAAACGGCCCTGGCGGCCCTCAACAGCGGATTGCTGACCGCCAACGCCTCATTGGCCAAGGCGATGAGGGATGCCGGCTTGAGCCCCGAGCAGGTGGTGAAGGCCTCTGCTTTGCTCATGAAATCCTAGATAACCCGAGAAAAACGCTGGCGATTCTGCTGCCCCAAGTAAGCATCGAAGATCATGCATACCGAACGCACCAACAGGCGTCCCGCCGGAAGTACGGTGATGGCCTCGGGGCTTAGTTGAATCAGTCCATCGTCGTCCATCTCCTGCAAGTCCGGCCATAGTTCATTGAAGTAGCCGCGAAAGTCGATATTGAAGGCTTTCTCTATATCTTCGAACTTAAGACTAAAGTTGCAGATCAGTTGTTGAATAACTTCACGGCGCAGACGGTCGTCGGCATTGCAGACCAGGCCGCGACTAGTGGCCAGTTGTGCGCCCGCCAAGGCATTTTGATAGTGCGTCAGATCGCTGCTGTTCTGGCAATAGAGATCACCGATCTGGCTGATCGCGGAAACGCCCAAGCCGATCAGGTCGCAATGGCCATGAGTGGTGTAACCCTGGAAGTTGCGCTGTAGGGTCGATTCTTCCTGGGCGATCGCCAACTCGTCATCGGGAAGGGCGAAATGGTCCATGCCGATGTAGCGATAACCGGCAGCGGTCAGCTGTTCGATGGTGCGTTGCAGCATTTCCAGTTTCTCTGCCGGGGCCGGCAGTTCACTGCCGTTGATCCGTCGTTGCGGCATGAAGCGCTCGGGCAGATGGGCGTAGTTGAACACCGAGAGCCGGTCGGGCTGCAGGTTGATGACTTCTTCCACGGTGCGGGCAAAGTGTTCCGCAGTCTGTTTGGGCAGGCCGTAGATCAGGTCGATGTTGATGGAGCGAAATTGCAGGGTGCGAGCCGCTTCGATCACCGCTCGGGTTTCCTCCAGGCTCTGCAGGCGGTTGACTGCGCGCTGCACGGCCGGGTCCAGGTCTTGCAGACCGATGCTCACCCGGTTGAAGCCCAGCTCTCGCAGCAGACCCATGGTCGACCAGTCGGCTTCGCGAGGGTCGATCTCGATACCGTAGTCGCCGGAGTCATCTTCGAGCAGGTTGAAATGCTTGCGCAGCAAGGCCATCAGCTGGCGCAACTCGTCGTGATTGAGAAAGGTCGGAGTGCCGCCGCCGAAATGCAACTGCTCGACCCGCTGGTTGGGCGCCAAGTGGCAGGCGATCAGTTGCATCTCCTGTTCCAGGCGTTGCAGGTAGGGCAGGGCACGGCTGCGATCCTTGGTGATGACCTTGTTGCAGGCGCAGTAGTAGCAGATGTTGGCGCAGAACGGGATGTGCACGTACAGCGACAGCGGGCGCTGGGCCTTGCGGCTGTCACGCAGGGCGTGCAGCAGATCGAAGGCGCCGACCTGGCTGTTGAATTGCACGGCGGTCGGGTATGAGGTGTAGCGCGGTCCCGCCAGGTCATAGCGGCGGATCAGATCTGTGTCCCAACGAATGGCGTCGAGCATGCGGGAATTCCCCCGGATAGGCTGGCAGTGTTCGCGAGTCTAGGAGGTTAGGGGCGCGGCCATCTTGACTTGTATCAAGGGTGTTCGGGAGCTGCCGGGGTAGCGCCGGCGGGGCGTGCGAGCCCGGTTGCCGGGCTCGGTCCCGGGGTCAGTGGCCCATCAGCCAGTGCTGGTGAGGACCGGGCAGGGTCCAGAGGCCGAAGAGAATGACCAGCAGGCCACCGGCCAGGCGCACGCTGCGCCGCCGCAACAGGGCCGTGACCCGCTCTGCCGCCAGGCCGGTGGCCAGCAGGACCGGCCAGGTGCCGAGGCCGAAGGCCAGCATCAACAGGGCGCTGTCGAGGGCATTGCCCTGGCTCGCCGACCACAGCAGGGTGCTGTACACCAGGCCGCAGGGCAGCCAGCCCCAGAGCGCCCCGAGGAGCAATGCGCGAGGCAGGCTGGACACCGGCAACAGACGATTGGCCACTGGCTGGATATGCCGCCACAGGCCCTTGCCCAACCCTTCGATGCGGGTCAGGCCGCTCCACCACCCGGCGAGGTACAGGCCCATGGCAATCAAAAGCAGTCCGGCCAGTATCCGCATGAACAGCGCGACCGGGCTGTTGGCCACCGCCCAGCCGGCCAGGCCCAGCAACAGGCCGGCCAGGGCATAGCTGAGGATGCGACCCAGGTTGTAGGCCAGCAACAGGCGAAACCGCCGGCTGCGCTGTTCCCGGGGGATCGCCAGGGTCAGGGCGCCCATCAGGCCGCCGCACATGCCCAGGCAGTGACCGCCGCCCAGCAGGCCGAGTATCACCGCTGAAACCAGCAGGGGCGCCAGTTCAAGCATGGGGTGGTTCCGTTTTGCGGGTGGCTTCGGTCGGGGCGTCTGGCTGGCCCTTGGCTTCGTCCACCGCGGCGGTGTGGCTTGGGTCCTGGTCGTCGAACAGGATGCTGTGGGCCGGACCGTCGAGGTCGTCGTACTGACCGCTGTCCACGGCCCAGAAGAAGATGTAGATGGCGATGGCCACGATCAGCAGAGCGGCCGGGATCATCACATAAAGAGCTGGCATCTGGACTCCAGGCCCGGCGGCTCAGGCCGGCAACGGGCGGGGTTCGGGGGTACTGGCACTGGCGGCCGGCCGCGGCATGCGGGTCAGGCGCAGGGCATTGAGCACCACGGTCAGGGAACTGATGGACATGCCGACCGCGGCCCACACCGGGGTGATCCAGCCGAGGGCGGCGAACGGCAGCATCAGGCCATTGTACAGTCCGGCCCAGAGCAGGTTCTCGATAATCACCCGACGGGTCCGGCGCGCCAGGCTGAAGGCCTGCACCAGTGCGTCCAGGCGATTGGACAGGAGCACCGCGTCGGCGCTGGTCTTGGCCAGGTCGGTGGCTGAACCCATGGCGACACTGATATCGGCGGCGGCCAGCACCGGGACGTCGTTGACGCCATCGCCAAGCATCAACACTTTGCGGCCCTGTTGATGCAGTTGTTGCAATACCTGCAGTTTGTCGTCCGGACGCAGGCCGCCCCGGGCCTCGTCGATCTGCAGCTCGGCTGCGACGCTGGCGACCATCGGCGAGCTGTCTCCGGACAGCAGCAGGGTATGCCAGCCGCGAGCCTTGCAGGCGGCCAGGAGCGCGGGGGCGTCGCTGCGCAGCCGGTCATCGAGCACCAGCCAGGCGAGAGCGCCCTGGCTATCCCCCAGCAACAGCCACTGCCCGGCTTCGTCGGGCATGCTCGGCACCGGGCAGCCGCTGAGTTCGCAGACGAACGTTGGCTGGCCGATGCGCAGGCGCTGTTCACCCACCAGGCCTTCCAGGCCCAGGCCCGGGCTGCTGGTAACGTCTTGCGCGGCTACCGGGGCCCGGCCGAAGGCCCGGGCAATCGGGTGTTCGGAGCGGTTCTCCAGGGCGGCGGCGAGACTCAGGCAGGCATCGCCGGACAAGCTCCCCAGGGGGCGGATGGTGCGCAAAGCCAGGCGCCCTTCGGTCAGGGTGCCGGTCTTGTCGAAAATCACTGTGTCGATCTGGTTCAAGCCTTCCAGCACATGGCCACGGGTCAGCAGCAGACCAAGCTTGTGCAAGGTGCCGGTGGCGGCGGTCAGGGCGGTGGGGGTGGCCAGGGACAGCGCACAAGGGCAGGTGGCGACCAGCATGGCCAGGACGATCCAGAAGGCTCGCGAAGCGTCCAGTTGCCACCACAGCAGGCCGATGGCTGCAGCTGCGATCAGCGAGAACAACAGGAACCACTGGGCTGCACGGTCGGCCACTTCGGCCAGTCGGGGCTTTTCCGCCTGGGCACGGTCCAGCAGGCGGACAATGGCGGACAGTCGGGTGTCCTGACCCAGGGCCTGAACCTCCACCGTCAGCGCGCCTTCGACGTTCAGAGTGCCGGCAGTGACGCTGTCTCCCAGGCTGCGTGGCTGTGGCAGGTACTCGCCGGTGAGCAGGGATTCGTCGATGCTCGACTGGCCATCGAGGATCTTGCCGTCGGCCGGCAGCACCGCGCCGGGGTGTACCAGCACCCGGTCGCCCAGGCGCAGTTCGGTGAGCAGGATACGTTCACTCTGACCGTCCTGGCCCAGGCGCAGGCAGGAGGCAGGCAACAGGTTGACCAACTGCGCGGTGGCTGCTGCGGTGCGTTCCCGGGCCCGACGTTCCAGGTAACGGCCGGCGAGGAGGAACAGGGCGAACATGCCTACAGCGTCGAAATACAGTTCGCCGACACCGCTGATGGCGGTCCAGATGCCCGCCAGGTAGGCCCCGCCTATGGCCAGGGATACCGAGACATCCATGGTCAGGTGACGGGTACGCAAGTCACGCATGGCGCCTTTGAAGAAGGGCGCGCAGCTGTAGAAGACGATCGGGGTGGTGAGGAACAGCGCGACCCAGCGCAGGATGGTGTGCAGTTCCGGGCTCAGGTCGATATTGAATTCCGGCCAGGTGGCCATGGTCGCCATCATGGCCTGGAACCACAGCAGTCCGGCGACCCCCAGCTGGCGCAGGGCCAGGCGGTTCTCGCTGGCCAGTTGCTCGGAGGCGCGATCCGGCTGGTAGGGGTGGGCCGCGTAGCCGATGTGGCGCAGCTCGCTGAGCACCTGGCTCAGCGGCAGTTGGCTGTCGGCCCAGCGTACATGCAGGCGGTGGTTGGACAGGTTGAGTCGGGCCTCGGCCACTGCCGGCAGGCTGCGCAGGTGTTTTTCGATCAGCCAGCCGCAAGCAGCGCAACTGATGCCTTCCATGAGCAGGGTGGTTTCCGCCAGTTCGCCCTGGTGACGGACGAAAGGCTGCTGCACGTCGGCACGGTCATACAGTGCCAGCTCGTCGACCAACTGCAAGGGCAGGGCTTCGGGGTTGGCCGAGGCTTCGCTGCGATGGCTGTAGTAGTGCTCCAGACCGCCGGCGACTATGGCCTCGGCCACTGCCTGGCAACCCGGACAGCAGAACTCCCGGGATTCGCCGAGCACGACGGCGGTGAACCGGCTGCCGGCGGGAACCGGCAGGGCGCAGTGGTAGCAGGGCAGTGGCGTGGTCATCGGCGATCTTTGTGGTCGGGGAAAAACTCATCGCCGGCCGCTCGACTCCAGTCCCGAAAGGGAGGTAGGCGGCGGACCGGCGATGGATGACGGGGGTGGATCAGTTCAGGTCTTCCGCTCCTTGCAGCGGCTCGTCACCCAGCAGCAGGTCCTTGTCGTGGCTGACCTGTTCCTCTTCGAACATGCGCCAGGTCTTGTCGCCTTCGACGCCCAGCAACTCGACGAAGCGTCGGCCTTCGACCTGATCGTTCAACTGGCCGATGTAGCGGCCGTGTTCGGTTTCGCTGCGGGCCAGGGTGATCTTGCGGTCTTTTTCCGGCTGGGTCGGCGAAATCAGGTTCAGCTCCAGGGTCTTGGGCTGGCTGTTGCCGCTCAGGCGCAGCTCCACTTCGCCGGTCAGCTCGTCCAGATGCACGCTGGCGCGCATCTTCAGGGTCTGGGCCAGCAGTTCGCGATCCAGGGAGCGGTTGATGCCCTTGCCGGCCTCGTAGTAGTTGTCATTGACCAGGTTGTCCGGGTTGTTCACGGCAATGGTCACCATGGACAGGGTCAGGGTCACCGAACAGGCGAGAATGCCAATGATGATCCAGGGCCAGAGGTGTTTGTACCAGGGGCTGGTGGCGGTAGCTGCGGGCATGATCACTTCTCTTGGCTCTTAACGGATTTGTGGGCCGATGAATCGGCTCTTGGCTTCAACGTGGACGCTGCTGTCGTCAGCATCCTCAAGGATGAACTTCACCTCGTTGGTGGTCGAGGGCAGGTGCTCAGGAGCAATCGACAGCTCCACCGGCATGCTGACGATATCGCCGGCCACCACGTGGATTTCGCGTTTGCCCTGCAGCTTCAGATCCGGCAGGCCGGCGGCGTCCAGCACATAGGTGTGATCGCGCTGGTCCTTGTTCATGATCTTCAGGCTGTAGACGTTCTCGATCCGCCCTTCGGCGTTTTCGCGGTACAGCACGCGGTCCTTGCTGACGTCGAAACCCACCAGCGAGCGCATGAAGAATGCGCTGATCAGCAGGCTGATCATGGCCAGCAGCACCAAGGCGTAGCCAATCAGGCGTGGGCGCAGTTTATGGGTTTTCTGCCCGGAGAGGTTGTGCTCGGTGGTGTAGCTGATGAGCCCGCGGGGGTAGTCCATCTTGTCCATGATGCTGTCGCAGGCGTCGATGCAGGCGGCGCAGCCGATGCATTCGATCTGCAGGCCGTCGCGGATGTCGATGCCGGTTGGGCAGACCTGGACGCACATGGTGCAGTCGATGCAGTCGCCCAGGCCCTGGGCCTTGTAGTCGGCGCCTTTCTTGCGCGGGCCACGGCTTTCGCCACGGCGCGGGTCGTAGGAGACGATCAGCGTGTCCTTGTCGAACATCACGCTCTGGAAGCGCGCGTAGGGGCACATGTAGATGCACACTTGCTCGCGCAGCCAACCGGCGTTGCCGTAGGTGGCCAGGGTGAAGAAACCGACCCAGAAATACGACCAGCCATCGGCCTGGCCGGTGAAGAAGTCGATGACCAGTTCGCGGATCGGCGAGAAGTAGCCGACGAAGGTCATGCCGGTGACGAAGCCGATCAGCAGCCAGAGGCTGTGCTTGCTCAGCTTGCGCAGGAACTTGTTGGCGCTCATGGGCGCCTTGTCCAGCTTGATGCGCTGGTTGCGGTCGCCTTCGGTGACCTTTTCGCACCACATGAAGATCCAGGTCCAGACGCTCTGTGGGCAGGTGTAGCCGCACCAGATACGTCCCGCATAGACGGTGATGAAGAACAGGCCGAAGGCGGCAATGATCAACAGGCCCGAGAGCAGAATGAAGTCCTGGGGCCAGAATGTTGCGCCGAAAATGAAGAACTTGCGCTCTGGCAGGTTCCACCAGACGGCCTGGTGGCCACCCCAGTTGAGCCACACGGTGCCGAAGTACAGGAGGAACAATCCGGCGCCGCCGAGCATGCGCAGGTTGCGGAACAGGCCAGTGAAGGCGCGGGTGTAGATTTTTTCCCTGGAGGCGTAGAGATCGACGCTGTTGGTCGCGTTTTTGGCAGGCGGGGTAACGTCTTGTACGGGAATCTGGTTGCTCATCATTGCATCCCACGGCAGTGGAAAAATGCCTCGGTCAGTACGTGCCGACCGCGGTCAAAAGGGGTGTTGCAGTGGCGCAATGATACGCCTGTAGCTCTAGCGCAAGGGTGCGACCTTTGGTCGCGTTGGGGGAAGTCAACTGATGGTGTAATGACTTGAATCAATTGACTTGTGGATTATGGACCCTTTTGCCCGTCGCGCCGTTCAATTCTTCCAGGGGGCGTGCAGGTGTACGCCGCAGGTTTTGAAGTCCGCCATATCTTAGAAACCTGGCTACCGGGTTGCCGGAAAGGGTGATCCGCCGTCGCGCATCGGTCGATGCCAGGCGCAAACAAAACGGCCCCGCCAATGTTGATTGGCGGGGCCGTCGGGTGTTGCTTTCAGGCGTCGGTCTTACTCGGCGTCGGCCTGCTTGTCACCGTGAGACAGGCTGTAGACATAAGCGGCCAGCAGGTGAACCTTGTCGTTGCCTTGCAGTTGTTCCTGCGCAGGCATCACGCCCTGGCGGCCGTAACGAATGGTCTGCTGCAGTTGCGCAAAGCTCGAACCGTAGATGAAGGCTGCCGGGTGAGTCAGGTTGGGCGCGCCCATGGCTGGGGTGCCTTTGCCTTCCGGACCGTGGCAGACCGCGCAGTTGGCGGCGAACAGCTTCTGGCCATTGACCGGATCGGCCTTGATGCCTTCCGGCAGCTTGCGACCGTCGAGGTTGGTCAGGACATAAGCGGCAACGTCGCTGACGCCTTGTTCCTTGATCACGTCCAGCCAGGCCGGCATCACCGCGTGGCGACCGCCCATGATGGTGGCCTTGATGGTTTCCGGCTCGCCGCCCCAGCGCCAGTCGGCGTCGGTCAGGTTGGGGAAGCCATAGGCGCCCTTGGCGTCGGAGCCGTGGCAGACCGAGCAGTTGGAAGCGAACAGGCGACCGCCCATTTTCAGGGCTTGCGGGTCCTTGGCGACTTCCTCGATCGGCATGGCGGCGTACTTGGCGAAGATCGGACCGAACTTGGCATCCGACTTGGCCATTTCCTTTTCCCACTCGTGCACGCCGGTCCAGCCGGACTGGCCATTGGCGAATGGGGTCTGCTTCTCGTTATCGAGGTAGTTGTAGCCCGGCAGGACGCCTTTCCAGTTGCCCAGGCCGGGGTACAGCACCAGGTAGCCCAAGGCGAAGACGATGGTGCCGACGAACAGCATGAACCACCATTTCGGCAGCGGGTTGTCGTACTCCTCGATCCCGTCGAAGGAGTGGCCGACCGTCTCGTCGGTCTGCTCGGCGCGCTGGCCCTTGCGGGTCGACAGCAGCAGCCAGGTCAGGGCGAAGATGGTACCCAGACTGAGGACTGTGACGTACAGACTCCAGAACGTAGTCATTCTTTGTTACTCCTAGAAGCTTGCTCGACGTGCTTGATGGCGTCGGGATCATCCGCGAACGGCAGCAAGGTTGCGTCTTCAAACTCGGACTTGCGCTTGGGGCTGAACACCCAGAGTGCCAAACCGATGAAGGCCACCATCACAACAAGGGTGCCCAGGCCACGAATCATCCCGATATCCATCTAGATCACCGTTTGCTTTTGATGATGGTGCCCAGGCCTTGCAGATAGGCCACCAGCGCGTCCATTTCGGTTTTGCCCTTCACAGCATCCTTGGCGCCGGCGATGTCTTCGTCGGTGTAAGGGACGCCGAGCGTGCGCAAGACTTCCATTTTCTTCGCGGTGTCTTTGCCGTCGAGCTTGTTTTCTACGAGGAACGGATAAGCCGGCATCTTCGACTCGGGGACGACGTTGCGCGGGTTGTACAGGTGCGCACGCTGCCAGTCATCGGAGTAACGACCGCCCACTCGGGCCAGGTCCGGACCGGTACGCTTGGAACCCCACAGGAACGGGTGGTCCCAGACGCTTTCACCAGCCACCGAGTAGTGGCCATAACGTTCGGTTTCGGCGCGGAACGGACGGATCATCTGCGAATGGCAGCCGACACAGCCGTTGGCGATGTACACGTCGCGGCCTTCCAGTTCCAGCGCGGTGCGCGGCTTCATGCCTTCCACCGGCTTGTTGGTGACGTCCTGGAAGAACAGCGGGACGATCTGGGTCAGGCCGCCGATGCTGACGGCGATGACCATGAAGAAGGCCAGCAGGCCAATGTTCTTCTCGACTACTTCGTGCTTCATCAGTGAGCTCCAACTACAGCGATCTGAGCGGCGGCTTCAGCTTCAGCCGGGTTCGAGGCGCGAACGGTGCGGAACACGTTGTACGCCATGATCAGCATGCCGGTGGCGAAGAACGCACCGCCCAGGGCGCGGACGATGAAGCCCGGGTGACTGGCTTGCAGCGCTTCGACGAAGGAGTAGGTGAGGGTGCCGTCGTCGTTGATTGCACGCCACATCAGGCCCTGGGTAATGCCGTTGACCCACATCGAGGCGATGTACAGCACGGTACCGATGGTAGCCAGCCAGAAGTGGGTGTTGATCAGGCCGATGCTGTGCATCTGCTGACGGCCGAAGACTTTCGGGATCAGGTGGTACAGGGCGCCGATGGAGATCATCGCTACCCAGCCCAGAGCGCCGGCGTGTACGTGGCCGATGGTCCAGTCAGTGTAGTGGGACAGCGAGTTGACGGTCTTGATCGCCATCATCGGACCTTCGAAGGTCGACATGCCGTAGAACGCCAGGGACACCACCAGGAAGCGCAGGATCGGGTCGGTGCGCAGCTTATGCCAGGCGCCCGACAGGGTCATCATGCCGTTGATCATGCCGCCCCAGCTCGGAGCCAGCAGGATGATCGACATGGCCATGCCCAGGGACTGGGCCCAGTCCGGCAGTGCGGTGTAGTGCAGGTGGTGCGGACCGGCCCAGATGTACAGGGTGATCAGCGCCCAGAAGTGCACGATGGACAGGCGATACGAGTAGATCGGACGCTCGGCCTGCTTGGGTACGAAGTAGTACATCATCCCTAGGAAACCGGTGGTCAGGAAGAAGCCCACGGCGTTGTGCCCGTACCACCACTGGATCATCGCGTCAGTCGCACCGGCGTAGGCCGAGTAGGACTTGAAGAAGCTGACCGGCAGGGAAGCGTGGTTGACGATGTGCAGCATCGCGGTCACCACAATGAAGGCACCGTAGAACCAGTTGCCGACATAGATGTGCTTGGTCTTGCGCTTGGTGATGGTGCCAAAGAACACCAGGCCGTAGGTGACCCAGACGATCGCCAGCAGGATAGCCAGGGGCCATTCCAGTTCGGCGTATTCCTTGGTGGTGGTGTAACCCAGTGGCAGGGTCACGATCGCGCCGACGATCACCGCTTGCCAACCCCAGAAGGTGAAGGCCGCGAGGCTGTCGGAAATCAGTCGCGTCTGGCAGGTTCGCTGCACGACATAGTAAGAGGTGGCAAACAATGCACATCCACCGAAGGCGAAGATCACCAGGTTGGTGTGCAGCGGGCGCAAGCGTCCAAAGGTCGTCCATGGCAGACCGAAGTTCAACTCCGGCCAGACCAGTTGCGACGCGATGAAGACACCGAGCCCCATGCCAAGGATCCCCCAGACCACCGTCATGATGGCGAACTGGCGGACTACCTTATAGTTATAAGCAGTCGGACTGATTGCTGTGCTCATTCTAAGGTTCCACGGTTTGGGTGTTTTATTAGGGATAAAAATCGGCCGCAAGTATGGAGAAAGCAGGGGGTCATTGCAACGCGCCATGACCTGGGTCAATGCGTTCCATGCCTGATTCTGCGGCCTTTCCCTATGCCGAGTAGGGACAAAAAAATGCCCTCGGACAGACTGTCGCAGTGGACAGGATTCGGGGGGTGTCAGGTTGGTTGTAACCGGGTGTGTGGAAGCTGATGGATCAGCTGACAGGCGGTAAGCGAGTCGACAGCCGGTATAAACCAGCCTTTGCGGCCTGTCATCGAGCGGAAGCTTCGAACGTCACGGATACCGTTGGCCTGTGACCAGCCCTTGCCAGTCCCCATCGGGGCAAGCTTAGACCTGAATCGGATGAGTGCAAACGAAGTGGGGAGAGAGGGTGCGACACTTGGTCGCAAAGAGGCAGGAGGGAAAGCTTCAAGCGGCAAGCTGCAAGTGAAATCTCGCAGCTTGCCGTTGATCCCTTACTTGGCGCTTTCAGCTTGTGGCTTGTTGCTGCTGTTGTGGGACAGGCTGTACACGTAGGCGGCCAGCAGTTGCACCTTGTCATTGCCGAGCAGTTCGCTCTGCGCTGGCATGTGGCCCTGGCGACCATGACGGATGGTCTGTTGCAGTTGCGCCAGGCTGGTGCCGTAGATGAAGCCGGCCGGCTGGGTCAGGTCGGGCGCGCCCATGATCTGGGTGCCCTTGCCGTTGGCGCCGTGGCAGGCTACGCAGGTGGTGCTGAACGCTTGCTGTCCGGCCACCAGGTCGGCGTCGCTGTCGGCAGGCAGGGGCAGGCCGGCCAGTTCGTGACGGACATAAGCCGCTACGTTCTTCACGCCTGCTTCCTTGAGCACGTCACCCCAGGCCGGCATGGCTGCCATGCGGCCGCCCATGATGGTGGCCTTGATGGTGTCGGCACTGCCGCCCCAGCGCCAGTTGTCGTCCGCCAGGTTGGGGAAGCCGAAGGCACCCTTGGCGTCAGAGCCGTGGCACACCGAGCAGTTGGAGGCGAACAGGCGTCCGCCCATCTTCAGTGCCTGCGGGTCCTTGGCTACCTCTTCCACGGGCATGGCTGCGAATTTGGCGAAGATCGGCCCAAATTTCACGTCGGCCTTGGCCATTTCCTTTTCCCATTCCTTGGTCTGGGTCCAGCCGTCTTCATAGCCCGGCAGGACGCCTTTCCAGTTGCCCAGGCCCGGGTAGAGGATCAGGTAGCCCACGGAAAACACCAGGGTCCCGGCGAACAGCAGGAACCACCATTGCGGCAGGGGGTTGTCGTACTCCTCGATGCCATCGAAGGCGTGGCCCATGGTCTGGTCCACGCTGCCCTTGGTTTCACCCTTGCGGGTGCCGACCAGTAGCCAGGTCAGGCCGATCAGGCTGCCGATGGTCAGTACGCAGATCCACGTACTCCAGAAGGTGGTCATGGCCGAATGCTCCTTGTTGCAGGCTCTTGAGGTTGAGCGTCATCAGTTGTGTTGCCGGCCGGTGCCGCACCCGGCATCGGGTCGTCGGCGAAGGGCAGCAGGCGTGCCTGGGCAAACTCGGGATTGCGTTTTGAGTTGAACACCCAGATCGACAGGCCGACGAAGGCGATCATCACCACCAGGGTCCCGAGCCCGCGGATCATGCCGCTATCGAGTTCAAAACCCATGGCTCACCTCTTGCTCTTGATCGCAGTGCCAAGCACTTGCAGGTAGGACACCAGGGCGTCCATCTCGGTCTTGCCCTTGAGCGTGGCAGTAGCGCCGGCGATGTCTTCGTCGGTGTACGGCACACCCAGGGTGCGCATGACCTTGAGCTTGGTTTCGGTATGGCTGCTATCCACCGGTGCGTTCACCAGCCACGGATAGGCCGGCATCTTCGACTCGGGCACGACGTTGCGCGGGTTGTACAAGTGCGCGCGGTGCCAGTCATCGGAGTAGCGGCCGCCAACCCGGGCCAGGTCCGGACCGGTACGCTTGGAACCCCACAGGAACGGATGGTCCCAGACGCTCTCACCGGCTACCGAGTAGTGGCCATAACGTTCGGTTTCGGCGCGGAACGGACGGATCATCTGCGAGTGGCACTGCACGCAGCCTTCGCGGATGTAGATGTCGCGGCCTTCCAGTTGCAGCGCGGTGTAGGGCTTCATGCCTTCCACCGGCTTGTTGGTGACGTCCTGGAAGAACAGCGGGACGATCTGGGTCAGACCGCCGATGCTCACCGCGAAGACCATCAGCAGCATCAGCAGGCCGACGTTTTTTTCAATCGTTTCGTGTTTCATGGCGGACTCCTCAGGCCATCTGCGCAGCGGCGTTGACTTCGGCTGGCACTGCGGCACGCACGGTGCGCCAGGTGTTGTAAGCCATCAGGAACATGCCGCTAAGGAAGATCGCACCACCGACCAGTCGCACGATGAAGCCTGGGTGGCTGGCCACCAGGGTTTCGACGAAGGAGTAGGTGAGGGTGCCGTCTTCGTTGACCGCGCGCCACATCAGGCCCTGGGCGATACCGTTGACCCACATCGAGGCGATGTACAGCACGGTGCCGATGGTGGCGAGCCAGAAGTGGGTGTTGATCAGGCCAGTGCTGTACATCTGCTCGCGGCCGAAGACTTTCGGGATCAGGTGGTACAGGGCGCCGATGGAGATCATCGCTACCCAGCCCAGAGCGCCGGCGTGTACGTGGCCGATGGTCCAGTCGGTGTAGTGCGAGAGAGCGTTGACGGTCTTGATCGCCATCATCGGACCTTCGAAGGTCGACATGCCGTAGAACGCCAGGGACACCACCAAGAAGCGCAGGATCGGGTCGCTGCGCAGCTTATGCCAGGCACCCGAGAGGGTCATCATGCCGTTGATCATGCCGCCCCAGCTTGGCGCCAGCAGTACCAGCGACATCACCATCCCTAAGGACTGAGCCCAGTCCGGCAGCGCGGTGTAGTGCAAGTGGTGCGGACCGGCCCAGATGTACAGGGTGATCAGTGCCCAGAAGTGCACGATGGACAAGCGGTAGGAGTACACCGGACGCTCGGCCTGCTTGGGTACGAAGTAGTACATCATCCCCAGGAAGCCCGCGGTCAGGAAGAAGCCCACGGCGTTGTGGCCGTACCACCATTGCACCATCGCATCGGTTGCACCGGCATACACCGAGTAGGACTTGGTGAAGCTGACCGGCAGTTCCAGGTTGTTGACGATGTGCAGGATGGCCACGGTGATGATGAAGGCGCCGAAGAACCAGTTGCCCACATAGATGTGCTTGGTCTTGCGCTGCATCAGGGTGCCGAAGAACACGATGGCGTAGGCCACCCAGACAATGGTGATCAGGATATCGATCGGCCATTCCAGTTCGGCGTATTCCTTGGAGCTGGTGTAGCCCAATGGCAGGCTGATGGCCGCCAGGAGGATCACCAGTTGCCAGCCCCAGAAGCAGAACGCGGCGATTTTCGGCGCGAACAACTGAGTCTGGCAGGTGCGTTGCACCGAGTAGAACGAGCTGGCAAACAGCGCGCAGCCACCAAAGGCGAAGATCACGGCGTTGGTGTGCAAAGGACGTAGACGGCCGAAGCTGGTCCACGGTAGGTCGAAGTTGAGTTCAGGCCAGACCAACTGGGCAGCGAGAAAAACCCCGAGCCCCATGCCGACGATGCCCCACACCACCGTCATAATGGCGAATTGGCGGACCACCTTGTAGTTGTAGGCGGTACTGATAGAAGTGTTCATGGTTCCCCATCCACGGTTCAGCTGAAGTGAAAGCGACTGCGCACGGCAAGGCGCGCTCACTTCGTCTGGAGTTATAGGCAGACTAAAAGCGAGGCAAGCATGAGCAATGAGCACAAGGCCAGTATTGACGGGGATCAATGGGCGCAGTGCGTGCAGGAACGCGGCTGGTTATGGGAGGTCGCCGCTGTTGCCGACCCGTTGCAGGCACCAACGCTGATCCTGGCCCACGGTGCCGGCGCGCCGATGGACAGCGGGTTCATGAACGACATCGCTGCACGCCTTGCCGGGCATGGGGTGAACGTCTTGCGCTTCGAGTTTCCCTACATGGCCCAGCGGCGCCTGGACGGCGGCAAGCGGCCGCCCAACCCGGCTCCCAAACTCCTGGAATGCTGGCGTGAGGTGCATGCTCTGGTGCGACCTTATGTCACTGGGGGCCTGGCGCTGGGTGGCAAGTCCATGGGCGGGCGCATGGCCAGCCTGCTGGCCGACGAGCTGGCGGCCGATGCCCTGGTGTGCCTGGGTTATCCCTTCTATGCGGCGGGCAAGCCGGAGAAGCCGCGGGTGGCGCACCTGGCCGAACTGGCGACGCCGAGCCTGATCGTGCAGGGCGAGCGTGACGCCCTGGGCAACCGTCAGGCGGTCGAGGCCTACTCACTGGCACCGAGTATCGAGCTGTATTGGCTGGCGGCCGCTGATCACGATCTCAAGCCGCTGAAGGCCTCCGGTTGCACCCATGAGCAGCATCTGGAGTCAGCGGCGGCCAAGGTCGCGGCGTTCCTGAAAACACTGGCCTGATCCTGTAGGAGCGAGCTTGCTCGCGAAGCGTTAACCCGGCCTTTGAATTTGTAGCGCGGTGAAGATTTTTCGCGAGCAAGCTCGCTCCTACAGTTGTTCGGCGGGTTCGCGGGCATAAAAAAACCGCAAGCCGGTGCTTGCGGTTTTTTTGTCGCCGGCCCGGGGGCTTAGCGGTTGAAGCGTTCCACCAGCGAGTACTGGGTGTGCGCGGTGCGGGTCAGGGCTTCGCTGAGCTCGGCCGAGTGCTGGGCCTGCTCCGAAGTCTGGTCCGCCAGTTGCGCGATGGTGCTGATGTTGCGGCTGATCTCTTCGGCCACCGAGCTTTGCTCTTCGGTAGCAGCAGCGATCTGGGTGGTCATGTCAGTGATATTCGCTACCGCTTCGCTGATGCCCACCAGCGCCTGGTCGGCTTCCAGCACCCGCGCCACGCCTTCTTCGGCCTGGCGATGACCGGCGTCCATGGTCTGCACTGCAGTGGCGGCGGTTTGCTGCAGCTTGGCGATCAGGGTGTGGATCTGTCCGGTGGACTCGCTGGTGCGTTGCGCCAGCTGGCGCACTTCATCGGCGACCACGGCAAAGCCGCGACCCATTTCCCCGGCGCGTGCCGCCTCGATGGCCGCGTTCAGGGCCAGCAGGTTGGTCTGGTCGGCGATGCCCTTGATCACATCGACCACGCCGCCGATCTCGTCGCTGTCCTTGGCCAGCTGGGTCACGGTCAGGCCGGTTTCGCCCACCACCACCGACAGGCGCTGGATGGCTTCGCGGGTTTCCCCGGCGATGTCCCGGCCGCGGCCGGTGAGGCGATTGGCTTCCTGGGTGGCGTCGGCGGTGCGTTGTACGTGGCTGGCCACTTCCTGGGTGGTGGCGGCCATCTGGTTGACCGCGGTGGCCACCTGCTCGGTCTCGACCCGCTGACGCTCCAGGCCGCTGGAGCTGTTGTGGGCCAGGGTGTCGGACTGGCGGGCCTGCTCGTTGAGGTGCTCGGCGGTGTCCTGCAGGCGGGTCAGACAGGTCTTCAGGCGCGCTTCCTGGCTCAGGATCGACATTTCCAGACGTGCCTGGGCGCCGCGGCTGTCGGTGTACATCTGGGCGATCAGCGGGTCGGAGGTGGTCTGCTCGGCCAGGCGCAACAGGCGCTTGAGGCCTCGTTGCTGCCAGCCCAGGCCCAGCAGGCCCAGTGGCACCGAGAGCGCCGCCGCCAGGGCAAAGCCCCAATGGGAGTTGAGCCAGGCACCGATCATGAAGCTCAGTTGGCTGACCAGAATGAACGGCAGCCAGTCCTGCAGTACCGGTAACCACTTGTCACGCTTGGGAATGGCCGACTTGCCGGTGTTGATGCGTTGGTAGAGGGCTTCGGCGCGGCGCACCTGCTCGGCGGTAGGCTTGACCCGTACCGATTCGTAGCCCACCACCTGGTTGCCTTCGAACACCGGCGTTACATAGGCGTTGACCCAGTAGTGGTCGCCGGTCTTGCAGCGGTTCTTGACGATGCCCATCCATGGCAAGCCTTGTTTCAAGGTGCCCCACATGTGCGCGAACACTGCCGCCGGCACATCGGGGTGACGGACCAGGTTGTGCGGTGCGCGAACCAGTTCTTCACGGGAGAACCCACTGATCTCGACAAAGGCGTCGTTGCAGTAGGTGATCACGCCTTTGGCGTCGGTGGTGGAAATCAACCGTTGTTGAGCCGGGAAGGTACGTTCGCGCTGAGTGACAGGCTGGTTATTACGCATGGTTTTTCAATCCGCAAGGCTTTGATGGGTTGTCGGCCGCTTCAAACGATTATTGAAATTATTTTTCAATAATCGGCGCTGGGTCTTATTGGCAGAATGTGTCGCTTGCAAAAAACGCCTGTGGGTTTCAGCAGGCGTTGGCGAGGGGCTAATCATTGACCTTCTTCCTTGGCAGTCAATACGTCTGAAGTACTGGTTTGGCTAAATGACTGGCCGCTTATCCGGCCAGCATCGGATAGGTGAACAAGCCGAAATGCAGCAGATTGAGACCGAAGTGAGTGGCAATCGCCGCGCTCAGGCCGCCAGAACGATAGGCCAGACCGTAGCCGACCCCGGCGATGCCTGCCAGTAGGGCCCATTGCCACCCCGCGCCCAGGTGTACCAGGCCGAACAGCAGGGCCGCGCACAGCAGCGCCAGATTCTCGCCGTAGGGCAGCGCCTTGAAGCGTCGGCTCAGGCCGCCCTGGATGTAGCCACGGAACAGCGCTTCCTCCACCAGGGTCACCAGCAGCAGGTTGTTGAGCACCCACAGCCAGGCCTGATCCGGCCACTTCGGGGCCCAGCTGATGATCCCCAGCAACAGAGCGCCGCCCAATGCGGCTACCGCGCACAGCGTCAGGGCCAGGACTGTCGCGTAGAGCGACAGGCGCAACGAGCGCCGGCCAACGATCCATGGGCACGCCATCAGCAGCCAGAAGCCGATCAGCGGCTTGTCCTGGTTCAGGTACATGGAAAACGGCACGGCATCATCGGTAAAACGTTGCGGGTCGATGGCCCGGCCGTTGTAGAAGCCAGGCAGCCAGTGCATGGCCAGGGCCAGGGCGAGTACCACGAACAGGCCGTGCCCCAGATACTGGCCGACCCGACTGCGTTGCTGGCGCACGGCTAGGCCGGCACACAGCAGGAGGAGGATCGAAAGGGCGGCCAGCAGCCCCAGTTGGCCATAGCTCAGGGCCAGTGCGTAGCCAATGGAAAGGAGTGCCAGATACATCCATGGCAGAGCGGTCATGTGGAATCCTTGTTGCGAAGAATGGGTATTGCAGAGACGTGGTACAGCGCCGGATCTGTAGTCGTTTTTGCGACCGGTCGGTCAGTTCCGGCGGGCGGCAAGTATAACCAGCTGAGTCTTGTTCGACAGCCCGACGAAAAACACCGCCCGCAGGCGGTGTCTGTTTTCGTGGCGGATCAGGATGCAATCAATTGCCGCAGCACGTAGTGCAGGATCCCGCCGGACTTGAAGTACTCCACTTCATTCAAGGTATCGATGCGGCACAACACCTCGATTCTTTCCTGGCTGCCATCTTCGCGGGTGATGACCAGGGGCAGGTTCATTCGCGGTGTCAGTTCCACATCGCTCAGACCGAGGATGTCCAGGGTTTCCTTGCCGGTGAGCTTCAGGCTCTTGCGGTTCTGATCCAGCTTGAACTGCAAGGGCAAGACCCCCATGCCCACCAGGTTGGAGCGGTGAATCCGTTCGAAACTTTCGGCGATCACCGCCTTGACCCCCAGCAGGTTGGTGCCCTTGGCGGCCCAGTCGCGGCTGGAGCCGGTGCCGTACTCCTGGCCGGCAATCACCACCAGCGGCGTGCCGTCGGCCTGGTAGCGCATGGCCGCGTCATAGATCGCCAGCTTCTCGCCGGTGGGGATGTACAGCGTGTTGCCACCTTCCTCGCCGCCGAGCATTTCGTTGCGGATGCGGATATTGGCGAACGTGCCGCGCATCATCACCTGGTGGTTGCCACGCCTTGAGCCGTAGGAGTTGAAGTCCCGTGGCTCCACACCCTTGTCCCGCAGGTAGCGGCCGGCTGGGCTGTCGGCCTTGATATTGCCGGCGGGGGAGATGTGGTCGGTGGTCACCGAGTCTCCCAACAGGGCCAGTATCCGCGCGCCGCTGACATCCTTGATGGACGGCAGCGGGCCGGCGATGTCCTCGAAGAACGGCGGGTGCTGGATATAGGTCGAGTCGTCCTGCCAGACGTAGGTGGCGGCCTGGGGCACTTCGATGGCTTGCCACTGGGCATCACCGGCAAACACTTCGGCGTATTCCTTGTGGAACATCCGGGTGTTGACCTGGGCCACGGCGTCGGCGATTTCCTGGCTGCTGGGCCAGATGTCCCGCAGGTATACCGGCTGGCCGTCCTTGCCGTGCCCCAGGGGGTCGCTGCTGAGGTCGATGCGCACCGTACCGGCCAGGGCATAGGCCACCACCAGCGGTGGCGAGGCCAGCCAGTTGGTTTTTACCAGAGGATGTACCCGGCCCTCGAAGTTGCGGTTGCCCGACAGCACCGAAGCCACGGTGAGATCGGCCTGCTGAATGGCTTTTTCGATCGGCTCCTGCAGCGGTCCGGAGTTGCCGATACAGGTGGTGCAGCCATAACCCACCAGGTCGAAGCCCAACTGATCCAGGTAGTGCGTCAGGCCCGCGGCCTTGTAGTAGTCAGTCACCACTTTGGAGCCGGGAGCCAGTGAACTCTTGACCCAGGGCTTGCGTTGCAGGCCCTTTTCCACGGCTTTCTTGGCCACCAGTCCGGCGGCCATCATCACGCTGGGGTTGGAGGTGTTGGTGCAGGAGGTGATGGCGGCAATCACCACCGCACCGTTTTTCAGGCGATAGGTCTGGCCTGCATCCAGGTAGTCGGCTTCGCCCACCAGATCGGCATTGCCCACCGCCACACCGCCGCCGCCCTCGCTTTCCAGGCGGCCTTCTTCCTTGCTGGCGGGTTTGAACTGCAGGTCGAGAAAGTCGCTGAAAGCCTGGGCCACGTTGGGCAGCGCCACCCGGTCCTGTGGCCGTTTCGGTCCGGCGAGGCTGGCTTCGACGCTGCCCATGTCCAGGGCCAGGCTGTCGGTGAATACCGGCTCCTTGCCCGGCAGGCGCCACAGGCCCTGGGCCTTGCTGTAAGCCTCCACCAGCTTGACCAGTTCGCTCGGGCGCCCGGACAGGCGCAGGTAATCCAGGGTGATGTCGTCCACCGGGAAGAAACCGCAAGTGGCGCCGTATTCCGGTGCCATGTTGGCGATGGTGGCGCGGTCCGCCAGGGGCAGGTCGGCCAGGCCATCGCCATAGAACTCGACGAATTTGCCCACCACCCCCTTCTTGCGCAGCATCTGGGTCACCGTCAGCACCAGGTCGGTGGCGGTGATGCCTTCCTTGAGCTTGCCGGTGAGCTTGAAGCCGATGACTTCCGGAATCAGCATCGACACCGGCTGGCCGAGCATCGCCGCTTCCGCCTCGATGCCGCCGACGCCCCAGCCCAGTACCCCGAGGCCATTGATCATGGTGGTGTGCGAGTCGGTGCCCACCAGGGTGTCGGGGAAGGCGTAGGTGCGGCCGTCCTCGTCCTTGGTCCAGACCGTGCGCCCCAGGTATTCCAGGTTGACCTGGTGGCAGATGCCGGTGCCCGGCGGTACCACGCTGAAATTGTCGAAGGCGTTCTGGCCCCAGCGCAGGAAGGCATAGCGTTCTCCGTTGCGCTGCATCTCGATGTCGACGTTCTGTTCGAAGGCGCTACTGCTGGCGAACTTGTCCACCATCACCGAGTGGTCGATCACCAGATCCACCGGCGACAGCGGATTGATCCGCTGCGGATCGCCGCCGGCCTTGGCCATGGCGGCACGCATGGCCGCCAGGTCGACCACGGCGGGCACGCCGGTAAAGTCCTGCATCAGCACCCGGGCCGGGCGGTACTGGATCTCGCGGTCGGAGCGGCGCTCCTTGAGCCAGGCGGCGAGGGCCTTGAGGTCGGCGCCGGTGACGGTCTTGTCGTCTTCCCAGCGCAGCAGGTTTTCCAGCAGGACTTTCAGCGACATGGGCAGGGCATCGATATCGCCCAGGCTTTTGGCGGCGTCCGGCAGGCTGAAATAGTGGTAGGTCTTGTCGTCGACCTTCAGGGTTTTAAGGGTTTTCAGGCTATCGAGGGATGGCATTGAATGACTCCTTGTGGCCCGCACGGCTACGGGCCTGTGATACGGACAGAGAGTTAACCTAGCTCTGTTTGCGGCTTATGGCTAATCACTGGACTGCTGGCGCAAGTCCAAGGTTCCGAACTCGGTTATGATGCGCCGGTTTTCGTGACAGGCTTTGCTACAGGACAGGTTTGCGCATCGATTCGTCGCCATTTGCCCAGGAGATTCAATGAACACCCTGTTTATCCATTGCCGGCCCGGTTTCGAGGGCGAAGTCTGCTCCGAGATCGCCGATCACGCTGCCCGCTTGAATGTCGCCGGCTACGCCAAGGCCAAACCCAGCAGCGCCTGTGCCGAGTTCATCTGCACCGAGGACGACGGCGCCCAGCGCCTGATGCAGGGCTTGCGCTTCTCGCAGCTGATCTTTCCCCGGCAGTGGGCCCGTGGCGGCTTCATCGAGTTGCCGGAAACCGACCGCATCAGCGTGATCCTGGCCTACCTGGCCCACTTTCCCCAGTGCGGCAGCCTGTGGCTGGAGGTGGTGGATACCAATGACGGCAAGGAACTGTCGAACTTCTGCAAGAAGTTCGAAGGTCCGTTGCGCAAGGCCCTGAGCGCTGCCGGCAAGCTGGTGGACGACGCCGCCAAGCCGCGCTTGCTGCTGACCTTCAAGAGCGGCCGTGAAGTTTTCGTCGGACTGGCGGATGCGGGCAACTCGGCCATGTGGCCGATGGGTATTCCACGACTGAAGTTCCCCCGGGAAGCGCCGAGCCGTTCGACCCTGAAGCTGGAAGAGGCCTGGCACCACTTCATCCCCCGTGATCAATGGGACGAGCGCCTGCACAGCGACATGACCGGGGTTGACCTGGGGGCGGCGCCGGGAGGCTGGACCTGGCAACTGGTCAATCGCGGCATGCTGGTGACCGCTGTCGACAATGGCCCGATGGCCGAAAGCCTGATGGATACCGGCCTGGTGCAGCACTTGATGGCGGACGGCTTCACCTTCAAGCCACGGCAGCCGGTGGACTGGATGGTCTGCGACATCGTCGAGAAGCCGGCACGCAACGCGGCGCTGCTTGAAACCTGGATCGGCGAGGGCCATTGCCGCGAAGCGGTGGTCAACCTGAAGCTGCCGATGAAGCAGCGTTACGCCGAAGTGAAGCGTTTGCTGGAACGCATCGAAGAAGGCTTCAAGGCCCGGGGGATTCGTGTGGCGATTGGCTGCAAGCAGCTGTATCACGACCGTGAGGAAGTGACCTGCCACCTGCGGCGCCTGGATGTGAAAAAGCCCAAGTCGGCGTAGTACCCGCAACACCACCCGCCTCCTGGCAGGAGCCGGCTTGCCGGCGAAAAAGGCCCCACACCTGTACAAGGCTGGAGGGTGCTTTCGCTGGCAAGCCAGCTCCTACAGGAGGGCGGTGGTGTGGAATGACGGCAACAGATGACCCGATGGCGCCATTGCGTGACAATGCCCGCCTGTTTCAGGAGTTAACCATGAGTCAAATCATCGATACGCCGGTCGACGGCACCCTTGACGCCACCGGCCTCAACTGCCCCGAGCCGGTGATGATGCTGCACCAGCACATCCGTGACCTGCCGGCAGGCGGGCTGTTGAAAGTGATAGCCACCGACCCGTCCACCCGCCGCGACATTCCCAAGTTCTGTGTGTTTCTCGACCACGAACTGGTGGCGCAGCAGGAAGAGGCCGGGACTTATCTCTACTGGATTCGCAAGAAGCTCGATTAACCGGCCGAACGGTTGATGCGGATCTGCTTGCGCGCGCTGCGGGTCAGGCGGATCAGCAGCATCAGCGCGGCGCAGGTCAAGCCGGCAATCAAGCCTTCCCACAGGCCGCTCGGGCCACGCGCCGGGCCGAACCAGTCGGTCAGGCCCAGGGCGTAGCCGACCGGCAAGCCGATGCCCCAATAAGCGAACAGGGTCAGGATCATGGTCACCCGGGTGTCCTGATAACCCCGTAGCGCGCCGGCGGCGGTGACCTGGATGCCGTCGGAGAACTGGAACAATGCCGAGTAGACGATGAGCATCGAAGCGACCTGGATCACCAGCGGGTCGTTGGTGTAGATCGAGGCGATGGGTTCGCGCAGCAGGTACATCAGGCTTGCCGACAGGCAGGCGTAGGCCAGTGCCGCGCCCATGCCGACCCCGGCGCTGAAGCGTGCGTCGCGCGGTTGCTGACGGCCCAGAGACTGGCCGACCCGCACGGTTACGGCCATGGCCAGGGAGTAGGGGATCATGAACATCAGGGCGCTGACGTTGAGGGCGATCTGGTGTCCGGCCACTACCGTGGCACCCAGACTGCCGATCAACAGGGCGATCACCGCGAAGATGCTCGACTCGGCGAATACCGCAATACCGATGGGCAGGCCGACGCTGAGCAGGCGACCGATCACTGCCCCTTGCGGCCAGTCGAACTGGCTGAACAGCTGGATCTTGCGATAGGCCTTCGCCCAGCCAATCCAGCCGGCCATGCCCAGCATCATGGCCCACATGACGATGGCCGTGGCCCAGCCACAGCCCACGCCACCCATGGCCGGCACGCCGAAGTGGCCATAGATGAAGATGTAGTTGATGGGGATGTTCAGGGCCAGGCCACACAGGCCGATGACCATGCTCGGCACCGTGCGTCCCAGGCCGTCGCTCAGGCAGCGCAGCACGTAGTACAGCGCCACCGCCGGCAGGCCGCTGGCGATGCCGTGCAGATAGCCCATGCAGGGCTTGATCAGTTCGGGATCGACGTTCATCAGGTGCAGGATCGGTTCGGCGCTGACCAGCATCAGTGTCGCCGAGATCCCGGCCACCACGGCCAGCCACAGGGCCTGGCGTACCACCGGGCCGATCTCGTGCAGCTTGCCGGCGCCAAAGCGCTGCGCCACCTTGGGCGTGGTGGCCAGCAGGGTGCCGGTCATCAGCAGGAACACCGGAATCCAGATCGAGTTGCCCAGGGCCACGGCCGCCAGGTCCCGCGAGCTGACCCGGCCGGCCATCACCGCGTCGACAAAGCCCATGGCAGTGGTGGCCACCTGGGCAATCATGATGGGGAGGGCCAGGACCAGCAGGTCGTGCAGTTCGCGACCAACCCGTGCAGGGCGGCTGATGGTAGTGGCGGTGGGAGTGTCGGTCACGGAATTCACGGGGCGTTGCGTCCATAGGTGGTGTTGCGCAGGACGCAGCATTCTACGCGCTGGCGCCGTGGTCAGGAAAAAATCCAGTGTTGTGGATTTGTAAGGGCGCCAGCGCTGCAAACGGGCGCTGGACTTCAAGCGGTGCTGGCTCGCTCTGGCATCTGCGCCTAAACTGCGGCTCCGCACGAGGAGCCTGCCATGTTGATTGTTGCCGACGAAAATATTCCCCTGATCGAAGAGTTCTTTGCCGGATTTGGCGAGATTCGGCGTTTTCCCGGGCGCGCCATCGATCGGGCTGCCGTGGAGCAGGCCGACGTGCTGCTGGTGCGCTCGGTGACCCAGGTCGATCGTCAACTGCTGGAAGGCACTCCGGTGCGGTTTGTCGGCACCTGCACCATTGGCACCGATCACCTGGACCTGGATTACTTCCAACAGGCCGGTATCACCTGGTCCAGTGCCCCGGGCTGCAATGCCCGGGGCGTGGTGGACTATGTGCTGGGCAGCCTGTTGACCCTGGCCGAGATCGAAGGCGCGGACCTGGCGCAACGCTGTTATGGCGTGGTGGGGGCCGGTGAAGTTGGCGGGCGCCTGATCAAGGTCCTGCGCGGCCTGGGTTGGCAGGTGCTGGTCTGTGATCCGCAACGTCAGGCGGCAGAAGGTGGCGACTATGTCAGCCTGGAGCAACTGATCGAACGATGCGACGTCATCAGCTTGCATACTCCGTTGACCCGCCACGGCGAGCATGCCACCTGGCACCTCCTGGATCGGCAACGCCTCGACCGGCTCAAGCAGGGCACCTGGCTGATCAATGCCGCCCGCGGTCCGGTGGTGGATAACCGGGCGCTGCGTGAAGTACTGCTGCAGCGTGAGGATTTGCAGGCGGTGCTGGATGTCTGGGAGGAGGAGCCGACCGTGGATCGCGAACTGGCGGACCTGTGCGTGCTGGCCACGCCGCACATCGCCGGTTACAGCCTGGACGGCAAGCAGCGTGGCACGGCACAGATCTACCAGGCCTATTGCCGCTTCCTGGGTCAGGCCGAGCAGGTCAGCCTGGCCAGCTTGCTGCCGGCGCCCTGGGTGCCGCAAGTGAGCCTCAATGCCAATGCCGACCCGGCCTGGGCCCTGGCGATGATCTGCCGGGCGGTGTACGACCCGCGCCGCGATGATGCGGATTTTCGCCGCAGCCTGGTGGACGATGTCGCCCGGCAGCGCACTGCCTTCGATGGCCTGCGCAAGCATTACCCGGAGCGCCGCGAAATTGATGGCCTGCAAGTGCGGATTCAAGGGGAGTCGCCGGTGCTGAGCCGGATCGTCCGGGCCCTGGGCGCCAATCTGGTCTGAGCCCGTTCGCAGCCTGAAGCGCGGGCATAAAAAACCCGGCCACAAGGCCGGGTCAAGAGGACGTGAGGCTATGTGTCAATCTTGCCGAGCAGGCTTGACCAGTCGCTTTTCCAGTTCGCGGCAGGCGTTCTGGATCATGTCTTCAGTAATAGGTACTTCGCGACCCTGAGCGTCGATGATGGCACACCCTAGAGACTGGTTTGGCTGGGTACGGATCACTTGAATCTTGTCATTGCTGCTGTGTTGCAAGGACATGGCCTGTCTCCTCATCAGGTTGTGTGCTTACTTTAGAATCGCCGGGTGACCAAGCTGTTACAGACCGCCACGAGGACTGACCCGGCCACTTCACTCCACCAGAAATGTCCAGGGAGTGCCAGCCACAGATTAGACCGATAATCTCTAGGCTCTAGTGTCAGCGGTCATAATCAACCTGACTCATTGTGATTTAGCAAAGTTCCTGCGAATTCATCTCGTTGCCGCCGCTGCAGCGGATCAGTCGCCGGTGCGTCAATGGATGAACTGCATGCTCTCTTCTCGTCACCGCCGGGCGCTGCATCTGGCCAGCCGCTTTATCGCTCCCTACCGTTGGCAGGCGCTGGGCGCCTTGCTGGCGTTGATTGTCACTGCCGGCATCACCCTGTCCATGGGGCAGGGCATCCGTCTGCTGGTGGACCAGGGCTTCATGACCCAGTCGCCGCATTTGCTGAATCAATCCATTGGCTTGTTTCTGCTGCTGGTCCTGGCCCTGGCGGTAGGCACCTTTGTGCGTTTCTACCTGGTGTCGTGGATCGGTGAGCGCTGTGTGGCGGACATCCGGCGCCAGGTGTTCAACCACCTGATCTACCTGCACCCCGGGTTCTACGAGAACAATCGCAGCTCGGAGATCCAGTCGCGACTGACGGCTGACACCACCTTGCTGCAGTCGGTGATCGGCTCCTCGCTGTCGTTGTTCCTGCGCAATGCGCTGATGGTGCTGGGGGGCATTGTCTTGCTGTTTGTCACCAACCCCAAGCTCACCAGTATCGTGGTGGTGGCCTTGCCGCTGGTGCTGGCGCCGATTCTGATTTTCGGTCGCCGGGTCCGCAGTCTGTCGCGCCTGAGCCAGGACCGGATCGCCGATGTTGGCAGCTACGTCTCGGAAACCCTGGGCCAGATCAAGACGGTCCAGGCCTATAACCACCAGGTCCAGGACGAACAGCGTTTCGCCGTGACGGTGGAGGAGGCCTTCGATACGGCGCGCAAGCGCATCGTCCAGCGTGCCTGGCTGATTACCCTGGTGATTGTCCTGGTCCTGGGGGCGGTGGGAGTGATGCTCTGGGTCGGTGGCATGGATGTCATTGCCGGGCGCATTTCCGGCGGTGAACTGGCGGCGTTCGTCTTCTACAGCCTGATCGTCGGCAGTGCCTTCGGCACCTTGAGTGAAGTGATTGGCGAGTTGCAGCGGGCCGCGGGGGCGGCGGAACGCATTGCCGAATTGCTGCGGGCGGACAGCAGCATCCAGCCGCCCGACAGCGGACTGGTGAGCCTGCCGGCGCGGGTGCGTGGTGATCTGCAACTGGAGGACCTGGGGTTCGCCTACCCGTCGCGGCCTGATCGCTATGCTGTCGACGGTTTGACGCTGACGGTGCGCGCCGGGGAAACCCTGGCACTGGTGGGACCTTCGGGAGCGGGCAAATCCACGCTCTATGACCTGTTGCTGCGTTTCTACGATCCACAGCGGGGGCGGATACTGCTGGACGGCGTCCCCCTGACCCAGCTCGACCCGCAGGATCTGCGCCGCTGTTTTGCCCTGGTGTCGCAGAACCCGGCGCTGTTCTACGGCAGCATCGAAGAGAACATCCGCTACGGCAAGCCTGGCGCGACCCTGGCGGAGGTTCAGGAAGCGGCGAGGATCGCCTATGCCCACGAGTTCATCGAGCAGATGCCCGATGGTTACCGAACCCATCTGGGAGATGGCGGCATGGGGCTCTCCGGCGGCCAGCGGCAACGCCTGGCCATAGCCCGGGCGCTGTTGGTGGACGCGCCGATCCTGTTGCTGGATGAGGCCACCAGCGCCCTGGATGCGCAGAGCGAGCATCTGATCCAGCAGGCTTTGCCCAGCCTGATGAAGGACCGCACCACTCTGGTGATCGCCCATCGCCTGGCCACGGTGAAGAATGCCGACCGCATTGCAGTGATGGAGCAGGGCAAGCTGGTGGCGGTGGGGACTCATCAGCAACTGATCGCCAACAGTCCGCTGTATGCGCGCCTGGCGGCCCTGCAATTCAGCGATGGCCCGCCGGTCTCTGTGTAGGAGCCGGCTTGCCGGCGAAAGTGCCCATCAGCCTGGCGCCGAGTGCTGAGGCTTCGTCGCTGGCAAGCCAGCTGCTGCGGTAGGCGAGGGCCCAATAAAAAGCCCGCATCGCTGCGGGCTCGTGGAGTGCCTGGTTTCACTGGTCGTCGAAGTAGCGCTCATGCCAGTCCACCAGCGGCTGCGGTGAGTTGAGCTTCTGGCCATAGATCACCGAGTACGACAGCACGTTCTGTACGTACTGGCGGGTTTCGTCGAAGGGGATGCTTTCCACCCACACATCGAAACTCAGGTGATCGGCGCCCTTGAGCCATTGGCGCACCCGTCCGGGACCGGCGTTGTAGGCCGCCGAGGCCAGCACCCGGTTGCCGTTGAACTGGCTGTGCACCTGGCTCAGGTAGGCGGCGCCCAGTTGGATGTTCTTGTCCGGGTCGAGCACCTGCTGGGGCGAGGCCAGGGGGATGCTGAACTTGCGCGCGGTTTCCTTGGCGGTGCCGGGCATCAGTTGCATCAGGCCGCTGGCGCCGACGTGGGAGCGGGCGTCGTCCATGAAGGCGCTTTCCTGGCGGGTGATGGCGAACACCCAGCTGGAATGCAGGCCGCGGACCTTGGCTTCGCGCACCAGGGTGTCGCGGTGGGCCATTGGGAAACGGATGTCCAGGTCATCCCAGTATTGGGCCTGGCTGATGGTGCGGATGGCCGGGAAGTACCATTTCAGGTCGTAGGCCAGTCTGGCCTGGGCCACCATCTCGTCGCGGTTGAAGTGCCGACTGACGTGGTACCACTCGCGGCGTCCGTCGACGATCTGGCCTCGGGCATGAAACTCCAGGGCGCGGCGCACGCCCGGGGTATTGCGGACTTTGTTGATGATCGCCTGGCTCAGCATCAGCGGTTGGTTGTTCAGCTGATAGGGAGCCTTGGCGTGATCGGCGGCAAGGAAACCATAGAAGTCCCGCTCCCGGGCCAGCCCCTTGAACAGCACCTGGGCCTGAGGGTTTTGCGGTTGGGCCAGTTCCAGGCTGCGAGCCTGCCAGTAGCGCCAGCGGTTGGTGGTGGCCAGGTCCTGAGGCAGCTTGCGGGTCAACTGATAGGCATCCTCCCAGCGTGCCAGGCGCAACAGCAGGCGCAGGCGCCATTCGGACACGGTGTTGTCGCGCAGCTCCGGGTCGTACTTGGTCATCACGTCCAGGGCGCGGCTGTCGAAGCGCCGGGCCAGGGTCAGGCCGATTTCACGGGCAATCGCCACTTTTTCGTCACGGGAGAAGTGCATGCTGCTGGCATAGCCGTCCAGCAGGGCCATGGCCTTGTCCGGGTCCTGGCGTGCCAGCCGGCGCAGGCCCAGGCCGACCACATCGGACATGGCCTCATCGGCCGGCTGGAAGCGCGAGGGCTGGCTCAGCAGTTCGGGTTTTTGCGCCACATCGACCAGCAGGCGACCCTGCGGCGCAAGTGTGGTCATGCTCTTCACCAGGCTGTTGGCCAGTGGATAGTTGCGCGCCTCGGCGGCCAGTTTGGCCCGTTGCCAGCGTTTTTGTTCGGTCAGTTGGCCTTCGGCGGCCCATTGCGCGAACAAGGCGTCACAAGCGGCCGGTTGGGATTTGCCGGTCAGCCAGAGCTTTTCGGTGGCGGCGTAGCCTTCTGCCTTGAGATTGTGGCCCAGCTGGTACTGGCCGTTGAGGCAGTCCAGCTCGGTGAAATTCAGTTTCGGGTCGTAGTACTTGGTGAAGGTCGCCCAATCGCCGCGTTCGGCCAGCCAGCGCAACCAGCGCAGTTTCATCCAGTTGGCCTGGGGCAGGTCGCCATGTTCGGCGAGGAACTTCTCGATCTCGGCGTTGCTGGCGGATTTCAGCCGGGCGGTCAGCTCGTCATAGGCCAGGTAGGGTTCCAGCGGGTAGTCGCGCAGCGCATCGGCATAACGGAAGTAGGGACCGGAATCACCCTTGGCCAGGGCGCGCTTGGCTTCATCGTAATACTGGCGTTGTAGAGTCAGGTCTGCCGCCTGGGCGGATTGGACGGCTGCGGCGGTGAGAAGCAGGCAAGATAAAACACTGAAAAGGCGACTGCGCATGAGACATCCGGGCAGAGAAATCATGACAAGTGCCGACAAGGCCAACACTGATTGCTCACTAGCTTAGCCTTTTGCCAGCAACCGGTGAAAGCTTTGCCGAACCCTCGGCATCAGTTGGCAACAAAAGTGTCTCGGCGGTGGCCGGCGGCGAAATAGCCGGCCTTCTGCGGGCGCAAGTCAGGTAGAATGCGCGCCCGGTTTTTGGAGAAGAACATGACCCTGCTCAAATTCAGCGATGTGTCCCTTGCTTTCGGCGCCATGCCGTTGTTGGACAAGGTGTCCTGGCAGATCGCCCGTGGTGAGCGGGTGTGCATCATCGGCCGTAACGGTACTGGCAAATCCAGCATGATGAAGCTGGTCAAGGGCGATCAGAAGCCCGACGACGGCTCCGTATGGCGCACACCCGGTCTGAAGATCGGCGAGTTGCCCCAGGAATTGCCGGTGGCCGACGAGCGGACCGTGTTCGACGTGGTTGCCCAGGGCCTGGACGGTGTCGGCGAGCTGCTGGCCCAGTACCACCACCTGAGCCAGAACATCGTCACCGACGCCGATCTGGAAAAACTGATGCACGTCCAGCACGACCTCGAAGCCCGTGACGGCTGGCGCCTGCAGCAATTGGTGGATAGCACCCTGAGCCGTTTGCAGTTGCCGGCCGACAAGACCCTCGCCGAGTTGTCCGGTGGCTGGCGTCGTCGCGTGCTGCTGGCCCAGGCCCTGGTGTCCGAGCCGGACCTGCTGCTGCTCGACGAGCCGACCAACCACCTGGACATCGGCGCCATTGCCTGGCTGGAAGAGGCGCTGAAGGATTTCCAGGGCGCCGTCCTCTTTATTACCCACGACCGTTCCTTCCTGCAGAACCTGGCCACTCGCATCCTCGAACTGGATCGTGGCGGCCTGATCGACTGGAACGGCGACTACGCCAGCTTCCTGGTGCACAAGGAAGCCATGCTGGCTGCGGAAGAAACCGCCAACGCGCTGTTCGACAAGCGCCTGGCCCAGGAGGAAGTGTGGATTCGCCAGGGCATCAAGGCCCGGCGTACCCGTAACGAAGGCCGCGTGCGTGCGCTCAAGGCGCTGCGCGTGGAGCGCAGTGAGCGCCGCGAGCGTACCGGCAAGGCCAATATCCAGCTGGAAACCGCAGACAAATCCGGCAAGCAGGTGATGGTGCTGGAGAACGTCAGCTTCGCTCACCCGGATGGTCCGTTCCTGGTCAAGGACTTCTCCATGGTCCTACAGCGCGGCGACCGAATCGGTCTTCTGGGCGCCAACGGCACCGGCAAGACCACCTTGCTCAAGCTGATGCTTGGTGGCCTGGTGCCCAGCAGCGGCAAGGTGGAAGAGGGGACGCGGATCGACGTGGCCTACTTCGACCAGTTGCGCCACCAGTTGGACCTGGAAAAGACCGTGATCGACAACGTTGCCGAAGGTCGTGACTTCATCGAGATCGATGGCCAGAGCCGTCACGTGCTGAGCTATCTCGGTGATTTCCTGTTCAGTCCGCAACGTGCTCGTACGCCAGTCAAGGCCCTGTCCGGTGGTGAGCGTGCCCGTCTGTTGCTGGCCAAGTTGTTCAGCAAGCCGGCCAACCTGCTGGTGCTCGACGAGCCAACCAACGACCTGGATGTGGAAACCCTCGAACTGCTGGAGGAGGTGCTGCTGACCTTCCAGGGCACGGTGCTGATGGTCAGCCACGACCGGGCCTTCCTCGATAACGTGGTGACCAGCACTCTGGTCTTTGAAGGCGAGGGCAAGGTTCGCGAGTACGTGGGCGGTTATCAGGATTGGCTGCGTCAGGGCGGTTCGCCACGGTTGCTGGGCGTGACCGAGAACAAGTCCGGCAAGGCCGAGCTGAATTCTGCCGTGGTTGCGCCGGTGCAAGCTGCGGCGCCGGCCCCTGCTCAGGAGGCTCCTGCGGCGAAGAAGAAGCTCAGCTACAAGCTGCAGCGCGAGCTTGAGGCGTTGCCGGGGCAGATCGAAGCGATGGAGCAGCAGATTGCCGGGGTCGAGGCGGAAATGGCCGATGCCGGTTTCTATCAGCGCCCGGTGGCGGAAACCGCTGCGGTCATCGCCCGGTTGGAGCAGTTGAATGCCGAGCTGGAGCAGATGGTCGAGCGCTGGGCCGAGCTGGATGCCTGAATGATCGCTGAGTAACAAAAAAGCCCGACTTCAGAGTCGGGCTTTTTGTCGAGGCTGCAGGCGTGTCGGCGGTGGTATTCAGCGCTTGGCCAGGTGCACTGCCAGCACGTCACAAGGCGCGCCGTGGAGAACGTCATTGGCGGTGGAGCCCAGCAGCAGCGCCAGGCCGTGGCGGCCATGGCTGCCGACCACGATCAGGTCGCATGCCTGTTCCTTGGCCAGATGGTGAATCTCCTGGCGCGGCTGTCCATAAGTCAGGTGGCTGTATTCCTTGGTCAGCTCCGGGTACTTGTGGATCAGCCGGTCCAGGCGCTCCCTGGCCTGGTCGAACTGCTGCTGCTGCAGCTGCGAGAGGTCCATGGGCACATCGCCGCCGAAGGCCATGGCCATGGGTTCGACGATATGCACCAGGGACAGCTTGGCACCACTGCTCACCGACAGCTCGCGAGCGCGGTGGATAACAGGATCGCACTCTTCGGTTAGATCTACGGCGACCAGAATATGGTGGTAGGACATGAGGTGCTCCTCCTGAGGATTGCAATAGCTTCAAGTATGGCTGCTTTCAAGCGGGTTGGTTTCGCCCAGGCCCCGCTCATCAAAAAATCGAGAGTACTGATATGACGGTCTGGATAGTGGTGTCAATCCTTGCGGTGGTTCTGAGTCCGCTGGCGTGGTTGCGTCCCTCGCGTCGCCAGAGCGGCCTGATCGCCTTGCGCATGGAGGCGCGGCGCATGGGCCTGGCCATGCAGCTGGCGCCTCAGGAGTGGCCGCACTGGCTGGGGCAGGAGCCCCCCAATCCGTGCCCGCAGTACCACCGCCCGCGGCGCAGCGCGCAATCGGCCTGCTGGAGTTACTGGCAGACAGCCCCCGGTTGCTGGGTCAATCAATGGCGTGAGCCTTGTGTCGACGAGCTGTTGCTCCAGCACCTGCAAGCGTTGCCTTCCGGAGTGTTCAAGGTTGAAGCGGACAAGCAACTGATTGCCCTGTACTGGAACGAGCGTGGCGAGGTCAGTGTGCTGGAGAGCATCGCCTCGGTGCTCAAGGCCTTGGCCTGAGGCCTTCGAGGAGCGCGTCCAGTGCTGGGCGCCGGGCAATAAAAAGCCCGACTCAACATCGGGCGGGATGGCCAGGCAGGCCGGTAATCGAGTTGGAGCCACCTTCGGGTGGCTTTTTGCTGTCTGGGCAGTGGCTTTATTCGATAAATGTTTTCTGGTCATTTCTTCAGATATATCCCCAGCTTAGTCGCACTTGCTCCTGGAGGTCGGGGGATTTAGGGAGATTTTTCTAAATATTGATCCTATGAATGGCCTTGAATGCGGGGCCGTGTTGAAGGTCCGGGGAACGATGAAGTGACCGCAAAGTCGCGTTTCAAACAGTGTTTTGTACGATTGACAATTGTCGGATTTTCCCTGAATGTGGCGTACCCAAATCAAACGGGCGTATGAAATGAGCGTTTGCATCGCAGGCAGCTCTGTACAGAATCCCGACTATCGCGTTGGCGGGTGTGCCTGGCGGAATGGCGTTAGCATCGACGGTGACGTTAGTGCCAAGCCAGAAGTCAGCGTCCGACGTGTACTGTTCAGCTTCCATATCGTGGAGATCAGTTGATGATTTACGAAGGTAAAGCCATCACGGTTAAGGCTCTTGAAAGTGGCATCGTCGAATTGAATTTCGACCTCAAGGGTGAGTCCGTCAACAAGTTCAACCGTCTAACCCTGAACGAACTGCGTCAGGCTGTTGACACCATCAAGGCAGATGCTTCGATCAAAGGCGTGATCGTCAGCAGTGGCAAGGACGTATTCATCGTCGGCGCCGACATCACCGAGTTTGTCGATAACTTCAAGCTGCCGGATGCCGAGCTGGTGGCTGGCAACCTCGAAGCCAACAAGATCTTCAGCGATTTCGAAGACCTCAACGTGCCAACCGTTGCCGCGATCAATGGCATCGCCCTGGGCGGCGGCCTGGAAATGTGCCTGGCAGCGGATTACCGCGTCATGGCCGCCAGCGCCAAGATCGGCCTGCCGGAAGTCAAGCTGGGTATCTACCCGGGCTTCGGCGGCACTGTGCGCCTGCCGCGCCTGATCGGTGCCGACAACGCCATCGAGTGGATCGCCGCCGGCAAGGAAAACCGTGCCGAAGACGCGCTGAAAGTCGGTGCCGTTGACGCTGTGGTTGCCCCCGAGAAACTCAAGGATGCCGCTCTGGCCCTGGTCAAGCGCGCCATTTCCGGCGAGTTCGACTACAAGGCCAAGCGTCAGCCGAAGCTGGAAAAACTCAAGCTCAACGCCATTGAACAGATGATGGCGTTCGAAACCGCCAAGGGTTTCGTGGCTGGCCAGGCCGGCCCGAACTACCCGGCACCGGTCGAAGCGATCAAGACCATCCAGAAAGCGGCCAACTTCGGTCGCGACAAAGCCCTGGAAGTGGAAGCTGCCGGTTTCGTCAAGCTGGCCAAGACTTCGGCCGCACAAAGCCTGATCGGCTTGTTCCTGAACGATCAGGAACTGAAGAGAAAGGCCAAGGCCTACGACGAGATCGCCAAGGACGTGAAGCAGGCCGCCGTACTCGGCGCCGGCATCATGGGTGGCGGTATCGCCTACCAATCGGCGTCCAAAGGCACGCCGATCCTGATGAAGGACATCAACGAGCACGGTATCGAGCAGGGGCTGGCGGAAGCCGCGAAACTGCTGGTAGGCCGCGTTGATAAAGGTCGCATGACCGCCGCGAAGATGGCTGAAGTGCTCAACGGCATTCGTCCGACCCTGTCCTACGGTGATTTCGGCAACGTCGACCTGGTGGTCGAAGCCGTGGTCGAGAACCCCAAGGTCAAGCAGATCGTGCTGGCCGAAGTGGAAGCTCAGGTCAAGGAAGACACCATCTTGGCGTCCAACACTTCGACCATCTCCATCAGCCTGCTGGCCAAGGCCCTCAAGCGTCCGGAAAACTTCGTCGGCATGCACTTCTTCAACCCGGTACACATGATGCCGCTGGTGGAAGTGATCCGTGGCGAGAAGTCCAGCGAGCTGGCCGTTGCCACCACCGTTGCCTACGCCAAGAAAATGGGCAAGAACCCGATCGTGGTCAACGACTGCCCGGGCTTCTTGGTCAACCGCGTGCTGTTCCCGTATTTCGGCGGCTTCGCCAAGCTGGTCAGCGCCGGTGTGGACTTCGTGCGTATCGACAAGATCATGGAAAAGTTCGGCTGGCCGATGGGCCCGGCGTACCTGATGGACGTGGTCGGCATCGACACCGGCCACCACGGTCGTGACGTCATGGCCGAAGGTTTCCCGGATCGCATGAAGGACGACCGTCGTTCGGCGGTGGACGTGCTTTACGAGGCCAAGCGCCTGGGCCAGAAGAACGGCAAGGGCTTCTACGCCTACGAAACCGACAAGAAGGGCAAGCAGAAGAAGGTCGCCGATCCATCGGTGCTGGAAGTGCTCAAGCCGATCGTCTACGAGCAGCGTGAAGTCACCGACGAAGACATCATCAACTGGATGATGGTCCCGCTGTGCCTGGAAACCGTTCGTTGCCTAGAAGACGGCATCGTCGAAACCGCTGCCGAAGCTGACATGGGCCTGGTCTACGGTATTGGTTTCCCTCCATTCCGTGGCGGTGCGCTGCGCTACATCGATTCCATCGGTGTTGCCGAGTTCGTTGCCCTGGCCGATCAGTACGCCGATCTGGGCGCGCTGTACCACCCCACCGCGAAGCTGCGTGAAATGGCCAAGAACGGCCAGAGCTTCTTCGGTTAAGCGCCCACACTAGAGCGAGAGTGAACATATGAGCTTGAATCCTAGAGACGTCGTGATTGTCGACTTCGGTCGTACTCCGATGGGCCGCTCCAAGGGCGGCATGCACCGCAACACCCGCGCCGAAGACATGTCGGCGCACCTGATCAGCAAACTGCTGGAGCGCAACACCAAGGTCGACCCGGCGGAAGTCGAGGACGTGATCTGGGGCTGCGTCAACCAGACCCTGGAACAAGGCTGGAACATCGCGCGCATGGCGTCGCTGATGACCCAGATCCCCCACACTTCGGCCGGCCAGACCGTCAGCCGTCTGTGCGGTTCGTCCATGAGTGCGCTGCACACCGCAGCGCAGGCGATCATGACCGGCAACGGTGACGTATTCGTCGTGGGCGGCGTCGAGCACATGGGCCACGTGAGCATGATGCACGGTGTCGATCCGAACCCGCACATGTCCCTGTACGCGGCGAAAGCCTCGGGCATGATGGGCCTGACTGCCGAAATGCTGGGCAAGATGCATGGCATCACCCGCGAACAGCAGGACGCCTTTGGCTTGCGTTCCCATCAGCTCGCCCACAAGGCGACCGTGGAAGGCAAGTTCAAGGATGAAATCATCCCGATGCAGGGCTATGACGAGAACGGTTTCCTGAAACTGTTCGACTACGACGAAACCATTCGTCCCGAAACCACCCTGGAAAGCCTGGCGGCCTTGAAGCCGGCGTTCAACCCCAAGGGCGGCACCGTGACGGCCGGTACTTCGTCGCAGATCACCGACGGTGCCTCGTGCATGATCGTGATGTCGGCCCAGCGGGCCCAGGACTTGGGCATTCAGCCGATGGCGGTGATCCGTTCCATGGCCGTGGCGGGTGTGGATCCGGCGATCATGGGCTATGGTCCAGTACCGGCCACGCAGAAAGCCCTGAAGCGCGCTGGCCTGGGCATCAACGACATCGACTTCTTCGAGCTCAACGAAGCTTTCGCCGCACAGGCCCTGCCAGTGCTGAAAGATCTGAAAGTGCTCGACAAGATGAACGAGAAGGTTAACCTGCACGGCGGCGCGATCGCCCTGGGTCATCCGTTCGGTTGCTCCGGCGCGCGTATCTCCGGGACCCTGCTCAACGTCATGAAGCAGAATGGCGGCACCTTCGGTGTGTCCACCATGTGCATTGGCCTTGGCCAGGGCATCTCGACCGTCTTCGAACGCGTTTAAGCGTTGGGTGGATGGAAGCCGGGGCCCTGTGCCCCGGTTTTTGTTTTTCTGCGGGTTTATTTGTTTTTATTTTGCAAAGAATTGCACGAGGGCCAGAGCATGCAGTTACAACCCGGGCTCTATCAGCATTACAAGGGGCCGCAGTATCGCGTTTTCAGCGTGGCGCGGCACTCGGAAACGGAAGAAGAAGTGGTGTTCTATCAAGCCCTGTATGGGGATTACGGTTTTTGGGTGCGACCCTTGAGCATGTTCCTGGAGTCGGTCGAAGTTGACGGCGAGCAGGTCCCACGCTTTGCTTTGGTGCAGGCCGAACCCAGTCTTTTTTCACCGGCATAAGTGCCGGTCGCGCAGCACCCTGCGCTTGACCTCACCTTGTTGCCACTATATATAGCGGGGCCGCGTCAGGCGCCAACCGCCTTTCTCTTCTCGAATTCAGGAATTTTCCGATCCATGGGCAAATCGCTGGTCATTGTGGAATCCCCGGCTAAGGCCAAGACCATCAACAAGTACTTGGGCAACCAATACGTGGTGAAGTCGAGTATCGGCCATATCCGAGACCTGCCCACCAGCGGTTCGGCCAGTGCCGCCAAGGAACCTGCCGCCAAGCGTGGCAAGGCCGCTGCGGGCGAAGCCCCGGCCCTGTCGCCGAAGGAAAAAGCGCGCAAGCAGCTGGTGTCGCGCATGGGCGTGGACCCCGAGCACGGCTGGAAAGCCAAGTACGAAATCCTTCCTGGCAAGGAAAAGGTCATCGAAGAGCTGCGCCGCCTTGCCAAGGATGCCGACACCATCTATCTCGCAACGGACTTGGACCGCGAAGGGGAAGCCATCGCCTGGCACCTGCGGGAAGCCATCGGCGGTGATGACAGCCGCTACAAGCGCGTGGTGTTCAACGAAATCACCAAGAAGGCCATCCAGGAAGCCTTCTCCCAGCCGGGCGAGCTGGACATTCATCGGGTCAACGCTCAGCAGGCCCGGCGCTTTCTTGACCGTGTGGTGGGCTACATGGTTTCGCCGCTGCTGTGGGCGAAGATTGCCCGAGGCCTGTCCGCCGGTCGTGTGCAGTCGGTAGCCGTGAAGCTGGTGGTGGAGCGCGAGCGTGAGATTCGCGCCTTCATTCCGGAAGAGTACTGGGAAGTTCACGCCGACCTGGGCACCGCCAAGGGCTCGAAGGTGCGCTTTGAGGTGGCTCGCGAGAACGGTGAAGCCTTCAAGCCGCTCAACGAAACCCAGGCCATGGCTGCTCTGGAGAAGCTCAAGGCCTCGGCCTACAGCGTCGCCAAGCGTGAAGACAAGCCCACCAGCAGCAAGCCGTCGGCGCCGTTCATCACTTCCACCCTGCAGCAGGCCGCGAGCAACCGCCTGGGCTTCGGGGTGAAGAAGACCATGATGATGGCCCAGCGTCTGTATGAAGCCGGCTACATCACCTACATGCGTACCGACTCCACCAACCTCTCGGCTGATGCCGTGGCGATGGCGCGGACCTATATCGAAGACGAGTTCGGCAACAAGTACCTGCCGGCCTCGCCCAACGTCTACAGCAGCAAGGAAGGGGCCCAGGAGGCGCACGAAGCGATTCGTCCGTCCGACGTCAACACCCATCCGAGCAAGCTGTCGGGCATGGAACGTGATGCCGAGCGGCTCTACGAGCTGATCTGGCGCCAGTTCGTCGCCTGCCAGATGTTGCCGGCGCAATACCTCTCCACCACCGTCAGTGTTGCCGCTGGCGACTTCGAGCTGCGTGCCAAGGGCCGTATCCTCAAGTTCGACGGTTACACCCGGGTGATGCCGCAAATGGCCAAGCCGGGCGACGACGATGTACTGCCGGAAATGGCCCAGGGCGAAGTACTGAAGCTGATCAAGCTCGATCCGAGCCAGCACTTCACCAAGCCGCCAGCGCGTTACTCCGAAGCCAGCCTGGTGAAGGAAATGGAAAAACGCGGCATCGGTCGTCCTTCGACCTATGCGGCGATCATTTCGACCATTCAGGACCGTGGCTACGTCACCCTGCACAACCGTCGGTTCTATTCGGAAAAGATGGGTGACATCGTCACCGAGCGTCTCTCTGAAAGTTTCTCCAACCTGATGGACTACGGCTTCACCGCCGGCATGGAAGAGAACCTCGATGACGTGGCCCAGGGCGAGCGCGACTGGAAGAACGTCCTTGACGAGTTCTACGGCGACTTCAAGAAGAAACTCGAAGTGGCCGAGGGCGCCGAAAGCGGTATGCGCGCCAACCAGCCGGTAATGACCGATATTCCCTGCCAGACCTGTGGCCGGCCGATGCAGATTCGTACCGCGTCCACCGGTGTGTTCCTCGGTTGCTCGGGCTACAGCCTGCCGCCCAAGGAGCGTTGCAAGGCCACCGTCAACCTGGTGCCGGGTGACGAGATTGCCGCCGACGACGAGGGTGAATCGGAATCCCTGGTTTTGCGTGGCAAGCACCGTTGCCCGATCTGCAGCACGGCGATGGATGCTTACCTGCTGGATGAAAAGCGCAAGCTGCACATCTGCGGCAACAACCCGGATTGCGCCGGCTACGAGATCGAAGAGGGCAGCTACCGGATCAAGGGCTATGAAGGCCCGAGCCTGGAATGCGACAAGTGCGGCAGCGAGATGCAGCTCAAGACCGGTCGTTTCGGCAAGTTCTTCGGTTGCACCAACGCCACTTGCAAGAACACCCGCAAGCTGCTGAAAAGCGGTGATGCGGCGCCGCCGAAGATGGATCCGGTGAAGATGCCTGAGCTGAAATGCGAGAAGGTCAACGATACCTACATCCTGCGCGACGGTGCTTCGGGGTTGTTCCTGGCTGCCAGCCAGTTCCCGAAAAACCGTGAAACCCGAGCGCCGTTGGTGCTGGAGTTGATTCCGCACAAGGACGAAATTGATCCGAAGTACCACTTCCTCTGCGAAGCACCGAAGAAGGATCCCGAGGGACGCCCTGCGGTGGTGCGCTATAGCCGCAAGACCAAGGAGCAGTACGTGCAGACCGAGGTTGATGGCAAGCCTACCGGCTGGCGCGCGTTCTACGACGGTGGCACCTGGAAGGTCGAAGACAAGCGCTAAGCGCAGTTTGTGTCGAGGGGCTTGCCCCTCGATGCAGTGTCGTACAGGGCCGCATGATTCCGTTGGGAGTCATGCGGCCTTTCTTTTGCCTTGCGGTGCGCGGGAGTGTTCCTTGAAACTGTACCGTCCGCATCCGGTTCTCTTCTTGTAGTGGAGGCTGCCTACATGGCCCACGAGCTCTATACCCGTACCAATCAGAAAATCTACTTTGCCGGCCTGGCGCTCGAAGCCCTGGCTCGGGTTGAAGAGGGGCGGGCGATGAATGCCCAGGCGCTGCTCCAGGCGGGGCGCGAGTCGGTGCTGTTCCATCTCTACGGTGCCTTGTTGGGGTTGTGTCATGAGATCGCCGGGTTCTACCGGCTGCCACAGGCCGGTGCTGCCCGGGTCGAGCAGATCCTGAATCGTGAGGTGCTGCAAAGCATTGCCATTCCCGAACTGGCGGAATTGCTGGAGCTGGCGCAGAGCCCACAGACCTGGCTGGCGCAACTCTTGTGCGCTTACAACGAACTGTTTCAACCGCCGAGAGCGCCGCACAAGCCCAAGGGTGACGTGACCCAGCCGCTGATTGTGGCGGTCAATCTGGACGAGCAAGAGCCGGAGCCGGAACTGAGTCGGGAAGAACTGGAGAGCTGGCGGCAGAATCTCAAGGCCCTGGCCATTCGTTTTCGAGATGGCTTGAACGAGTGTTGAGCCTGAGCGTCGCTTGATGGGCGGCGCGTTCAATTGATCAAGGAAGATGGATGTTGTTCTTCTTGCGTGACCAGGCGCTGGTGCGCCTGCTGAGCGATTGCCAGCGGCGAGTCATTAATGCTCAGTCCAGGGCGGACCTGCTTGAGGTGCTCGATCGGCTGGAGGTATTCCCTGGCGGCCTGGAGTTCGATCATGTGCAGTCAATAACGCTTCTGGTGCTGGCGTTTGCTTCGCTCGCGACGGCGTTGCTGATGGATGGCATGGGCGGGATGTTCTGGGTGTTTGTGGCTCTGTGTTTCTTCAGCTATCGGGTCAACAAAGGTATCTCTGGGGTATCGACCGATCTGGCGGCGAGCATTGCCCGCAAGTGCATGATGCTTGGCAACGGCTTGAGCGAATTCGACAGTAGCGCCGACTGGCGCCTGAAGAGACTGGACAATGAGTTCACCGATTACCGGCGGGGCAGCGAGCGTGAGCGGCGCCGTATCCTGGACTCGCTCCAGGGGGTGTATCGAGGAGAGCGACATTCGCTGGCATTCGAGTATCACCAGTTGCGATATGTGATCTCCAGTTGCGAGCGCGGGGCCGGTGGGGATCTCAAGACGGTTTACACGAACTACCAGCGCTACAGTCTGGTGGTGGATTTTCCCTGGGTGAGAGAGATTGCGCTTCGATCCAGTCCCTTGGAAATACAGCTGTCGGGACAGCCCTTCAAGACCGATCGCGAGGATTTCAATCAGGCCTTTGTGCTGCGCGGCAATGACCCAGCCTCTTGTGAACACTTCGCCACGCCTGCAACGCTGGATCTGCTGCTAGAGCTTTCGCGTCAGCTTCATGGGGCCAATCTGGAGTTCTCTGGCCAGGGACGGCTCTGCCTGAGCTTCAACAACGAAGACATCATGGCCCATGCCGATCCGGGGCCGCTGAGTGAGCTGGCGGTCTTTCGTGAGCGGATCGAGGCGGGCATCGAGTTGCCGAAGCTGTATCCGCTGTTGGGGTTGATAGAGCAGCTGGCCCGGCTGCACGACGGTCATGCTGCTCCTGCTGTCGCTCCACAGGCGCCTGAATCCCTCGAATTGATCAAGGAAGCGTGATGCAGTTTTTCAAGCATGATGCCGAGCTGGTGCGGTTGTTGGCTACTTGCGAAGCCGAGGTGGCGCGGGCCAGGACCAACGACGACCTGTTGCAGGTCATCGGCAGGCTCCAATCCTTCAAGGGTGGATTGAAGTTCGATCATGCCCAGCCCCTGGTGCTGGTGATGCTGGCGATTGTTTCAGCGATCCCGGCCATGGCAGGCGTGGTGGTGATGTGGTTCATCGCGGCGTGCTTCGGCGTTGCCAGTCTGATCATCTGGATGAGTCGTAAAGCCACTTTCGATGAGATGCCTAAGAGAATCGCTCGTAAATGTTCATTCCTCAGCAATGGCCTTTGGGATCCGGGTGGAACGGCCGAAGAGCGTTTCACCCAACTGAGCGGTGAGTTCGAGGACTATGAGCGCGGTAACGATAGCCGGCGCATCGTGGACTCCGCCGGGGGAACCTACCAGGGCTCGCGGCATCAGTTGCCCTTTGTCTTTCACCACTTGCGTTATGTGAACTCCCACTACAAATCCAAATCCGATGGCGAAAGTGAGCGGGTTTACGAGAGCTTCGATCGTTTCAGTCTGGTGGTGGATTTTCCTTGGGTCACTGGTGTGATGGTGTGCAGTGATCTGCCGAAGAAAAAGCGTACAAAACCCAAAGTCTTCGAGACCACCTCTGATGACTTCAACAGAAACTTTATTTTCACCGGTGATGACCTGGCCTGTGCCAAGTTTGCGACCCCCACCACCCTGGCTTTTCTGCTCAGGCTTTGCCGGCAGTTGAAGAAGGTGAACCTGGAATTTTCCAGCGAGGGGCGTCTGTGCCTGAGTTTCGACGACGCCGAGGTCATGGCCTACAAGGATCCGGGAACCTTCGAGGACTTATCGGGCTTCTACGCCAATATCAAACGTGGACTGGAGTTGCCTGGCCTGTTTCCGGTGCTGGCCCTGGTGCATGAACTGGCGGAGTTGCATGACAACAATTTCGACCTTCCGATGAAGGTCGCTGATGAAATGGAGCAATAGGGTATGGAGTTGTTGTTGGTCATTGCGATTGCCTTGGGCGTTTTGGCTTATGTGCACTACAACAAGATTGTCAGTGCATACAACCGCGCCCAACGAGCCTGGTCGGACGTGCTGACCTACCAGCGGCAGCGAATCAAGGTGCTGGATCTGCTGGAGCCGCAAGTGGCGGGTTTTCAGGCTTATGAGAGCCAACTGCTGGAAAAGATCGTTGGCTTGCGTAGCGCCATTGACAGCTTGCCATCTGCCGCCGATGGCGATGCCCTGAAGTCGGTCGACGAGGGGGGCAAAGCCCTGTTGGGGGGCTTGAACCTGGCGTTTGAGGCCTATCCGGACCTCAAGTCCGTCACGCTGTTGAGCAACCTGATGCGTGAGGTTGCAGAGCAGGAAGGCAATATCGGCGGAGCCATTACCCTGTTCAACCTGAATGTGGAGCATTTCAACAACTCCATTCAGATGTTTCCCGGTTCCTTGGTTAATCGGTTGAGCTTGAACAAGTCGTTGATCACACCATTTTCCGACAGCCAGGCTTCGGCGGGTTTTGAATACAAGCCGAATTTCTGAGGTGGGCTGGCATGGAGTTTCGAGAGCTGGAGCGCCGCATTTCTTGAGCGGGGCAGGGGCTTACGCCTGTTGAGGGGGTACTACGTCTGGTGCAAGATCCTGAGCGAGGCGGGGGCGATGACTGATATAATCCCCGCCTTTCGTGGAGACCAGACCTTTATGCCAACGTCCTTTCTAGAAATTGTCGAGTTGCCAGACGGCCGTATTGAGCTGCGCAGAGCTGAGGACGAGGGTTCTCTGGTTACTTTGGATTTCTCCGAGGATGCCAAAGCCTTTTTGCAAGGTCAGCATGTTGAGGTGGCTAAGGCCATGTTGAGCGTCGGTGTGCAGATGGCCGGACGCCTGGTAGAGGGTGAAATCGACAAGGAAGACGGTCCGCGGGTTCTTCACTAAGCCCGTTTATCGGTTTTCTTCCGGTTGTTCGTCATATTTATCTCGGCTTCTCAATCCTGGAGAAGCCTCGTGCTTTTCAAGCGCATTGTGTAGTGGCTTCCCGGTGTTTATCCCAGGCGAATATTCAGGCTTTGCGCATCTCCCGTGCGCGCGGCGCCGATCAGCTGTTGCCGTGCGCTGGCACTCAGTGGATTCAGCCAGCTGACCACCGTGTGACTACGCCCCAGGCGCAGGGCTTCGCACGCCAGTTGCTGTGGGCTTTGAGAGCCGCGGGGGTGAAGCAGCAGGATGCGTTCGCGATTCAGGCCGGCATCCCGCAGCCAGCTTTGGGTCAGGCTTGAGGGCGGGGCGATCAGGGTCAGCCATCGTGCGTCCTGCTCCTGGCTCAACTCTCTGAGAATGGGGGCCAGGAGGTTCAGGCAGTTCCCGGCGGCGCCGCGTAACGACAGTTCGCTGAAAGCCTCTGGATCTTTATTCCAGGGCGACTCGACCACTTCTTTGAGTGCAGGCGCCAAGGGCTGGGCCAGGAACGCTTCAAACAGCGGCAGTTGGGCTTGCTGTGGTGTATGGGGGAACTGCATGGAGCCTCCTTTAGCGGCGAATGACGCCGACACTCAAGCCTTCGATCACCAGTTCCTGATCTTTCAGGTTGACTTCGATAGGGGCGAAATCAGGGTTTTCGGCAATCAGCCAGACTTTGCTGCCTTCGCGCTTGAAGCGCTTGACCGTGACTTCATCGCCGATGCGTGCCACCACCACCTGGCCGTTGCGGGCCTCGCGGGTGGTATGCACTGCCAGCAGGTCGCCGTCGAAGATGCCGATGTCCTTCATGCTCATGCCGTTGACCCGAAGCAAATAGTCGGCACGAGGATGGAAGAAGGTCGGGTTGATGTTGCAGGACTCTTCAATGTGCTGCTGGGCCAGGATGGGGGCGCCAGCGGCAACGCGGCCGATGATGGGCAGCGAGTCGTCGGTCTTGGCCTCGAAGCCAGGGATGCGGATGCCGCGAGAGGCCCCTGGGGTCATCTCGATGGCGCCTTTGCGGGCCAGGGCCTTGAGGTGTTCTTCGGCGGCGTTGGGCGACTTGAAACCCAGCTCCTGGGCGATCTCGGCGCGTGTTGGCGGATAGCCGTTGTCTTCAAGGCAGCGTTTGATAAAAGCCAGAATCTCAGCTTGGCGTGGCGTCAGTTTTAGCATGTCGATCGCTCTGTCTTTTTATACAGTGACTGGGATTATATACAGTGAACGTTGCTTGGCAATCCTCCATTTGCCGTGGTCGGCCGGGTGGTTGTCATTCCGGGGTAGCCATCCACTGCTCAAGGCTGGCTACAGACCGCGGCAGGTATGATTAAATAGCGCCCCGGACGGCCTTCGCAGAGGCTGGCAGGCTTGACATTGATAAGCCTGAAACGTATGTTTCAAACAAGTGTTTGTCAGGCGGAGTAGCCATGGCCCAGTCGGAAACCGTTGAACGCATTCTCGATGCTGCCGAGCAGTTGTTCGCGGAAAAAGGTTTTGCCGAAACCTCGTTGCGGCTGATTACCAGCAAGGCCGGGGTCAACCTGGCAGCGGTCAACTATCATTTCGGTTCCAAAAAGGCCCTGATCCAGGCGGTGTTCTCGCGCTTCCTCGGGCCTTTCTGCATCAGTCTCGATCGTGAGCTGGAGCGGCGTCAGGCCAGGCCCGACAGCAAGCCGAGCCTGGAAGAACTACTGGAAATCCTTGTCGAGCAGGCGCTGGTGGTGCAGCCACGCAGTGGCAACGACCTGTCAATCTTCATGCGCCTGCTGGGGCTTGCCTTCAGCCAGAGTCAGGGGCATTTGCGGCGTTATCTGGAAGACATGTACGGCAAGGTGTTCCGCCGCTACATGCTGTTGGTCAATGAGGCGGCGCCACGTATTCCGCCCATTGAGCTGTTCTGGCGCGTGCATTTCATGCTCGGTGCAGCGGCGTTCAGCATGTCCGGAATCAAGGCGTTGCGGGCCATTGCCGAAACCGATTTCGGGGTCAACACCTCCATTGAGCAAGTGATGCGACTGATGGTGCCGTTCCTCGCCGCCGGCATGCGTGCCGAAACCGGGGTCACCGATGAAGTCATGGCCAGCGCCCAGCTCAAGCCGCGCAGCAAATCAGCCCCGGCAGTCGCCAAGGCTTGACCTCACGGGTGGGCGTGACAGCTTGCATCCGCTAAGCTAGCCGCCCATGCCGACTCTGTTTTTTTACCCCTGTGCCTTCCCCTTATCGATGTTGATTGGCCTGCTTGCGTCCGTCGCGGATGAGGCTTGGTCCTGCGTCATGCGGGAGCCATCGTGATGGCGTGCGCATTCGTATCTAAGGAAATGTTATGACCGCTGGCCTGCAAGGCTCCTTGATGGTGGACGTCGCCGGTACCTGGCTGACGGCTGAAGATCGCCAACTCCTGCGTCAGCCGCAGGTGGGCGGGCTGATCATTTTTGCGCGGAATATCGAGCACCCACGCCAGGTGCGCGAGCTGAGCGCGGCGATCCGGGCGATCCGCCCGGACCTGCTGCTGGCGGTGGATCAGGAAGGTGGCCGGGTGCAGCGATTGCGTCAGGGCTTTGTCCGTCTGCCGGCGATGCGCGCCCTGGCCGACAACCCGAATGCCGAGTACCTGGCCGAGCAGTGCGGCTGGATCATGGCCACTGAGGTCCTGGCGGTGGGGCTGGACCTGAGCTTTGCCCCGGTCCTGGATCTCGATCACCAGCGCAGTGCGGTGGTGGGCAGCCGGGCTTTCGAGGGCGATCCGCAGCGCGCGGCACTGTTGGCCGGTGCCTTTATCCGCGGCATGAACAGCGCCGGGATGGCGGCCACCGGCAAGCATTTCCCCGGACATGGCTGGGCCGAGGCCGACTCCCATGTGGCGATTCCCAATGACGAGCGCAGCCTGGACGAGATCCGCGCCAAGGACCTGTTGCCGTTCGCCCGCTTGAGCAAGCAGTTGGCGGCAGTGATGCCGGCCCATGTCATCTATCCGCAGGTCGACCCGCAGCCAGCCGGTTTCTCCCGACGCTGGCTGCAGGACATTCTGCGTGGCGAGTTGCAGTTCGACGGGGTCATCTTCAGTGACGACCTGTCCATGGCCGGCGCCCATGTCGTCGGCGATGCGGCAAGCCGGATCGAGGCGGCCCTGGCGGCCGGTTGTGACATGGGGCTGGTGTGCAACGATCGCGCCGCAGCCGAGTTGGCCCTGAGCGCCGCCCAGCGCTTGAAGGTGCAGCCGTCGCCACGTCTTGCCCGAATGCGCGGTCAGGCGTTCGCCCATCTGGAATACAAGCAGGACCCGCGCTGGCTCGCTGCTCTTGAGGCTCTAAAGGCCGCGCAGTTGATCGATTGAGGTGGTTCGGCGCGGCACCGCGAATCGCCCGGTGCCCGCAGATTGACCGGTCTCAGCGGCCGGTTTTCTTATCCGGCAAGGGGGCGAACAGGGCTTCGATGTCTTCGCTCTGCAGCTTCCAGTCGCCGGCCTTGCGCCCGTCCAGCACGCCTGCCGCCAGGTCCGATTTCTCCTGTTGCAGGTGCTGGATCTTCTCTTCCACAGTGCCGCGGGCGATCAGCTTGTAGACGAATACCGGCTTTTCCTGGCCAATACGGTAGGCGCGGTCGGTGGCCTGGCTCTCGGTCGCCGGGTTCCACCACGGATCGTAGTGGATCACGGTGTCGGCCTCGGTCAGATTCAGGCCTACGCCGCCGGCCTTGAGGCTGATCAGGAAGATCTGCAGCTTGCCGCTCTGGAAATCCCGTACCGGCGTGCGCCGATCCCGGGTCTGGCCGGTGAGCAGGGCATAGGCAACGTTGCGTCGTTTCAGCTCGGCCTCGATCAGGCTCAGCATCGAGGTGAACTGGGAAAACAGCAGAATGCGACGGCCTTCCTCAAACAGCTCCTCAAGCATCTCCATCAGGCTGTCCAGCTTGCCCGAGGAGCTGCCGCGCGTCGGGGGCGAGTCATTGACCAGGCGCAGGTCGCAGCACACCTGGCGCAGTTTGAGCAGGGCTTCAAGGATGATGATCTGGCTGCGGGCCACGCCCTTGCGGGTGATTTCGTCGCGGACTTTCTTGTCCATGGCCAGGCGCATGGTTTCGTAGACGTCCCGTTGCGCCTCGTTGAGTTCGACCCAGTGGATGATCTCGGTCTTGGGCGGCAGCTCAGTGGCCACTTGCTCCTTGGTGCGGCGCAGCAGAAAGGGTTTGATCCGGCCGTTGAGGTGTTGCAGGCGCACTTCGCTGGCGTGCTTTTCGATCGGCACCCGGTAGTCACGGTTGAAGCTCTTGGCATCGCCAAGCCAGCCCGGCAACAGGAAGTGGAACAGTGACCAGAGCTCCCCCAGATGGTTTTCCAAAGGCGTGCCGGACAGGCACAGGCGCTGTCGGGCGTTGAGTTCGCGTGCGGCCTGGGCGGCCTTGCTCGACGGGTTCTTGATGTACTGCGCCTCATCGAGAATCAGCACATGCAAGGGTTGCGCGGCCAGCAGTTCGACATCCTTGGGCAGCAGCGCGTAGGTGGTCAGCAGCAGGTCGTAGTCGGCCAGTTGCGCGAAGTGTTTCTTGCGCCCCGCGCCATACAGCGCCAGAACCTTGAGCTGCGGGGTAAAGTGCGCCGCCTCGTCCAGCCAGTTGGGAATCAGGCTGGTGGGCATCACCACCATGCACGGCCGGTCCAGGCGCCCGGCATTCTTCTCGCTGAGGATGTGCGCCAGGGTCTGCAGGGTCTTGCCCAGGCCCATGTCATCGGCCAGGATGCCGCCCACTTCCAGCTGGCGCAGGGACTGCATCCAGCTCAGGCCCTCCAGCTGGTAGGGGCGCAGGGTGGCATTCAGGCCTTGCGGCGCTGGCGCCGAGTAGTCGCGGATGTCCCGCAGGCGTTGGGCGAAGGTGCGAATGTGTTCGCCGCCTTCCCACAGCAGCGGCAGGTCCTGCAGCGGGTTGAGGCGGGTAGCGTCGGCGCTGCTCAGACGCAGGGTGGTTTCGCCGGGCTCCTGCAGGTAGAACTCCCCCAGAGTGGCCAGCACCGGTTTCAGGCGCCCATAGGGCAGGGCCACTTGCAGCGGGCCGTGCGGGGAGTTGGGGCGGTGGGGAATGTTCACCAGGATCAGTTCGTCGTCGCGGCGCTTGGCCAGGCGTTCCGGGTTGAGGATCTCGGTGTGGGAGCGCATCAGGTTGAGCAGGATCGGTAGCAGGCTCAGGCGCTCGCCGTTGACGATGATCCCCAGTTCCAGATCGAACCAGTCGCGGCCCGGAGCCTCGTCGACGCTGGCATACCAATCGTCCACCGCGGTCAGGTCGAAGCCGAAGCCTTCATCTATCTGCAGCTCCCACCCCAGGCTACGCAGTTTGGGCAGCTCATTGAGGGTGAAGGTCAGCCAGGCGCTGTCATTGACCATCTCGAACAGTTCGCCGGCGCTTTCCGGCAGGGCCTTGCTCTGCCGGGTGGCGATCTTGAAACCCAGGTTGCGCAACTGTTCGCGCCAGCCTTGTTCCAGTTCTGGCTGGCGCTTGATGCGCAAGCTCTGATGTTCCTGGCGGATGATCACATCGGCATTCTTCTGGCCGCTGACGTACTCGCCCTTGTAGTTGAACGACAGCGCGGCGCGGTGCTGGATGTAGCGCTGCATCTTGCCGTTGCGCGGCTCGAAGGCGCTGAACTCGATGCTGGCCAGCCACAGGCGCGGCACGGGGCGCACATCCTCCAGCAGCACCTGGGGCAGGGCGGCAGGGCGGCGACTGTCGAGCACGGCAGAGAGTTTCTCCAGCAGTTCGGCGTCCTTGGCCGCCGCCGGGAAGGCCAGGGTTTCTTCCACTTGCAGCAGGACTGCGACCACATGTTTGCAGTTGCTGCGTACCGGACAGCTGCAATGGGTGTCGATCAGCAACAGGCTGCCCTTGCTCGACTCGCGCAGGTTGATGCTCTGCCGGTAGACATTGCCATTGGAGCCTTCGCAACTGGCGGTGATAGCGCTGTCTGCGGCGCTGACGATGCGCACGCGTTTTTCCAGGGCATAACGCCGGCCGCGTTCCAGGGTTTGTTCCTTGAAGCGGTTGACCCAGGACGGGGCCAGGGGTTTGGTCAGGGGCGGGTTCATAGGGACTTCGATCAGTCCGGTATTTCAGTTGGAGCGGGGCGCGGCGCCGGTGCGGTGAGCGAGGTGATCTTGATCAGCAGGGCCAGATGGCCGTTGTCCAGGTAGTTGAGCTGACCGTTCTTGGTGTGGCTTTGCTGTTTCAGGCGTTCGCTGCGGGTGACCAGGCCATTGCTGTCGATCTGATTGATCCAGAAGTCCGCGTCGACATCGGTGAAGCGCCCGAGCTTGAGGTTCAGGGTGCCTTCGATGGGGAACTGGCCGAACTGTTCCGGCCCGTCGCTGAGGGCCACCTTGACCGGGGTTTCCCCCAGGGTCTGCTGCCAGGCCTTGTGCAGCAGCATGCTGTAGTTGCCGCTGGCGTTGAGCTTCTCGACGATTGCACCCAGAGAGGGGGTGCGCTGGCTGTCCGGGCTCAGGTGTTGAGCGCCGGCGGCCCAGTCTTCCGGGGCGGCACGGCTGAGGATCTGCGGCTCGGCATTCTGCCGGACGAGGATCATTTCCACCTGGTACAGGTCGTCGGCAAACGCCATGGGCGCGACCAGGGTCAGGAGCAGGGTCAGGGAGCGGAACAGGCGCATGGGGCGTCCTTCAAGCAGTTTTCGGGGTGAGGCGTTCAAACAGTGCCTCCAATGTATTAAAGCGCTCTTCCGGGCGCTCCATCGGCACCATGAACTTGAACAGGGTTGCGCCTTCGAATTTGTAGCGTTTGGGCTGGCCCTGGATCAGTTTGATCAGTGCCAGCGGGTCCACCGGAGTGTCCGCGGCGAACTCGATACGACCGCCTTGCGGGCCGCCATCGACCTTCTTGATCCCCAGGGTTTCGGCCTGGAGTTTGAGCAGGGTCAGGCGGATCAGGTTCTTGGTCGGCTCGGGCAGCAGGCCGAAGCGGTCGATCATTTCCACCTGCAGGTCCTTCAGGCCGTCTTCGTCGGTGGCCGAGGCGATGCGCTTGTAGAGAATCAGGCGTGCATGCACATCCGGCAGGTAGTCCTCGGGAATCAATGCCGGCAGGCGCAGGTTGATTTCCGGGCCGCCACCCAGGGGCTGGTCGAGGTTCGGCTGTTCGCCCTTGCGGATGGCTTTCACCGCGCGCTCGAGCATCTCCATATAAAGGGTGAAGCCTACCGCCTGGATCTGCCCGCTCTGGCCATCGCCCAGCAATTCGCCGGCGCCACGGATCTCCAGGTCGTTGGTGGCCAGGACGAAACCGGCCCCGAGATCCTGGGTGTTGGCGATGGCTTCCAGGCGCTTCTCCGCGTCCGGGGTGATCTGCTGGCGCGGAGGTGTCAGCAGGTAGGCATAGGCCTGGTGGTGACTACGGCCGACCCGACCGCGCAACTGGTGCAACTGGGCCAGGCCGAACTTGTCGGCGCGCTCGATGATGATGGTGTTGGCGCTGGGCACGTCGATACCGGTCTCGATGATGGTCGAGGCGATCAGCACGTTGAAGCGCTTGTGGTAGAAGTCGCTCATCACCTGTTCGAGTTCGCGTTCGCGCATCTGCCCGTGGCCGATGCCGATCCGGGCCTCGGGCACCAGTTCGGCCAGCTCGGCGGCGCATTTCTCGATGGTCTTCACGTCGTTGTGCAGGTAGTACACCTGGCCGCCACGCAGCAGTTCGCGCAGCAGGGCCTCTTTGACCGTGCTCTTGTTCTGCTCCATGACGAAGGTCCGCACCGACAGGCGGCGGGCCGGTGGGGTAGCGATGATCGACAGGTCGCGCATGCCCGAGACGGCCATGTTCAGGGTCCGCGGGATCGGCGTGGCGGTCAGGGTGAGGATGTCGACTTCGCTGCGCAGGGCCTTGAGCTGTTCTTTCTGGCGCACGCCGAAACGGTGTTCTTCGTCGATGATCACCAGCCCCAGGTTCTTGATCTTCACATCGTCCTGCAACAGCTTGTGGGTGCCGATGACGATGTCGATCTTGCCTTCGGCCAGGTCCGCCACCGCGGCGTTCACTTCCTTGGCCGACTTGAAGCGGCTCATCACTTCCACGGTTACCGGCCAGTCGGCGAAACGGTCGCGGAAGCTGTTGTAGTGCTGTTGGGCGAGCAGGGTGGTGGGCACCAGGATCGCCACTTGCTTGCCGCCGTGGACCGCAATGAAAGCGGCGCGCATGGCCACTTCGGTCTTGCCGAAGCCGACGTCGCCGCACACCAGGCGGTCCATCGGTTTGCCCGAGAGCATGTCCTCGCGCACCGCTTCGATGGTGCTCTGCTGGTCCGGGGTTTCCTCGAAGGGGAAGCCGGCGCTGAAGGTGGCGTAGTCGGCCTTCGGATCGGCGAAGGCGTAACCTTCGCGGGCGGCGCGGCGGGCGTAGATGTCCAGCAGCTCGGCGGCCACGTCGCGGACTTGTTCGGCGGCCTTGCGCTTGGCTTTCTGCCAGGCTTCCGAGCCCAGGCGGTGCAACGGCGCCAGGGCGTCGTCGCTGCCGGTGTAGCGGGCGATCAGGTGCAGGTTGGCCACGGGCACGTAGAGCTTGGCGCCCTCGGCGTATTCCAGGGTCAGGAACTCGGCGGCCTGGTTGTCGATCTCCAGGGTCGCCAGACCCAGGTAGCGGCCGACACCGTGATCGATGTGCACCACCGGCGCGCCTTCGCGCAGCTCGGTGAGGTTCTTGATCACCGCATCGTTGTTGGCGTCGGCACGTTTTTCCCGGCGCCGGCGCTGCATCACGCGTTGGCCGAACAGTGGGCTTTCGGCTACCAGGGCCAGGGCCGGATCATCCAGCACCAGGCCTTCGTCCAGGGGCGCGATGGTGATCGCCAGGCGTTCCTTGCTGGCGACGAAGTCCGGCCAGCTGTCGACGGTCTTGGGGCGTAGCTTGAGGCGTTCCAGCAACTCCAGCAGCACTTCCCGGCGCCCGGCGGATTCAGCGGTGAACAGCACTCGGCCGGGGAATTCGTCGAGGAAGCCCGAGAGCGCCGCCAGTGGCTGGTTGGCCTTGGCCTCGATGGCCAGGTTGGGCAGTTCGTGGGCCGGGAAGCGTTCGCGACCGACGCCGGTTTCGATGTCCTGCTGGCTGGCCACCACCCGTGGCCAGTTTTTCAGGCGGGCGAAGCAGTCTTCCACCGGCAGGAACAGTTCGGCCGGTGGCAGGAGCGGACGCGAAGGGTCGACGCGGCGCTCTTCGTAACGGTTGCGGACATCGTTCCAGAAGTTTTCCGCGGCCTGTTCGATGCCCGGCAGGGAGAACACCTGGGTGTCCTGGGGCAGGTAGTCGAACAGGGTCGACGTCTCTTCGAAGAACAGCGGCAGGTAGTACTCGATACCGGCAGGGGTAATCCCGCTGCTCAGGTCCTGGAAGATCGGGCAGCGGCGGAAGTCCACGTCGAAGCGTTCGCGAAAGCGCGCCTTGAAACGGGTCACCGCTTCTTTCTGCAGGGGGAATTCCTTGGCCGGCAGCAGGCGCACCGAGTCGACCTTGTCGATGGAGCGCTGATTCTCCGGGTCGAAGGTACGCAGGGTCTCGATTTCGTCGTCGAACAGATCGATGCGGTACGGCAGCTTGCTGCCCATGGGGAACAGGTCGATCAGCGCACCGCGCACGGTGAACTCGCCGTGCTCGTAGACCGTGTCGACGTAGCGGTAGCCGCTGGCCTCCAGGCGCGTGCGCATCTGCTCCACATCGAGCTTCTGGCCGACATCCAGCACCAGGCTGCTGCCCAGCAGGAACTGGGTCGGCGCCAGGCGATGCAGGGCGGTGGTGATCGGCACCACCAGCACTCCGTGTTCCAGCTCCGGAAGCCGGTAGAGGCTGGCGATGCGCTGGGAAATGATGTCCTGGTGCGGCGAGAACAGGTCGTAGGGCAGGGTTTCCCAATCGGGAAAATGCAGCACCGGCAGGTCCGGGGCGAAGAAGCCCAGCTCCTGTTCCAGCCGGTCGGCGCTTTGGCTGTCGGCGGTCAGCAGGAGGGTAAAGCGCTTGGCAGCGCTGGCGGCTTCGGCGATGGCCAGGCTCAGGGCGGCACCGGGCAGGTTGCCCCAATGCTGTTTACCGGCGGCGGCAGGGAGTAGCGGTAGACGCAGGACGGGCACGGACGGTCAAGCTCCAAGCGTTGCGACGAAAGTCGGTAATTGTAACGGCCCCGGGTGGCCACTGTCAGTGGCTGATGCGTCTATTACGCCGCTCAGGGCAAATGTAGTGGCTATGACAACAAAATGTGCTTTTTGGACGCAAATGTGGTGCCGGATCCGGCCGGTGTTACGGAGGGTTACAGACAGGCAGGTAAGCTGTCCAAAAAATTGACGCCGCTGGAAGCCGCGGTTTTACTGGCCTCCAGCACAGTGGTGTTTTTTTGCAAGGGCTTTTTGTTACGTTCCGCACGACAGGCGCGCATTGCTACGGCAAGAGCGGGGCGGCATAATGTAGCCCCTTTTTTCTGCCCCTACATGTGGAAGGTTCCCGTGACTCAGAAGCCCGACCAGTGTCTTGGTGAATGGATCGACCGTGAAGCACTCGCAGAAGCGATGATTCCGCTTATCGGTCAGCTCTACCGCAATAACAATGTGGTGAGCTCGATCTATGGCCGCAGCCTGATCAACCAGTCTGTCATCGCGATTCTCAAGGCTCATCGCTTTGCTCGCCATCGCTCCTCCGACGACAGCGAACTCTCCGTCCACGAAACATTCCCACTGCTCAAGGCCATGAGCGAGCTCAAGCTCGGCGCGGCTTCGGTAGACCTGGGCAAGTTGGCGTTCAAATTCCGCAACGAAGGCAATGGCCGCAGCGCCGAGCAGTTCGTACGTGAAGAAATGGCTGACGTGGTTGGCCAGCAAAACGCTTCGGCCCGCAAAGGCACCGACGTTGTCCTGTACGGCTTCGGTCGTATCGGCCGTCTGCTGGCGCGCATCCTGATCGAGAAAACCGGTGGCGGCGACGGCCTGCGTCTGCGCGCCATCGTGGTGCGCAAAGGCGCCGAAAACGACCTGACCAAGCGCGCCAGCCTGCTGCGTCGCGATTCGGTGCACGGTTCGTTCAACGGCACCATCACCATCGATGAAGAAAACAACACCATCACCGCCAACGGCAACCTGATCCAGGTGATCTACGCGAAGAACCCGACCGAGGTGGACTACACCCAGTACGGGATCAAGAACGCGCTGCTGGTGGACAACACCGGTGTATGGCGTGACGCCGACGGCTTGGGCCAGCACCTGGCCTGCCCGGGTATCGACCGCGTGGTTCTGACCGCTCCTGGCAAAGGCAAGCTGAAGAACATCGTTCACGGTATCAACCACAACGAAATCACCGCTGAAGACAAGATCGTCTCCGCTGCTTCCTGCACCACCAACGCCATCGTGCCGGTGCTCAAGGCTGTGAATGACAAGTTCGGCATCATCAACGGTCACGTCGAAACCGTTCACTCGTACACCAACGACCAGAACCTGATCGACAACTTCCACAAGGGTGATCGTCGTGGCCGTAGCGCCGCGCTGAACATGGTGATCACCGAAACCGGTGCCGCCACTGCTGCTGCCAAGGCCCTGCCTGAGCTGGCCGGCAAGCTGACTGGTAACGCGATTCGCGTTCCAACACCAAACGTGTCGATGGCCATTCTCAACCTGAACCTCGAGAAAGCCGCCACCCGTGAAGAGATGAACGAGTACCTGCGCTACATGGCGCTGCACTCGGATCTGCACAAGCAGATCGACTTCGTCAACTCGCAGGAAGTGGTGTCCACCGACTTCGTTGGTTCGCGTCACGCCGGTGTGGTCGATGCCGAAGCCACCATCGTTCAGGACAACCGCGTTGTTCTGTACGTCTGGTACGACAACGAGTTCGGCTACAGCTGCCAGGTCGTGCGCGTGATGGAGGACATGGCCGGGGTCAACCCGCCAGCGTTCCCACGCTAAGCGACAGCTGAAATGAAAACGCCCCGACTTGTCGGGGCGTTTTTGTTTGTGGCTTGCGCCAGCAAGCTAAGCCGGCGCAATCCCGTAGGCGCTGGCTTGCCAGCGAAGTTTTTGTCTCAGGCGCCGCGCGCGGTTGCCGCTTGTGCGGTACGCAGTGCGTGGCGGTTGCCACGGAACAGCACCAGGGTGGCAATCAGCCCCAGTACCGCCGCGCCACTGAGCCAGATGCCCGGTGCCGCCTGGTTGCCCAGGACGTGGATCAGGTAGGTGCAGGCCGCCGGAGTGAAGCCGCCGAAGGTCGCGGTCGCCAGGCTATAGGCCAGGGAGAAGCCAGTGGTGCGCACTTCCACCGGCATGATCTCGGTCAGGGCCACCACCATGGCGCCGTTGTACGAGCCATAGAGGAAGGACAACCACAGCTCGACGATCAGCAGATGACTGAAGCTGGGGTTGGCCACCAGCCAGGACAGCGCCGGGTAAGCGGTGAAGATCGCCAGGATGGTTGCGCCCAGCAGCAGTGGCTTGCGGCCGATCTTGTCTGACAGCGAACCCATCACTGGCAGCCAGAAGAAGTTCGACAGGCCGATGCACACGGTCACCAGCAGCGCGTCGAAGTCCGACAGGTGCAGTTCGGCCTTGCCGAAAGTTGGGGTATAGGCGGTGATCAGATAGAAGGACACGGTGGTCATCACCACCAAGGCCATGCCGGCGATGACGATGCCAAAGTTCTGACCGATGGAACGGACAATTTCCTGCAATGTAGGGCGATGCTTGCGGGCCTGGAATTCCGGGGTTTCCTCCAGCGAGCGGCGGATGATGAAGATCGCCGGAACGATCATGCAGCCCACCAGGAACGGCACGCGCCAGCCCCATTCACCCATTTGCTCGGGGCTCAGCCAGTGGTTCAGGCCCACGCCCAGCAAGCCGGCGAACACCACCGCGGCCTGTTGACTGGCCGACTGCCAGCTGACGAAAAAGCCCTTGCGGCCCGGAGTCGAGATTTCGGCCAGGTACACCGATACGCCACCCAGTTCGACGCCTGCGGAGAAGCCTTGCAGCAGCCGTCCCAGCAATACCAGCAGGGGCGCGGCGACACCGAGGGTGGCGTAGCCTGGCACGCAGGCAATCAGTACCGTGCCTGCGGCCATCAGCGCCAGGGTGATGATCAGGCCCTGGCGACGACCGTGGCGGTCAATGTAGGCGCCGAGGAAGATCGCCCCCAGGGGACGCATCAGGAAGCCGGCGCCGAAGGTCGCCAGGGACAGCATCAACGAGGCGAAGGCACTGTCGGCAGGAAAGAAGGTCTTGGCGATTGCCGTGGCATAGAAGCCATAGACCATGAAGTCGAACATCTCGAGAAAGTTGCCGCTGACAACGCGAAAGATCGCCTTGCCTTTGCCCGTGGTCGTGGACATTTTTTTCACTCACTTTGGCTGTCTTATTAGCAATCCCTGGTCGTAAGGCGTCCCTTACTGCAAAGTCGGGGCACAGGCCTGCACGCTGAACAGTTTTGTAACGATATGTGTATGAAGGCTATCAGGCAACTAAATCTCTTGTTGGGACTGCGGGGGCTCTGGAATAGGGTTTTGACTGTGAGCGAGACAGGCTTCCAGGTGCGTGGGTGGGTGCCGTCTGTCACATAATGGCGTTTTGCATCACGAAGTGGCCCTTGTGGGGTACTTGATTGGGAGAACGAACTGTGTGGGCAAGCCATTTCTGGCGGGGTGTCGCGTTATGGGGCGCGACTGCGCTGTTGGCGGGTTGTGGGGGCGAGCGCATGGAGAGTATCTCCGGGCCGACCATGGGCAGTACCTATTCGGTGCAGTACGTGCGGCGCGCCAATGGCCCGGCGGCGTCTGTGGTCAAGAACGAAGTCGAGGCCATTCTCGCCGAGGTCGATCGGCAGATGTCCACCTATCGCAGTGACTCGGATATCGAGCGCTTCAACGATTTACCGGCCAACAGCTGTCAGTCGATGCCGGAGCCGGTGCTGCAGTTGGTGGGTGTGGCGGAGCAGTTGTCGCGTGACAGTGATGGCGCCTTTGACCTGACGGTGGAGCCGCTGCTCAATCTCTGGGGCTTTGGTCCCCAGGGGCGCGAGGAGAAAGTGCCGAGCGCGGTGGAGCTGGCGCAGGTGCAGCAGCGGGTCGGGCATGGTCACCTGCACATCGACGCTGGGCAGTTGTGCAAGGACGCGGCAGTGGAGGTGGATTTCAACAGTATTGCCGCCGGTTATGCCGTGGATCGTATCGCCGCCCGGCTCGTGCAGTTGGGTGTCGACAGTTTTCTGGCCGAGGCCACTGGCGAGCTCAAGGCGGTGGGGCGCAAGGCAGACGGTTCACCTTGGCGCATCGCCTTGGAAGAGCCTCGCGATGACCGGCAAGTGGCCCAGCGGGTGATCGCGCTGGATGGTTATGGTGTATCCACGTCCGGCGACTACCGTAACTACTTCGAGCAGGATGGACAGCGCTACTCCCACACCTTCGACGCTCGAATCGGCAGGCCCATCAATCACAGGCTGGCGTCGGTCACGGTAATTCATCCTTCGGCGCTGATGGCCGATGGCCTGTCGACGCTGTTGCTGATTCTCGGCCCCGAAGCCGGCTGGGACTACGCGGAAAAACACCGGATCGCCGCATTTTTTGTGATGCGTGCCGATACAGGCTTCGTCACACGCAGCAACCCGGCCTTCGATGCGTTGTCGGCGGGGGTAAAACAATAAACCGGCACGCTTCACGAACGCTGTAGTGCAGGCAAAAGTAGCCTACGACGCGACCAAGGGTTAATGTGCGCGGCGTTGACGCTTCTATAGACTGTGCCCGGGTTCGTAACCGAGCCAAATTGATCCTTCATGCCGCTGGCCGCGGCATGATTTAGCCGGAGATGCCAGAAGGGCATCTCGGCCTGTTCTGAGGAGTACGCATGGCTGTCTACAACTACGACGTAGTGGTGCTGGGCTCGGGCCCCGCTGGAGAAGGTGCGGCGATGAACGCCGCGAAAGCAGGACGCAAAGTGGCGATGGTCGATAGCCGTCGCCAGGTCGGCGGCAACTGCACCCACCTGGGTACCATTCCGTCCAAGGCCCTGCGTCACTCGGTCCGGCAGATCATGCAGTTCAACACCAACCCGATGTTCCGGGCCATTGGCGAACCGCGCTGGTTCTCCTTCCCGGACGTGCTCAAGAGCGCCGAGAAGGTCATCTCCAAGCAAGTGGCTTCGCGCACCGGCTACTACGCCCGCAACCGGGTCGACGTATTCTTCGGCACGGGCAGCTTCGCCGACGAGCAGACCGTGGAAGTGGTCTGCGCCAATGGCGTGGTGGAAAAGCTGGTCGCCAAGCACATCATCATCGCCACCGGCTCACGCCCTTATCGCCCGGCGGATATCGATTTCAGCCACCCGCGTATCTACGATAGCGACACCATCCTTAGCCTCGGCCACACCCCGCGCAAACTCATCGTCTACGGCGCCGGAGTCATCGGTTGCGAATACGCCTCGATCTTCAGTGGCCTTGGGGTGCTTGTGGAGCTGGTAGACAACCGTGGCCAGTTGCTGAGCTTCCTGGACTCGGAGATTTCCCAGGCCCTGAGCTACCACTTCAGCAACAACAACATCACCGTGCGCCACAACGAGGAATACGACCGCGTCGAGGGCGTCGACAATGGGGTGATCCTGCACTTGAAATCCGGCAAGAAGATCAAGGCCGACGCCTTGCTCTGGTGCAACGGCCGGACCGGCAACACCGACAAGCTGGGCATGGAGAACATCGGGGTCAAGGTCAACAGCCGCGGCCAGATCGAGGTCGACGAGAACTACCGCACCTGCGTGCCGAACATCTACGGCGCCGGTGACGTGATCGGCTGGCCAAGCCTGGCCAGTGCCGCCCATGACCAGGGTCGCTCCGCTGCCGGCAGCATTGTCGACAACGGCAGCTGGCGCTTCGTCAACGACGTGCCGACCGGGATCTACACCATTCCGGAGATCAGCTCGATCGGCAAGAACGAGCAGGAGCTGACCCAGGCCAAGGTGCCGTATGAAGTGGGCAAGGCGTTCTTCAAGGGCATGGCCCGCGCGCAGATCGCCGGTGAACCGCAAGGCATGCTGAAGATCCTGTTCCACCGGGAAACCCTGGAAGTTCTCGGCGTGCACTGCTTCGGCTACCAGGCTTCGGAAATTGTCCACATCGGTCAGGCGATCATGAACCAGCCGGGTGAACACAACACCCTGAAGTACTTCGTCAACACCACCTTCAACTACCCGACCATGGCCGAAGCCTATCGGGTAGCGGCATACGACGGCCTCAACCGGCTTTTTTGAGCGGCTCCGGCCGGTGGCCTGAGCCGGCCGGGGAGACCGATTTCAGTAATTCTCGAGGGTGGCGCTGGCCAAACCGGGAAAGTCTGTAATCAGGCTATCTACGCCGAAGTCGGCGAGCCTGCGCATCAGCGCGGGCTCGTTGACCGTCCACACCGACACATGCAAGCCCTGACGCTGCGCCCGTTGCAGACGCTCCGGGGTGCACAGGGTCCAGTTCAGCGCCAGAATCTCGCAGCCGTAGCTCTGGGCGACCTTCAACGGGTCGAGCCAGGCGTATTCGGCGACCAGTCCGCGAGACAGGTCCGGGGTCAGCTCGACCGCCGCTTTCAGCACTTCCCGCGAGCTTGAGGTCACGGTGACCTTGTCCAGCAGGCCGAAGCGCTGGGCCATTTCCCGAATCGCCAGTACGGTGGTGGCGGCGCGAGTGCGCGAGGCGCTCTTGACCTCCAGCTGCCAGTGCTCGAAGTCACACTTCTCGAACAGCTCTTCCAGGCGCGGAATAGGGCAGGGGCTGACCCAGCCCGGGCCGCCCTTGCGCGCGTCGTAGGTCACCAGTTCCGCGGCGGAATGCTCCACCACCTTGCCGCGCCGGTCGGTGGTGCGCTTGAGGGTCGGGTCGTGAATCACCATCAACTCGCCGTCCATTGACAGGTGCAGGTCGAGCTCGCAACGGCGCACGCCGTGCTTGAGACATTCCTGAAAACTGGTCAGGGTGTTTTCCGGTGCTTCGCCTTTAGCGCCGCGATGGCCATAGATCAGGGTCACAATTGCTCCTTCACGGATGTTGTTTCACAAGAGGTGGGGCGGGCGTATTGCTCAGCCGGCGGCGGGGTCGCTCTGCTCCCGGGCCAGGCGGCGTTGCTGGGCCTGTTTTTGCAGGATATAGCGTGCCAGCAGCTGGCGTTGGGCATCGGTCAATGCTTCGAACTCGGTGCCGATCTCGAAGGTGCCGAAGCTTTGTGGCTCGCAGTGAATGACCTTGGCCCGCAGCAGTAGGCCCAGGGCCTGGGGCATCAACAGCAGCTTCACGGCCAGATGGCTGCCCTTGGCGTAGCTCAAGTGGTGGTTGAACTCGATGCCACCTTCGGAAAGGATCACCCGCTGCGGTTCGCCGAACTTGCCGAACACGGTCTGCGCCACCACTTGGCTGAGCAGGTCGATGCGCTTGTTCATGGCCTTGAGGTAGCTGGCCAGGGTGCGATCGCGCTCGCTGACCTGGCGCAGCAGGTGCTGGGATTCGAATTCGCTCAGGTGCAGTTCGCTGAGCAGATTGAACAGCGGAGACTCATCCTGCAACACTTCCTTGCTCGCCGCGTCGTGGGCGGACAAGGGGCTAATTTCCAGTGCGATCGCGTCCTCGATACGGTAGTATTCGCGGCGATCTTCTTCATCTAATGTCGACATGGCGAACCCATGGTAGAGGCAGTGGTCTGAGTGTAAAGCTGCTTACCAGGCCCCGCCACAAGGACGTCTTCTTTTCCTCTGCACAAGCCCCGACATGTTCAGACCTCTGTTTGCTTTTATCGGCACGCGTTATACCCGTGCAAAGCGTCGCAATCATTTTGTGTCATTCATTTCCCTGACCTCGATGATCGGACTCGCCCTCGGCGTGATCGTGATGATCGTGGTGCTGTCGGTGATGAACGGCTTCGATCATGAGATGCGCACCCGCGTGCTGGGCATGGTGCCCCACGCCACCATCGAATCCGGCGAGCCCATCAGCGACTGGCAAAGCCTGGCCGACAAGGTCAGGCAGAATCCGAAAGTGCTGGCAGTGGCGCCGTTCACCCAGATGCAGGGCCTGCTGACCAACAATGGCCAGGTGCAGAAGGTGTTGCTCAACGCCATCGATCCGCAGCAGGAACGGCAGGTGTCGATCATCGACCACTTCATGCAGCAGGGGCAGTTGGACGCGCTGGCGCCCGGCAGCTTCGGCATCGTCATCGGTGACAAGGCGGCCGCCAAGCTGGGCGTCGGCCTGGGCGACAAGCTGACCTTCGTCGCGCCGGAAGTCACGGTGACCCCGGCCGGCATGTTTCCGCGCATGAAGCGCTTTACCGTGGTCGGCATCTTCCACGTCGGCGCCGGCGAGATCGACGGCTACCTGGGCCTGACCAATCTGGAAGACCTGGGCCGCCTGCATCGCTGGAAGCCGGATCAGGTCCAGGGCCTGCGGCTGAAGTTCGACGACCTGTTCCAGGCCCCGCGCACCGCTTGGGAAATTGCCCAGCAGTTGGGCGAAAACCATTTCTACGCCCGTGACTGGACCCGTACCCACGGCAACCTGTACCAGGCCATCCGCATGGAAAAAGCCATGATCGGCTTGCTGTTGCTGCTGATCGTCGCGGTGGCTGCGTTCAACATCATCTCGACCCTGGTGATGGTGGTGAACGACAAGAAAGGCGACATCGCCATTCTCCGTACCCTGGGCGCTACACCGGGCACCATCATGGCGATCTTCATGGTCCAGGGCACCGTCATTGGTGTGGTTGGCACCCTGATCGGCGCGGTGCTGGGGATGCTGGCGGCGTTGAATGTCAGTGCTGCGATCTCCGCCCTCGAAGGCCTGATCGGCCATAAATTCCTGAATGCCGACGTGTACTTCATCGACTACCTGCCGTCGCAACTGATGGCCGAGGACGTGTTGATGGTCTGCGGCGCGGCATTGGTCCTGAGTTTCCTCGCCACCCTGTATCCAGCCTGGCGTGCGGCGCGCACCCAGCCTGCGGAGGCGCTACGTTATGAGTGAGTTGGGCATGAGTGAAAAAGCAATCCTGAGCTGCCGTGACCTGGGCAAGTCCTACGAGGAAGGCCCGGAATCGGTGGTGGTCCTGTCCGGCCTGCAACTGGAACTGCATCCGGGGGAGCGAGTGGCCATCGTCGGTACCTCCGGCTCCGGCAAGAGTACCTTGCTCAACTTGCTGGGCGGCTTGGATACGCCGTCCAAGGGCAGCGTCTGGCTGGCCGGCGAGGAGCTCTCGGCGCTGGGCGAGAAGGCTCGCGGTCAGTTGCGCAATCGCGCCCTGGGCTTCGTCTACCAGTTCCACCACCTGCTGCCGGAGTTCACCGCGCTGGAGAACGTCTGCATGCCGCTGCTGATCGGTCGCACGCCGATCCCGGAAGCCCGTCAGCGTGCTACCGCGCTGCTGGAGCGGGTCGGCCTTGGCCATCGCCTGGAACACAAGCCGGCCGAACTGTCCGGCGGCGAGCGCCAGCGGGTGGCGATTGCCCGGGCCCTGGTGAACAAGCCGGGGTTGGTGATGCTCGACGAGCCCACCGGCAACCTCGATTCGCACACCGCCCAGGGCATTCAGGACCTGATGCTGGAGCTCAGCACGTCGATGCGCACCGCCTTCCTGGTGGTGACCCACGACATGAACCTGGCCCGGCAGATGGATCGCGTACTGCACCTGCAAGAAGGTCACCTGGTCGCCATCTGATGCGGCCGCACGCGGCGTTGGCGGCTGGCCCGCCGACGCCGGGTCATTAATTTTTCCAGGGTGCCTTGCCCATGTTCAGACCCTTATCGATCTTTATCGGCACGCGCTACACCCGCGCCAAACGGCGCAATCGCTTTGTCTCGTTCATTTCCATGACCTCGATGATCGGCCTCGCCCTGGGCGTGCTGGCGATGATCGTGGTGCTGTCGGTGATGAACGGCTTCCAGCGGGAGATGAGTTCGCGGATCCTCGGCATGGTGCCGCACGCCACCATCGTTGGAGTCAAGCCCATCGATGACTGGCAGCCGGTGGCCGCAGCGGCCCTGAAGAACCCGCAAGTCACTGCCGCGGTGCCCTTCACCGAGATGGAAGGCATGCTCTCCTACAAGGGTGCGATGCAGCCGATCCAGATCAGCGGCATCGACCCGGCTCAGGAGGGCAAGGTCTCCATCGTCACCCAGCACATTGTCCAGGGCAGCCTGCAGGACCTGAAGCCTGGTGAGTTCGGTGTGGTCATTGGCGAGATTACCGCCCGGCGCTTTCGCTTGAATGTCGGCGACAAGCTGACCCTGATCGTGCCCGAGGTGAGCAGCGCGCCAGGAGGCATCACCCCGCGCATGCAGCGTCTCAACGTTGTCGGTGTGTTCAAGGTCGGTGCTGAACTGGACGGTTCCATGGGCCTGATCCACGTGGCCGATGCCGCCGAGATGCAGCACTGGCAGCCGAACCAGGTGCAGAGCGTGCGCCTGGCGGTCAAGGATCTGTATGCCGCGCCGCAGGTTTCGGCGGATATCGCCAAGGGCCTGGGGGCGGACTTCCGCGCCGACGACTGGACCCACACCCAGGGCAGCCTGTTCAGCGCCATGAAGATGGAAAAGACCATGATCGGCCTGCTGTTGCTGATGATCGTCGCGGTGGCGGCGTTCAACATCATCGCCACCCTGATCATGGTGGTGAACGACAAGGGCGCGGATATCGCGATCCTGCGTACTATCGGCGCCACGCCGCGGCAGGTGATGGCGATCTTCATGGTCCAGGGTACTGTGATCGGGATTGTCGGCACTCTGATCGGCGGGGTGCTGGGGGTGATTGCGGCGTTGAACGTCAGCGAACTGGTGGGCTGGCTGGAGCGGATCAGCGGTCAGCAGATCTTCAGCTCCGATGTGTATTTCGTCAGCAACCTGCCTTCCGAGTTGCAGGGTGGCGATGTCGCCTTGATCTGCGGCGCGGGTTTTGTCCTGAGCTTCCTGGCCACCGTGTATCCGGCCTGGCGCGCATCCAAGGTCGAGCCGGCCCACGCCTTGCGCTACTCCTGATATCCGCTGTTGCCGGCAAGCCGGCTCCTGCCTGATTAGTGTAGGAGCCGGCTTGCCGGCGAACACAGCCTCAATCTCATTTCGGCAACTCGATCACAAAGCGGGTCCAGCCCGTCGCCGATTCGCAACGGATCTGCCCGCCATGGGCGCGAATGATCGACTGAGTGATTGCCAGCCCCAGCCCCGCATGTTCGCTACTGCCTTCGCGCCGCGCCGGGTCGGCCCTGTAGAAGCGATCGAACAGCCGTGGCAGCGCCTCCTGGGCAATGCCTTCGCCGCTGTTCTCGATGTTCAGGCTCAAGTGCTGGGCGCTGTCGTTGATCCGCACCTTGATCGAGCCTCCAGCCGGGGTGAAGCGCAGGGCGTTGTCCAGCAGATTGGACAGCGCGCGGCGCAGCATGCTGCGGTCGCCGGCAAAGCCGGCGTGGCCTTCGCGGGTCAGTTCGACCTGGGCGTCTTCGGCCAGCGGCGCATAGAACTCCAGCAGCATGTCGATTTCCTGAGCCAGCTCCAGCGCTTCGCGCTTGGGGTTCAGCAGGCCGTGGTCGGCCTTGGCCAGATAGAGCATGTCGTTGACCAATTGCGCCATCCACTGCAGCTCTTCGAGGTTGCTGTGCAGGGCTTCGCGGTAATCCTCAAGCGTCCTGGGCCGGGTCAGGGTGACCTGGGTGTGGGTTAGCAGGTTTGACAGCGGCGTGCGCAGTTCATGGGCAATGTCGGCGGAAAACGCCGAGAGGCGTTGGAACGACTCTTCAAGGCGCGCGAGCATGGCGTTGAAGGTGCTGGCCAGCTCCGCCAGTTCGGCGGGCATTTGCTCCTGGGGCAGGCGCTGGGTCAGGGAGCTGGCGGACACGCCGGCAGCCACCGCGCTCATGCGCCGCAACGGGCGCAAGCCGCTGCGGGCGGCCCAGGCGCCGAGCAAGGCGGTAGCCAGGGCCGACAGGCCCACGGTCAGCCAGATCAGATGCTGCATGCGTTGCAGAAAGTGCTGGTGATGGGTGATGTCGAGGATCAGGGTCAACTGCGCCGAATCGGGCTGGCCGGGATTCAGCGCGGCGCTGTAGATCCGGTAGGCGCTACCGGCCTGGTTCAGGCTGTGCAAGCTGGTGCTGTCGGGCAGCGAGGCGGGCAGGCTCGGGGCGCTGTCGAACCACAGCCGGCCGTTGGCGTCGCTGACGCGTAGCTGCAAGTCCGGCTGATGGCTCAGCTCGTCCTGCAACCTGGCCTGGTGCCGGGAGAATTCCGCGGCCTCGCTGACATCCTGCAGGACGCTGCGCAGGGCCAGCAGCTTGCCGTCCAGCAGCTGCTGATCCAGTTCGATGAAGTGGGCTTCGCTGGCACGGCTGAACAACACGCCTGCCAGCAGTGAGACGACCGCAGTGCATGCGGCGAACAGCAGAGCCAGGCGTCGGCTCAGGGACAGGCGGCGCATCAGGCCTGGCGCTCTTCGAGCACGTAGCCCATGCCGCGCACGGTATGGATCAGCTTGTTCGGGTACTCGTCATCGATCTTCAGGCGCAGGCGGCGGATCGCCACTTCGATGACGTTGGTGTCGCTGTCGAAATTCATGTCCCAGACCTGGGAGGCGATCAGCGATTTGGGCAGGACTTCGCCCTGGCGCCGCAGGAGCATTTCCAGCAGGGCGAACTCCTTGGCGGTGAGATCGATGCGCTGGCCGCTGCGCTCCACCCGACGGCGGATCAGGTCCAGGCGCAGGTCCGCCAGTTGCAGGCTGGTTTCCTGGGCGACGCTGCTACCGCGGCGCAGCAGGCTGCGCACCCGCGCCAGTAGTTCGGAGAAGGCGAAGGGTTTGACCAGGTAATCGTCGGCCCCCAGCTCCAGACCATGCACCCGGTCTTCCACGGCATCTCGGGCGGTCAGGAACAGCACCGGGATTTCCAGGCCGGCACCGCGTACCGCCTGGAGAATCTGCCAGCCGTCGCGCCCCGGGAGCATCACGTCGAGAATCAGCAGGGCGTAGTCCCCGGTCAGCGCGAGGTGTTGGCCAGTATTGCCATCAGCCACCAGTTCGGCATTGAAGCCGGCTTCGCTGAGGCCCTGGCGCAGGTAGTGGCCGGTTTTCGGTTGGTCTTCGACGATCAGCAGTTTCATGGTGCGACTCATGGCTTATGGAACCCGGGCTTTATACCGTGCAGGGAGGCAGGGCAGGTCAAGCTGACAAAGTTGTAATCTGGCTGTCAGCTGGCTGGCAGCGGTAGCTCGCTAGAGTGTGGCATATGCTCAAAACGGTTTTTGGAGCCTGATAATGAATGTGCAAAATCTGCTGTTGCGCAGCCGCTTGATGCTTGGCGGCTGTTTGATGTTGTTGAGTGCGCCGCTTTGGGCCTCGTCGGCGGGGTCCTATGATTTTGGTCGGCCGGCCCCGGCAGCCACGGCCACCCGTACTGTCGAGGTGGTGATGGGCGACATGTCGTTCAGCCCCAAGGCTCTGGCGGTCAAGGCGGGCGAAACCGTGCGTTTCGTGTTGATCAACAAGGGCCAGTTGCTGCACGAGTTCAACTTGGGCGATGCGGCAATGCATGCCGAGCACCAGCAGGAAATGCTCAAGATGCAGCAAGGCGGGATGCTCACGCCCACCGCGATGAAGTCGATGGATCACGCTGCCATGGGGCACGGCTCGATGGCGGGCATGGAGCATGGCATGCAGCATGACGATCCCAACAGCGTGCTGGTGGAGCCGGGCAAGCAGGCCGAGCTGACCTGGACCTTCACCAAGAGCGGCAGCCTGGAGTTCGCCTGCAACATTCCCGGGCACTATCAAGCCGGGATGGTGGGCAAGCTGACGGTCACTCCCTGAGGTTCGGGGCTCAAAGGCGGGAGCAAAGGCTGGTAGAATCCGCTGATTCTTCAGTCAGGTTTCCGCCATGCATCCCGCAGCCGAACATTCGCCGCTGGGCAAGTCCAGTGAATACATCTCCACATACACCCCGTCCCTGCTGTTCCCGATTCCTCGGGCGGCGAAATGGGCCGAGCTGGGCTTGAGCGCCGATACCCTGCCTTATAAAGGTGTGGATTTCTGGAATTGCTTCGAGTTGTCCTGGCTGCTGCCGTCGGGCAAACCGGTGGTGGCCATCGGTGAGTTCAGTATTCCTGCGGATTCGCCGAATATCATCGAGTCCAAGTCCTTCAAGCTCTACCTCAATTCGCTGAACCAGACGCCGTTCTCCGATCGGGCGGCGCTTGAAGCGACCTTGCGCGAGGACCTTTCCGCCGCGGCAGGCAAGCCGGTGGCTGTGCGTATCCGCAGCCTGGGCGAGGTCGAGGCGGAAGGTGTGGTGGCTCTGCCAGGGGTGTGCATCGATGACCTGGATATCAGCGTCGACAGCTATGCACATCCGCGCCCGGAGCTGCTGCGTTGTGATGCCTCGCGAGTGGTGGAGGAGAGCGTGCACAGCCATCTGCTCAAGTCCAACTGCCCGGTGACCAGCCAGCCGGACTGGGGCAGCGTCGTGGTGGAGTACCGGGGGGCGGCGCTGGATCACGCCAGCCTGCTGGCCTATCTGGTGAGCTTCCGTCAGCACTCGGATTTCCATGAGCAGTGCGTGGAGCGGATTTTCCTGGACCTGCAACGCCTGCTCAAGCCGGAAAAGCTTACTGTCTACGCGCGTTACGTGCGTCGTGGCGGGCTGGATATCAACCCGTACCGCAGCACTGAAACGGCGGACTTCGCCAATCAGCGACTGGTTCGTCAGTAAACAGAAGCCCCGCACACAGTGCGGGGCTTTGGTTTCAAGGGAAGGGTGTTATCGGGCGCTGCTCAGATGCCGATATTGCCCAGGGTCTGAACGATGTTGCGCAGGGTTCCGGCGATGGCCGGGTGCTCCAGTTCGAAGCGTTCCACCGCCAGATTGACGCCGTCAGCGAGGCTGGCGTCATGGGTGCTGGTTTCCAGCTTGAGTTGCAGTTCGATCTGCTGCATCAGGTCATGCAGGTTGGCGCGCTCGGCTTCCGAAAGCGGTGGGTTCTGCTCCAATTGCTCGCGCAGGGTGTCGAGTTGTTCTTGCAGTTCGCGGGCAGGCATGGCGTTCTCCCTTCAATGATAGGCACAGGGATGGACCGCGCGATTACAGCAAAGATCCATGCCCACGGCTTAGAGTAATCCACTACCAGGCACTGTGCATGATCCTGATCAACAGGCTTATGTCAGGGCTTTTCACCCTTGAGTCGACGTTGTTCGATGTCCGCCAGGCAGGTCTGCAATTCCCCCAGGTGGTCAATCACCGAGTGCACGCCCAGGCCGAACAGTTGCACGGTGGCCTTGCCCCGTTTGAGCTCGCGCTGCTGTTGGCTCAGCGCCTGCCATTCGCTGGGTGTCATGCCGCACAGCGAGCCGCAGGAGGCCAGGCCTATGGTCCAGAGGCCGGCGTTGAGCCCCGACTGCAGAAGCTGGGGTTCGCCGCTGACCAGCACGCAGCCATCAAGGCGCGACACCTTGAGCGACATCAGCGCCTGCCAGCAGGCATCGGGTGCGGGCCATTGAGCGGGGACGATAGGGGTGGGCTTGATCCATTCCGGCAGCGCTGCGGCTAGCTGGTGGGCGCTGGCAGGCGGTAGTTGCTCCAGCCATGCGCAGGGAATGCCTTGCTGTTGCAGGTGCTGCAGGGTTGCCAGGGCGCCCGGTGTGGCTTGGGCCTGTTCCGGGCCGGGTCTGGTGGAGCCGTGCTGGCGCGTACGCGCACCAAAATCCACCAGGCAGCCGCTGAGGCCGAAGAGTACGGCGGTCAAGGGCGTGGCAATCTGGGGTGAGGCGTCGGCTTGGGGCATATCAACGTCCTTGAAATACCCGGCGAGGCTAGCGGGAAAAGGTGACATGCAGGTGACAGTCGGGTGAAGGTGAGCTGCACTGGCGGTCCGGCGCGTTCAGCCTGATTGCAGTGATGCTGCCTAAACCGGCGTATCCGTTTTATACTCCCGAGCCTAACCTCAGGGCATAGCCCCAAGAGAGAACAACCCAAGGAGTTTCCTGCTATGCGCTGGAGCCGTTATCTAGTTCCGCTATGTATGAGTGCCGGTGTGACGCTGGCTCCCCTGGTCGTCCAGGCGGCTGAAGAGGATCCGTGGGAGAGCATCAACCGTCCCATCTTCACCTTCAACGATACCCTCGACACTTATGCCCTGAAGCCATTGGCCCAAGGCTACCAGGCGGTCACGCCTAAGTTTCTTGAAGATGGCATCCACAACATGTTTCGCAACCTCGGTGACGTCGGCAACCTGGCCAACGACATCCTTCAGGCCAAGCCGCGTGCAGCCGGTGTGGATACCGCGCGCCTGCTGATGAACACCACCCTGGGGGTCGCGGGTTTTTTTGACGTCGGCACCAAGATGGGCCTGCAGCGCAACGATGAAGATTTTGGCCAGACCCTCGGTTACTGGGGCTTGGGTAGCGGCCCTTACGTGATGCTGCCGTTTCTGGGCCCAAGCACCTTGCGTGACGCGCCGGCCAAGTATGTCGACAGCTACACCGAACCCTATCGCTACATGAATGATATTCCTGCGCGTAACACCACTATTGGCGTAGACATCATCGATACCCGTGCCAGCCTGCTGTCTGCGGACAAGCTGATACGGGGCGACAAATACACCTTCATTCGTAATGCCTACCTGCAGAATCGTGAATTCAAGGTGAAGGACGGTAAGGTCGAAGACGATTTCTGATCGAACAGCTGTCCGGTAGCAACTAAAAAAGGCGGCCATTGGGCCGCCTTTTTCATGGGGGGATTTTTACTTCATCTTAAGGATTGTAAGACCAAGTTTCTGACCGCCTCCGTCCAGCCCATTGACCCAGACCACTTCGGTCTCTGCTTCCAGCCCTTTCAAGGCTGCATGTTCGGAGTCGATACGCACGCTCAAGTGATCGCCGACCTGGAATGAGCGGGGTGCCTGAACCTGCATGCCGCTGCTGGAAAGGTCGATGCAGACCGCTTCTATCACCTGTCCTTGGTGGATCAGCGTGACCTCGGCATCCACCCGCATGCGGATGTAATCGCGCTTTTCGCTGTAGTCACGCTGGTTTTGATTCATGGGTTCCATCCTGCGATTGAGTTGCGGTTTTGGCGGTTTTTATAACTCCCGGTGATTTGCGATGTAAAGACGTCAGGCGACCATCGGCATGAGCTTGAAACGCCCCGCGGATGGGAGTACCGTCTGCGCCTTAGAAGGGCACCTCTGATAGGCGGGCGTGCAGGGCTGAAGGTCCTGGCTCCACTTCCAGAGTGGCTAGAAAGCGAATCCAGTAGCGTGCGCCAGGCCCCCGGCCAAGCCAGCTACGCCAACCTAATTCTGGCGCCGTTTGCCCACATGCAAAAAACCAGTGCCACGCTGCTGATAATCGATGACGACGAAGTAGTACGCGCAAGTCTCGCGGCCTATTTGGAAGACAGTGGCTTCAGCGTACTGCAGGCTGCTAACGGCCAGCAGGGTCTTCAGGTATTCCAGCACGACCATCCCGATCTGGTGATCTGCGATCTGCGCATGCCGCAGATGGGCGGTCTCGAATTGATCCGTCAAATAACCGAACAGTCGCCGCAAACCCCGGTGATTGTGGTTTCGGGTGCGGGCGTGATGAACGATGCGGTCGAAGCCCTTCGGCTGGGGGCGGCTGACTACTTGATCAAGCCGCTGGAAGATCTGGCCGTGCTCGAGCACTCCGTGCGCCGAGCCCTCGATCGAGCGCGCCTGCTCCTGGAAAACCAGCGTTATCGGGAAAAGCTCGAAGCCGCCAATCGCGAACTTGAAGCCAGCCTCAATTTGCTTCAGGAAGACCAGAATGCCGGTCGCCAGGTGCAGATGAACATGCTGCCCAGCAGTCCCTGGTCGATCGACGAATTCAATTTTGCGCACCAGATCATCCCGTCGTTGTACCTGTCGGGTGATTTCGTCGATTACTTCCGCGTCGATGAGCGTCGTGTCGCCTTCTACCTGGCGGATGTTTCTGGTCATGGCGCCTCATCAGCCTTTGTCACCGTGCTGTTGAAGTTCATGACCACGCGACTGTTGTTCGAATCCAAGCGCAACGGCACCTTGCCGGAATTCAAGCCTTCGGAAGTGCTAGGCCATATCAACCGTGGCCTGATCAGCTGTAAGCTGGGCAAACACGTCACGATGGTCGGTGGAGTCATCGACGAGGAGACTGGTTTGTTGACCTATAGCATTGGCGGGCATTTGCCGTTGCCGGTGTTGTACACCCCGGACAGTGTGCGTTACCTGGAAGGGCGTGGTTTGCCGGTGGGTCTGTTCAACGAGGCGACCTATGAGGACCATGTTCTGGAGTTGCCACCGGTGTTCAGCCTGACGCTGATGTCCGACGGGATTCTGGACCTTTTGTCCGAACCTACACTCAAAGAAAAAGAAGCGGCCTTGCCCGAGCGGGTGAGAGCGGCGGGCGGCAGCCTGGATGGCCTGCGGCAAGTTTTTGGATTGGCCACGCTAGGGGAGATGCCGGATGATATCGCCCTGTTAGTGTTGAGCAGGAACCTTTAATGAGTACCGGTAGAATCCAGTTCGCCGAGCAGGATGGCACCTTCGTCCTGAAGTTCATCGGTGAAGTGCGCCTGACCTTGTGTTCGGCGCTGGATGCGACTATTGAGCGGATTTTCACTGCGCTGAATTTTTCGGCGATCGTCATCGATCTCACCGAAACCCGTAGCATCGACAGCACCACCCTGGGCCTGTTGGCCAAGTTGTCGATCCTGTCACGGCAAAAAGTCGGTCTGTTGCCCACTGTCGTCACCACCCACGAAGACATTACCCGGCTATTGCAGTCCATGGGCTTCGATCAGGTGTTCAACATCGTCGATCGTCCAATACCTTGCCCGGAATGCCTGACCGACTTGCCGTCCCAGGATCAATCCGAGGAAGTGGTGCGGATCAAGGTCCTGGAGGCACACAAGATCCTCATGGGCCTCAATGATTCCAATCGCGAAGCGTTCCATGATCTGGTGAACGCTCTGGAGCGTCATTGATCGACTGAGGCGCTCGCGCATGAAAAAGGGCGAACCTGTGAGGGTTCGCCCTTTTTGCATTGCTGCAAAGCTATCAGAACTTGGCGGCCAGCAGGGCTTCGAGCTTTTCCTGGTCGCGGGCGAACTGGCGAATGCCCTCGGCCAGTTTTTCGGTGGCCATGGCGTCTTCGTTGGAAGCCCAGCGGAACTGCGCTTCGTTCAGGCTCTGACGGGCCTCACCGGTCTTGCCAGGACTCAATTTGCGTTCCAGCTTGCCGGTGTCGGTGGCCAGCTTCTCGATCAGGTCCGGACTGATGGTCAGGCGATCGCAGCCAGCCAGTTGCTCGATCTGGTTCAGGTTGCGGAAGCTGGCGCCCATGACCACGGTCTTGTAGTCATTGGCCTTGTAGTAGTTGTAGATGCGGGTTACCGACTGCACGCCAGGATCGTCGGCGCCGACGTAATCGTTGCCGGTGGCTTTCTTGTACCAGTCGTAGATCCGTCCCACGAATGGCGAGATCAGGAACACACCGGCTTCAGCGCAGGCGATGGCCTGGGCGAAGGAAAACAGCAAGGTCAGGTTGGTCTGGATACCTTCGCGTTCCAGTTGCTCGGCAGCGCGGATGCCCTCCCAGGTGGAGGCGATCTTGATCAGTACCCGGTCGCGACCCACGCCGGCCTTCTCATAGAGTTCGATCAGGCGATGGGCGCGCTTGAGCATGGCCTCGGTGTCGAACGACAGGCGGGCATCCACTTCGGTTGAAATGCGGCCGGGAATGACTTTGAGGATCTCTTGGCCAACCGCTACGCCAAAACGATCACTGGCCAGGCCGACATCGCCTTTGCAATCGCTGACGCAAGCGTTCAGCAGATCGGCATAACCGGGAATGGCCGCGGCCTTGAGCAGCAGCGATGGGTTGGTAGTGGCGTCCACCGGCTTGACCCGGGCGATGGCCTCGAAGTCGCCGGTATCGGCCACCACGGTGGTGATGTTCTTCAGTTGTTCCAGCTTGGAAGTCATGAGCGTGCTCTGTCCTATGGGTCTGATGACATTACCCGAGCGCCGGCAGGCGCTCAAGGGCGCGAAAGGCTTACGGCGCCGCTGGGGGCGGCGACCTGAAAACAGCTGTCTGAATGCGGGACAGATTTCAGGTTATTCAGATATCAAAAGCCGCATCAGGTTCAATCCGCTTGACGGTTAACGTCCTTCAAGCAGTTGCCCGGCCTGATCCAGCAATCCCAATGGGTCCTGGGTCTTATGGATATCCACCGACAACAACTGGCGGAACTTGCGTGCTCCGGGGAAGCCGGTCCCCAGTCCCAGTACATGGCGAGTGATGTGGTGCATGGCGCCGCCGCTTGCCAGATGCTCGGCGATATAGGGCCGCAGTTGCGCCAGCGCCTCGGCACGGGAAATCACCGGCGCGTCGCTGCCGAACAACTGCTGGTCCACCTGTGCCAGCAGGTAGGGATTGTGATAGGCCTCACGCCCCAGCATTACCCCGTCAAAGGTCTGTAGATGCTCATGGCAGGCCTCCAGGGTCTTGATGCCCCCATTGAGGATCACCTCCAACTGCGGGAAGTCCGCTTTCAATTGCGCAGCCACGTCGTAGCGCAGCGGCGGAATATCCCGATTCTCCTTGGGCGACAGCCCCTCAAGGATCGCAATGCGCGCATGTACGGTAAAACTGGTGCAACCCGCCTCATGCACCTGGCCGACGAAATCACACAGCTCGGCATAACTGTCGCGGCCATTGATGCCGATCCGATGCTTGACCGTCACTGGAATCGACACGGCATCGCGCATGGCCTTCACGCAATCGGCCACCAGTTCCGGGTGCCCCATCAGGCAGGCGCCGATCATATTGTTCTGCACCCGATCGCTAGGGCAGCCGACATTCAGGTTGACCTCGTCATAGCCATGTTCCTGAGCCATTCGTGCACAGGCCGCAAGATCCCCCGGAGTACTGCCGCCCAATTGCAGCGCCAACGGATGCTCGCTCTGGTGGTAGCGCAGAAATCGCTCATGATCACCGTTGAGCAACGCGCCGGTGGTGACCATTTCGGTATAGAGCAAGGTGTGTTTGGACAACAGACGCAAGAAGTAGCGGCAGTGGCGGTCCGTCCAATCCATCATAGGTGCAACGCTAAACCGCCGGGACAGCGTAGGGCTTGAGTTTACTGGGGTTGTAGCTGAATTCTGGACCATTTTGCTCTACGTGTTTAAGGCGTGTTCTAGGGGGTAAGTGTGCGTTTTCTGAAGGGCGTTGGCTCAAGCTGCAATCGCTTTGCGCTTGTATCACAAGGCGCTTGCCATGATCAGGGGCGCCAACGCACCGATCGCTGCATTGGCTATTCGGCATGGACAAGTGTGATTTGCAATGGGCGCGAGTTTACCAAGAGACTCAAACCTTCGCCCGAAAACCGGCCGTTATGGTTTTTTATGTCGGGGGCGCTTATGTGGCGCGGCGTGCAGATTGAGGTTGCTTGCTATCCGTCGTGCAGTGGCGAGTCACCCGTCCGTGGTTGGGCTCCAGGCATTCGAGCATGTCATGAGTCTCTGCCTTTTCTTCAGGCGGGCCTGTAGCGACATGCAAGGCTTCGTCGACGATGGTTGGCACTACCAGCTCTGCCGTGCATGCAGTGGTAATGCAGTTAAAAAGCAGCCGTGTATTTGTCGCCTGGCCTACGACTACATTCTTTTGCGGATGTTCGGCGCGGCTGGGGGCTAGGTCGTTATCAGGCATTACGGTGCTCCCGCGGCTAGCTGTGCTCTGTACACTGTTGCCCGAATACCGTTGCCAGAGTTCCCCGATGCTCGGTTTTGCGTGTTCAGTGGGGCTTGGGGCGGATCAGGTGCTGGTGGCAGCGCGGTGTCGGCGGATTGTCAAATGTGCTTGTAGTCGACGTTGCGCGCTTCAGGCATCGCCCTTTGCGGCCGATAACCCTGGCGTGGGGCAGGCCATGTGCAGGTACGTGAGAGCCTTGCCTGTGTTCAAACGTCACGCAAATGATGCTTCGCAGGGCGCTGGTCGTTGCGCCAGTCATGAAAACAACCAGGAATGTGCCTTGTTGCCCAGGCCTTTCCCGTCAGGAAGACCCTATTGCCTGTCCCCATCTACGATCCTCAGCATGCCCCCGGCGGCAACCTCAAGCGCCTGCCGCTGCTCAAGGCCGCGGTAGCCTTCATTGCCACGGTGTTCCTGTGCCTGTGTGGTTTGCTGTTCCTGCAGTTGGAGCAGTCCTGGCGACATGACCTGGCTCAGGCTGAGGTCAACTCCACCAACCTGACCCGGGCGATTGCCCAGCAGGCCGAAGACACCTTCATGGAGGCCGACCTGGTGTTGATGAGCCTGTCCGAGTGGATCCAGGCCCTGGGGGATGAGCCCCGGCAGCGCCCGCGCCTGCAGCAGATCTTTGCCCGACGGGTGCAGGCCCTGACCCAACTGAGCGGGGTCTTTCTCTACGACAAGCAAGGCCAGTGGCTGGTCAGTTCGTTCAACGAGTCGCCCCACGGCAAGGATGTCGCCGATCGCGACTACTTCCGCTTTCACCAGCAGAACGCCTCGCTGCAGGCCCATATCAGCCCGGCGATTCGCAGTCGCGCCAACGGTGAATGGATCATTCCCATCTCGCGCCGGATCAATGACCGGGACGGCAATTTCCAGGGCGTGCTGATGGCCGGTATCAAGCTGGCGTATTTCGATCAGTTCTTCAAAAGCTTCAATATCGATGAACAGGGCGCGATGTTCCTGGCCCTGTCCGATGGCACCCTGATTGCGCGACGGCCATTCGAGGAGCGGCAGATCGGCGCTTCCCTGTCCCGCGGCGAGATCTTCAGCAAGTACCTGCCCGAGGCCACTTCCGGCAATGCCATGATCACCTCGATTGTGGATGGGGTGACGCGCCTGTATGGCTATCGCCAGTTGCAGGCCTACCCGCTGGTGGTGGCCGCGGCAAACTCCAAGGATTCGATTCTCAAGGGCTGGTACGCCTCGGCTTATCAATCCTCGGCCATCGTCGCTCTGGTGCTGTTGGGGGTAGGGCTGTTCGGTTGGGTGTTCGTCAGTCAGGTGCGCAACAACGAGCGGATCGAGATGGACCTGCGCAATGCTCAGGAGGCGCTGGAGGTGATTGCCACCCATGACAGCCTCACCGGTCTGGCCAATCGACGTTTGTTCGAGCGTTCCCTGATGATCGAGTTCGGCCGTGGTGCCCGACAACACAGCCCGTTGAGCTTGATCATGGCCGATATCGATTATTTCAAGCGCTACAACGATACCTATGGCCATGTGGCGGGCGATCACTGCCTGACGGAAGTGGCCCAGGCCCTGAAGAACTGTTGCCAGCGCAAGGCCGATCTGGCTGTGCGCTACGGCGGCGAAGAGTTTGCGGTGTTGCTGCCTGATACCGATATCCACGGCGCGCTGGCCATGGCCGAACAGATTCGTTGCAGTGTCATGCAGCGTGACATTGCCCACTCCGGCTCCCCGGTGGGGTGCGTGACGGTCAGCCTGGGCTGCTATTCCTTCGTGCCCAGCGGACGCGACAGTATCGAGATGTTTATCGAGCGTGCGGACGAGGCGCTCTATCAGGCCAAGGCCATGGGTCGTAACCGAGTCATGGCCTTGCCAGCGGAGCGCACCGGGGAACCCTTGCAGCGTTCCGATCGTTGAGGTGCTAGCAACGCTTGCAGAACACCTGATTGGCATAGGCGTTGCCCCCAAATTCATACGCTGTGCGGCCGACGCAGGCATACCCCAGGGCTTGATAAAAGGCCTGTGCCCGGTGGTTCTCTGACCAGACGGCGAGCCACAGGCATGGGGTATCGCTGTTTTTCACCAGGCTTTCCACCTGTTGCAGAAGCGCCTGGCCAACGCCTTGCCGGTGAGCATGACGCTGCACGTACAGGCGCACCAGTTCCACGGCGTCGGATAACCCTGGCAGCGGCGCTCGGGCCTGACGGGCGAATTCCGCGAACCCCAGCAGGTGCCCGTTGCGTTCAGCCAGCAGGAGGGTTCTTGCGGGGTCTTCGAGGCGCTGGCGGAACTGCTCCGGGGCGTAGACGCTCAGGGCCTCCTCGGCCAGGTCGCTGCGCATGCCATCGGTGGCGTAGGTGTCGAGAAAGACCTGGGTGGCCAGGCCACTGATGCACAGCGCATCCCCGTGCTCAGCGTGGCGTAGAGTGAAATCGACCGGCATGGCTACATCCTTGTAAAGGGGTTGGATTGAAGGTTCAGGATCGGCTGGGGCGTTGTTGCAGGTACTGGTGGATCGCACGGAGGGAGGGCTATTACAGGGTCGTCCACGGCGCTTGGCAAGGTCCAATCCAGAGCCACCGCAATAAAAAATATCAACCGAATTCATTGTCTGGATTTCCCGTTTCTGGCTTATACATAAGCCCGACCTGCCAGGGTCGGTTGTGACCCTGGGCGACCCTCATTTCAAGGATTTGTGCATGAGCCAGCCGCACCTGATGGACTTCGACCTGTACCTGCAGCAACTCGGCTACTCACGCCCCCCAGCGCCGATCCTGGAAAACCTGCGGGAGCTGCAATGGCGTCATGTCTGTCGTTTTGCCTTCGAAAGCCTTTCGACCCTGTTACAGGTGCCAGTGCCCATCGATCTGGCGTCCGTGGAGCGCAAGATTCTCCACGAGGGTCGCGGCGGCTACTGCTACGAGCTCAACCAGAGCTTCCTGGCATTGCTGCAGCACCTGGGCTATGAGGCCCGGGGCATCACCGGGCGGGTAGTGATGGGAGGGCCGGAGGATGCGCTCACCGCTCGCAGCCATCGGCTGACCCTGTTGCATCTGGACGGCCAACGCTACATCGCCGACGTCGGCTTTGGCGGCATGGTGCCCACCACGCCTTTGCGGCTGGACACCGAAGAAGAGCAGGCCACGCCCCATGAGCCCTATCGCATTACCCGGCGCGAGGGCAGCTACACCTTGCGTGCCAAGGTCGCGGAGCAATGGCGGGCTCTCTATGTCTTCGATCTGCAGGTGCAGGGCGATGTGGATTACGAGATGGGCAACTGGTACGTCTCCACTCATCCGGATTCACCTTTCCTTGGCCAGTTGAAGGTGGCGCTGATAGGGCCGGGAGTGCGCCGCACGCTGAACAACGGCAGCTACGCCCTGCATCGGATGGGGCAACCCAGCGAGCGACGGGAGATCACCGAGGCCGGGGAGCTGATGCGCCTGCTGCAGGATGAGTTCGCCTTGCGCCTGCCCAATCATCCGGAGCTGCGGCGGGTGATCGGACAATTGCTTGAGTCCTGATTCTTTGGGCTTTGCAGTGCGCGCCAGGGCGGGGGCGGAATCGATTCCCGGTTAAATCTGCAGGCTCCTGCTCCTTAGACTTCACCGGCAAGCCGGTCATTTCTCAAGGAGAGAATCATGCACAAAACACCCCGTTCAAATCTGCTCGACAGCGCTGGTGCATCACTGAGGCGCTTCCGGGCAGGGCTGCTCGCAGCCCTGCTGATCGTGCTCGGCCTGTGTTCCAGCGCCAGCTACGCAGTGCCCAATCCCGACGGCAGCTACAACCTGAGCATGGACGCCCGTGCCGGCTCACCCTATCCGCCGTCGAACAACTACAACGCCGATCTCACGGCTTCCGGTGTCGGAGCGGCGTACACCGTCCCGGTCAGTCGTCATCACATCATTGCCTACAACCAACTGCGGGATTTCTACATGTCCGTGGTGCAGCGTGGGCATCTCAAGGAGCTGAAAGGGTTCTGGGACGGCTTCGGCGGGCGCTTCCTCAGCTATGGACGGGACAACCAGGTCAACGTCACCCCGGCGGTGCAGGCCGACTACGACCAGGCCAAGACCCTGCTCGAAGAGATCGGTCGGGGCGTGGTGCGGGCCAACGCCGGCGTGCCGCCACGGCCGTTGGGCTGGGACACCTTCCATGGCTTCTACACCTGGATGCCGTGGAACCTGTTCCTCGGGCCAAACGGTCGCAATGACGACCCGGGTGAGGAGTTCGAACGCAACGCCCAGTACATCGTCAACAACACCGACACCTGGAACACCATCGTCAATCTGCGGGACAACATGCTGAGCTATACCCGTGATGGCAACGTCAAGACCCTGGCCACCATCAACTCGCAACTGCTGCGTCTGTCGGCGCGGACCAAGGTCTATCCATTGGTCAGTGATCAGTGGGTTCGTGTCGCGCCCAATGTGTACAAGATCCGGGTTCCGGCCCAGTAATTGTTCCTCGGGTGCGAGGTGTGAGCCGATCCGGCAAGCGGATCGGCTTTTTTAATCCTGTTTTTCAATTCCTGGAACCGCGTGGAAAAACTCGCGCGAGGGCGCCGTTCCTGCCCGGTGCTGAGTTGAGCGACGGCTCTGGGACGGCTTTTCAGGCTGGGGCGGGGGCGATAGTCGAGGGCTTTGCACGGGTTGTCCGCACGCGGGGGCCGCAGAAATCCCGAGTGGAAAACTGTATACAATCCTATGGACAGTTGTCTTTGATGTTGCATACAGTGTGCGCATAACAAAAACAGGGAACCCCACACCATGAATACGCCCCAGGTTTCACAGCAACGGCCCGAAGATGAAAATTTGGGTATTGGCGCGAATATGGCTTATGGCCTGCAACACGTGCTGACCATGTACGGCGGTATCGTTGCAGTGCCCTTGATCATCGGCCAGGCGGCCGGCCTGTCGCCGGCGGAGATCGGCCTGTTGATTGCGGCCTCGCTGTTCGCGGGAGGGCTGGCGACCTTGCTGCAAACCCTCGGCGTGCCGTTTTTCGGCTGCAAGCTGCCGCTGGTGCAAGGGGTGTCCTTTGCGGGGGTTTCAACCATGGTGGCGATTGTCACCAGTACCGGGGAGGGGGGCTTCCAGTCGGTGCTCGGGGCCGTGATCGCCGCCTCGCTGATCGGCCTGCTGATCACCCCGGTGTTCTCGCGGATCACCAAGTTCTTTCCTCCCCTGGTCACCGGCATTGTCATCACCACCATCGGCTTGACGCTGATGCCGGTCGCGGCGCGCTGGGCCATGGGCGGCAACAGTCGCGCGGCGGACTTTGGCAGCATGTCGAACATCGGCCTGGCGGCCTTGACGCTGGCCCTGGTGCTACTGCTGAGCAAGATCGGCAGTGCGGCGATTTCCCGGCTGTCGATTCTCCTGGCCATGATCATCGGCACCGTGGTCGCGGTGTTCCTGGGCATGGCGGACTTTTCCGGCGTCAGCCAGGGGCCGATGTTCGGTCTGCCCACGCCTTTCCATTTCGGCATGCCGACCTTCCATGTCGCGGCGATCCTGTCGATGTGCATCGTGGTCATGGTGACGCTGGTGGAAACCTCGGCGGACATCCTTGCGGTGGGTGAGATCATCCACACCAAAGTCGACTCCAAGCGATTGGGCGACGGCCTGCGTGCCGACATGCTGTCGAGCATGATCGCGCCGATCTTCGGCTCCTTCACCCAGAGCGCCTTTGCCCAGAACGTCGGGCTGGTGGCGGTCACCGGGATCAAGAGTCGGTTCGTGGTCGCCACCGGCGGGCTGTTCCTGGTGATTCTCGGTCTGTTGCCATTCATGGGGCGGGTGATTGCCGCGGTGCCGACCTCGGTGCTCGGCGGGGCCGGTATCGTCCTGTTCGGCACCGTGGCTGCCAGTGGCATCCGCACCTTGTCCAAGGTCGACTACCGCAACAACATGAACCTGATCATCGTTGCCACCTCAATCGGCTTCGGCATGATCCCGATTGCCGCGCCGAGCTTCTACGACCATTTCCCCAGCTGGTTCGCGACGATCTTCCATTCGGGCATCAGTTCCTCGGCGATCATGGCGATCGTGCTGAACCTTGCGTTCAACCACTTCACTGCAGGCAACTCCGACCAGCAGTCGGTGTTCGTCGCCGGCACCGAACGCAGCCTGCGTTTCCAGGACATTGCTGCGCTGCGTGAAGGGGACTATTTCAGCGGTGGCAAGCTGCACGATGCCGAAGGCAATGAGGTGCCGCTGGTGGCTGAGGTTTCGGGTCAATCGTCGCCGCAGTCCGGGGACGGTGCTGCGCCAAGCCATGCCCGCGGCAGTGCCGAAGCCACGCATTGAGTGCAAGTGTCACGGCATGAAAAAACGGCGCCCTGAAGGCGCCGTTTTTTATCGAGCCGTGATTATTCGAGGTTTTCCAGGGGTTCCAGGGCCTGCAGGACCTCGGGGTTGTCCTGGTACTGGCTGCGCAGGGCGGCGAGCTGGCGATCGTGGCCGGCACAGGTTTGATTGACGGCTTTCTCCAGTTCGGCCCGGCGCTCTTCGTCGTAGGCCTCCTCGCCGGCAAAGTGCAGGCAATCCTCGTGGCGCTGGATAAAAGTCGTGACCTCGCCGGGAAGTTGTGGACCGCCGTAATGACTGCCCAGCTGCAGGCGCTTTTCCTCGACCCAGCCGCTGTAGTCCTCACCGTCCTTGGCGATGTACATGACCTGGGCCCAGCCACTGTCGCTGGAGGAGTACACCGTCAGGCCGTCGCCAGGGATCACATAGAGTTTCTTGTCGATGCAGGCGGCGTCTGGTCCGCTGTGGAAGTGCAACCGTCCTTCGCCGATGACCTTGGCCTCCAGGGGCGGACGGTATTGGCCGGCCTCCAGGGAGGCGTTGTCACTCAGGGCGGCGCAGTCCACCGGTGGGCTGGCCAGGGCCGGCAGGGGCAGCAGTGACAGCAGTCCACACAGAGGTAGGAGGCGCAGAGCTCGGTCCATTGCAGGGTTATCCGTTGGGGGGCTTCGAAGGGCGCGATGGTAATGACAAAAACGCGGCCTGTGAATGACCTGCGGCCGCGTCGGCAGGGGACGATCCTGCTATTGCGCAACGTTGTCCAGTTGCTCCTGGCGCACCAGGGACAAGGCAAACCCTACGACCACTGCGGCGGCCACCGCCAGGGTCAGTGGCAGGCCATAGCTGCCACCGCTCATGGCGGCGCCACTGAGTAGAGGGCCGAGCAGGCTACCGATACCCCAGAGCAGGCCGGCACTGGCATTGGCGGTGACCAGGTCCGCTCCGCTGAAGGATTGTCCGATCAGCACGATGGCCAGGGTGTAGATACCACCAGCCGCCGCCCCCAGGATGACCAGGCTCGGCCAGAGCAGGGTGGGAGCGGTCATCAGCAGCGGCAGGCACAGGCCGATCAGCAGGGCGATGCAACCGCAACCCAGGTAGATGCCGGGGCGTCCCAGCTTGTCCGAGAGCCAGCCCAGGGGAAACTGGAATGCCGTATCCCCCAGGAGAATGATGGTCACCATCAGCGCCGCCAGCTTGATGCTGTAGCCGTGGCCGGCTGCGTACACCGGAAACAGCGACAGCACCACGCTGTCGAAAAAGGCGAAAAACAGAATGCCCACGCACAAGGCCGGAGCGATGCGGATAAAGCCCAGAACCGAGAAGCTCCGGCTTTCCTCATGGAAGTCCGAGGCGTCTGCCTGTGGCAGGGTCAGCCAGACCACGGCAATCGCGATGGCGTAGCCGACGCTGACGATCGCCAGTACCGCCGGCCCCTCGGTGCCCAGCAAGGACACCAGCCCTGGGCCCAGCAACTGGAAGAAAGTGAAGCAGGTGGTGTAGACCGCCACCAGTCGTCCGCGGCTGGCGTCCTCGGCCATTTCATTGACCCAGGTTTCCCCGAGAATGATGATCAGCCCGGCCCCCAGGCCCATGGCGACCCGGGCCAGGCCGAGGCTGTAGAGACTGGCGTCGGGCAGTTCCAGAGCCGCCACGCTCAGCGCACAGAGGCTGAAGCACAGCAGATAGATCTGGCGCCGGGTCAGGCGCTGGCCCAGGGCATTGACCAGAAAGGCCGAGAGCATCATTCCCGCCGCAGGCAGTGCCGACATGATGCCGATCTGGTTGTTCGAAGCGCCGGCCTGATACAGGCGCAGGGCGAGGATCGGCACTGTGGAGCCTATGCTCAGGCCGACAATGGAAATGCCCAGGATCAGGGCGGCTAACAAGGCTTTGTTCATGGTCAAGGCTCGCGCCTGAGAGTTCAGGCGGCAAAAAATAGAGGTGTTGCACACGCTGCGTAACAACGTGCGCCGAGATACGGGCGATGGCCTGCGTGTGGCATTGGCCTGGGCGTCGGCTTGTCGGCGAAGCGCTCAATGAGTGCTGAGTGGCTCTTGAGGACGTCTTCGCTGGCGAGCCGATGCCGGGCTCAATCGCAGCTAGCGAGTGCCGCGATGCGGAGAGAAGGTGAAGGCAAACAGGACGCTACGACGCCGACGATTGATCGCGCAGTCATGCTGAGCAACGGCCAGTGTTGCCGAGGGGCTCATCGAGGGGGAGGGGCACGGTGACTGTGCTGGCAGAAACATCACATCGTCTGGCTGTTTGGATAAAGAGGCGCACAGCCTACGTCAGGCCTTTGCGGCAACGCAACAGGTCGGAGGGCTTGGATTTCTGCGGAGAAACGGCGATGCATCCGTAGGTCTGACTGGCAAGCGGATCATCTCGAAGTTGAGGGGCTTGAACTGATTGGACGCAAGAGTCGGGCGCTCTTTTGGAGATAAAGGCAAATCAGTGTAGGAATATGGCTCATGACCTGGAGTCGAATATAAGAATAACCTACTGTTTTTTAAGATAAATCATCCATGGCTCCAAAATTATTATCCCTGCGGCTATCCCAGTTAAGCCCGCATTTTATGTAAATTTTTTCGTTACTCAACGAGCCAGAATTGGCCGGTTTTTGCCCGGTGCGAAAGACGGTAACCGACCCCAAAGAAACCATGCTCACGGGCTAACCAAGGATTAGCCGTGTTCAGGTTTTCCAGCATTTTTAATCCAGCTATCAAGCTCTGTGACCATTTTGTTGACCTCGCTGTCCTCTCGTTCCGAGGGACGAACTATGGCGTTCCAGGCGATGTCGAGGCCGTCGTTCAGGGCGGCCCACGCAAGCTCCCCACGCTCGAGGCTGGGGGTCACCAGGTCCCGTTGCAATATGCTGATTCCGTAGCCTGAACGAACCAGTTCAACGATGGCTTCGATCAACTCCACCGTTATCATGCGGCGCGGCAGGATGCTGGCGGGAGCGAAGAACCTGTCGTATTCCCAGCCACTGGCGCGATCGGTTGAGTACGTCACCAGGTTGTAAGTCTTGAAGTCCTCCGCGTAGATGTTTTTCCTGCTTGCAAGAGGATGATCGGTCGCCATGATCGCAATCAGGTCGTCCCGAAACAGCGGCAGTCTTGCTACGCCACTGGGCACCATGCCGTCATCGATGATGGACACATCTAGCCGTCCTTGCATCAGGCTTGCGTAAACATCATCGCGGGGAACGGTCACCAGTGTGATTTCGATGTCAGGCCGAAGGTTGGAGTAGTGCTTGATAAATTTTGGAATCCAGCGAAACGGGCCGTAGGAGGTGACGCCCATGCGTACAAAGGCGGTGACGCCGCCGGCCAAGGATCGGGCTTCGGATTCTGCTTCATTGAGTATCGCGATGATGTCTTTGGCGGCTCGCTCCAGGCGCACCCCGGCAGGACTGAGTCGTAATTTTCCGCCTGATCGTTCCGTCAGGCTCACACCCAGTCGCCGCTCCGCTTCGCGTATGCGGTGACTGACGGCCGAAGGGGTCAGCCATAAACGTTCGGCCACTGCCGTAATCGAATCGACTTCCGACAGGGTTTTCAACATCACAAGGTGATCCAGCGTCAGTCTCATGGCAGGCGACCTGAAAATAATTCACAAAAACGCATAAAATTATGAGCGTGACTTGTTTTTGGTGCCGTTGCAATCTGAATCCAGCAGAGCCCACCGGAGACCAACAATAATGACTACCCTGCCTTTCACACCTGAGCTCATCCTGGGCGATATCATCGATCTCGAGCGTTATCCCATTACCGCTCGCACCAGCCCCGCTTATCTCGAACTGGTCACGTACAGTCAGTCTTTGCTGGGGCAAGAGGGTGTTGCGATCTTCCCGGGTTTTGTTCGTGATCCATCGGTTGTCGCCATGGCGCAGCAGACACTTGCACTGCACTCGCGCATGTTTCATTTTCGGGAAAACCACACGGTTTATTTCAAACCTCAGGACGAGAGCGTTGACCCGCAACATCCGCTACGACGGTTGATGAACACTGCAAAAGACACCGTTGCCTATGCCGATATTCCTGGCGACCATTTGATCCGGCAGATCTACGAATCGGACGAAGTCCTTGCTTTCATCAAGGATGTCCTGGACCTGGACGCGCTCTATCGTCATGCCGATCCACTGGCCGCCCTTAACCTGCAGGGCTTCACGGCTGGACAGGAGCTGGGGTGGCACTTTGATCGTTCCGACTTCAGCGTCACGCTGTCTCTTCAGGCGGCGAACGCTGGCGGGGATTTTGAGTACGTGCGCATGCTGCGCAATGAAAACGACGATTGTTATGACGCGGTCAGGGCGTTTCTCGATGACCCGCAAACTCAGCAGATAGAGGTGCTGCCTCAAGTACCCGGCACCCTGACATTGTTCCGTGGTCGCTATTCATTGCACCGGGTCACGCCGGTGGAAGGGGACAGGCTGAGGCTCAACGCGGTGTTTGCGTACGTTGACCGGCCGAATGTCGAGTTCAGCGCCTATGCCCGCCAATTGTTTTACGGGCGTACCTCCGTTGACCCTGCAGTCTGAGTTCCGCCCAGAACAATAAAAACAATTGATTCACGCCTTTGCCTCACGTGTTTGCGCGCCAACCTGTCCATGCTGAATCTGATGGGCCCGTTTGCTCCTGTGCCGCACACAACAGTTCGCTGCCCCCAATAACAACGATTTGGAGCGTCTGGTCATGAAAAACAGGAAGAGTTTGCTGGCCTCGTTACTCACCCTAGGCTTGCTCGTTGGCAGTGCCTCAAGCCAGGCTTCGGGCTGGTGTGAATCGGGCAAGCCGGTGAAGTTTGCCGGGTTGAACTGGGAGAGCGGGATGCTCCTCACCGACATCATGATGATCGTGCTCAAGGAAGGTTATGGCTGTGCAACGGATCAGTTGGTGGGTAACACCATCATTCTTGAGACCGCGCTGGCCGGCAACGACATTCAAGTGTTTGGTGAAGAGTGGATGGAGCGCAGCGAAGTCTGGAAGAAGGCTGCGGCAGCCGGGAAGGTCGTTGGGGTTGGCGCTCCGATCATCGGTGCGACTCAAGGCTGGTATGTGCCGCGTTATGTCGTGGAAGGGGACGCAAAACGCAACAGGCCGGCGCAAGCCCCCGACCTCAAGACAGTCGCCGATCTGCGCAAGTACCCGGGTGTTTTCAAAGACTCGGAGGAGCCGTCCAAAGGCCGCTTCTACAACTGTCCTGCGGGCTGGATCTGCGAAAAGGGCAATACCGAGATGTTGAAGGAATACGGTCTTGAAAGCACCTTCATCAACTTCCGTCCAGGCACTGGTGCGGCATTGGATGCAGCGGTTCTGTCCAGCTACAAACGCGGTGAACCGGTACTGTTCTACTACTGGTCACCGACACCGTTGATGGGACAGATCGATGCGATAAGACTGGAAGAAAAGGCTGGGACCAACAAAGACGTCGTCACCATGGTCGGGCTCTCCAAGGCGTTTCATGAACAGGCGCCCGAACTGGTCGCAGTGCTGGAAAAGGTCAACATCCCCATCGATCTGCTGAATCAGAATCTGGCCAGAATGACTCGAGAGCGCATCGAGTCGCCGAAGCTGGCCAGGATGTTCCTCAAGGAGCATCCGGAAGTCTGGCACGCCTGGGTCGATGAAGGCATAGCAAAAAAGATCGAGGCATCGCTCTGACAGGACTCCAGGGCAAGGACGCCCGTCTTCTGTAACGCCAAGACGACGGCCAGGTAATGCCATACACATCGACACGACGCCGCTGGACTAGATGGGTGCAGTAACAAGGTCGGGGTAAGCGTCCAGCAAACTCACCTTCCGAGCTCCAGCATCAAGGGCGATGGTGTCCGCGTGTTTTTAAAATGGCTGGTATCCACCGGAATCCGACAGAACGCCAAAACGAAAAAACCCGCCAGAAGGCGGGTTTTTTGGGTGTTCCAGAGACTTTGAAAGTCTTCTCTGGAACCTTGTCTGGCTCCACGACCTGGACTCGAACCAGGGACCCAGTGATTAACAGTCACTTGCTCTACCAACTGAGCTATCGCGGAATGCGCCGTATCTTACTGATTCAGAAAGGGAAGTCAACAGATGCGAATGCTTTTTTTCAATGCGCTGCTGAGGTGAGTCCGAGAGTTTCGTCCGTGAGCTGAAGTGAGAGGGCGGGCTGCTCAGCCGCCAAAGGTCAAGGTGCCGAGCATCAGCTTGGTCATTAGCGATGTGGCTGCCAGTTGCACCAGCCACAGGGCCAGGCCACCGAGGAACACGCCGAGGGCGATTTGCAATACCAGACTCTTTTCGCGTTTTTGCGAGCGGGGCCGGTAGTGCTCAAGTTCGTCGCGGTCGGCCCGCAGGTCATCGTTTTTCATCTGGATTCTCGATTGGCAGGGGAGGCGTGGCTTCAGTCTAGAGGATGCTGGGGGCTGGGCTGCGGAGTAGCGGCGCGCGCACAAAAAAGGGGAAGCACCCTGGCTTCCCCTTTTTGCGCAGCGGTGGTGGATCAGATCACCTGGAGGATGGCCTTGGTCACGACCTCGATGTTGCTCTGGTTCAACGCGGCGACGCAGATGCGACCGGTGTCCAGGGCATAGATGCCGAACTCGTTGCGCAGGCGGGTCACTTGCTCAACGGTCAGGCCGGAGTAGGAGAACATGCCGCATTGGCGACCGACAAAGCTGAAGTCGTGCTCAGGGGCGCCTTTGGCCAGCAGGTCGACCATCTGGGTGCGCATGCCACGAATCCGCAGGCGCATTTCCGCCAGTTCCTGCTCCCACTGGGCGCGCAGTTCCGGGTTGTTCAGCACTGCGGCGACGATGGTTGCACCGTGAGTCGGCGGGTTGGAGTAGTTGGTGCGGATCACGCGCTTGACCTGGGACAGCACGCGAGCGCTTTCCTCCTTGGAGCTGCTGACGATGGACAGGGCGCCAACGCGCTCGCCGTACAGCGAGAACGACTTGGAGAACGAGCTGGATACGAAGAAGGTCAGGCCCGACTCGGCAAACAGGCGCACAGCCGCGGCGTCTTCATCGATGCCGTCGCCGAAGCCCTGGTAGGCCATGTCGAGGAATGGCACGAGGTTTTTCGCCTTGACCACTTCCAGGACGTTTTTCCAGTCCTGCGGGCTCAGGTCGACACCGGTCGGGTTGTGGCAGCAGGCGTGCAGCACCACGATCGACTGGGCCGGCAGGGCATTGAGGTCTTCCAGCAGGCCGGCACGGTTCACATCGTGGGTGGCGGCGTCGTAGTAGCGGTAGTTCTGCACCGGGAAGCCGGCGGTTTCGAACAGCGCGCGATGGTTTTCCCAGCTTGGGTCACTGATGGCGACCACGGCGTTGGGCAGCAGTTGCTTGAGGAAGTCGGCGCCGATTTTCAGGGCGCCAGTACCGCCAACGGCCTGGGTGGTGACTACACGACCAGCGGCCAGCAGGGGCGAGTCGTTGCCGAACAGCAGCTTTTGTACCGCCTGGTCGTAGGCGGCAATGCCGTCGATCGGCAGGTAGCCGCGGGAAGCATGTTGAGCGGCGCGAATTGTCTCGGCTTCGACAACGGCGCGCAGGAGTGGAATGCGTCCCTCCTCGTTGCAGTACACGCCCACCCCAAGGTTGACCTTGTTGGTACGGGTGTCGGCGTTGAATGCTTCGTTGAGGCCCAGGATTGGATCGCGTGGTGCCATTTCGACAGCGGAGAACAGGCTCATTTTTACGGCGGCTCTGAATGGAGTGTGGAGGGACGTGTCGCGCTCCAGCCGAATGCACTAGAGCGGTGCACAAACGGGGAGCTAGTATAGAGGCCATCATCGCGGGGGGCGACAGCCGATTGACCTTTTGCGACAAGTTTTTCGCTTTATTTTCTGACCGTTAGTCTTATTGCAACATTCCGGGTGTTATCGAGTGTAAGACCTTTACCTTGAAAGCCGTGGTATCTGTCTCCACATCCAGCTCATTGCGTTTTTTTCTCGGCGACATCGGTCGTACGCGGTCTTTCTCGTTCCTGTACGGTATCGCCGCGCACGAATGATTCCAGAGGTAGGTTATGTCCGAATTCCAGCTAGTCACCCGCTTTCAGCCTGCCGGCGACCAGCCGGAAGCCATCCGCCTGCTGGTCGAAGGCATCGAGGCCGGGCTGGCCCACCAGACCCTGCTCGGCGTGACCGGCTCGGGCAAGACCTTCAGCATCGCCAACGTGATTGCCCAAGTGCAGCGCCCGACCCTGGTACTGGCGCCGAACAAGACCCTGGCCGCCCAGTTGTATGGTGAATTCAAGGCGTTCTTCCCGAATAACGCGGTGGAGTATTTCGTTTCCTATTACGACTACTACCAGCCCGAAGCCTATGTACCGTCGTCCGATACCTTTATCGAGAAGGACGCATCGATCAACGACCACATCGAGCAGATGCGCCTGTCCGCGACCAAGGCGCTGCTGGAGCGCAAGGACGCCATCATCGTTACCACGGTGTCCTGCATCTATGGCCTGGGCAGCCCGGAAACCTACCTGAAGATGGTCCTGCACGTGGACCGCGGCGACAAACTCGATCAGCGCGCCTTGCTGCGGCGCCTGGCGGACTTGCAATACACCCGCAACGACATGGACTTCGCCCGTGCCACCTTCCGCGTGCGCGGCGACGTGATCGACATCTACCCGGCGGAATCCGACTTGGAGGCGATCCGCATTGAGCTGTTCGACGACGAGGTGGAAAGCATCAGCGCCTTCGATCCGTTGACCGGTGAAGTGATCCGCAAGCTGCCGCGTTTCACCTTCTATCCCAAGAGCCACTACGTGACCCCGCGGGAAACCCTGCTGGATGCCATCGAGGGGATCAAGGTGGAGTTGCAGGAGCGCCTGGAATACCTGCGCGCCAACAACAAGCTGGTAGAAGCCCAGCGCCTGGAGCAACGCACCCGTTTCGATCTGGAGATGATCCTCGAACTGGGTTACTGCAACGGCATCGAGAACTACTCGCGCTACCTCTCCGGTCGTCCCGCCGGGGCCGCGCCACCCACCTTGTACGACTACCTGCCGGCGGATGCGCTGCTGGTGATCGACGAATCCCACGTCAGCGTGCCCCAGGTTGGCGCCATGTATAAGGGCGACCGTTCGCGCAAGGAAACCCTGGTGGAGTACGGCTTCCGCCTGCCGTCGGCGCTGGATAACCGGCCGATGCGCTTCGACGAGTGGGAAGGGGTCAGCCCACAGACCATCTTTGTCTCCGCCACACCGGGCAACTATGAGGCGGAACACGCCGGGCGCGTGGTGGAGCAGGTGGTGCGCCCCACCGGCCTGGTGGACCCGCAAGTGGAAGTGCGCCCGGCCCTGACCCAGGTGGACGACCTGCTGTCGGAAATCACCAAGCGCGTGGCGTTGGAAGAGCGGGTGCTGGTTACCACCCTGACCAAGCGCATGGCCGAGGACCTGACCGATTACCTGGCCGACCACGGCATACGGGTGCGCTACCTGCACTCGGACATCGATACGGTGGAACGGGTGGAAATCATCCGCGACCTGCGCCTGGGCACGTTCGACGTGCTGGTGGGGATCAACCTGCTGCGGGAAGGCCTGGACATGCCGGAAGTGTCCCTGGTGGCGATTCTGGATGCCGACAAGGAAGGTTTCCTGCGTTCCGAGCGCTCCTTGATCCAGACCATTGGTCGTGCCGCGCGTAACCTCAACGGCCGGGCGATTCTCTATGCCGACCGCATCACCGGCTCCATGGAGCGGGCGATTGGCGAAACCGAGCGTCGGCGTGACAAGCAGATCGCCTTCAACCTGGCCAACGGCATCACCCCCAAAGGGGTGTTCAAGGACGTTGCCGACATCATGGAAGGCGCCACTGTGCCGGGCTCGCGCAGCAAGAAGCGCAAGGGCATGGCCAAGGCGGCCGAGGAAAGTGCCCGCTACGAAAACGAGCTGCGTTCGCCGAGCGAAATCAGCAAGCGCATCCGTCAGCTCGAAGAGAAGATGTACCAATTGGCCCGCGACCTGGAGTTCGAGGCCGCGGCGCAGATGCGCGACGAAATCGCCAAGCTGCGCGAGCGCCTGCTCACCGTCTAACGCCACTCGATCCCTCGTAGGAGCCGGCTTGCCGGCGAAGAGGCCCTCAAATCCTGTGCAAGGGTTGGGGGGCGATTCGCTGGCAAGCCAGCTCCTACAGGCCATTTGTGGGTCAGTGGGCTTCGCCGGCCTTGAGGCCCTTGGGCAGGGCCTTGGTCAACAGCACTGCCAGCATGCTGATGCCCAGGGCAATGCCGACAAAATGGAAGGCGTCGTTGTAGGCCATGATCTGCGCTTGCTGGTGGGTGATCTCGCTGAGCTTGCCCAGGGCCGCGGATTCGCTGCCGAACTTGTCGGTGAGGGTCGCCAGGCGTTCCGCCACTTGCGGGTTGCTGGGCACCAGCGCTTCACGCAGGTAGTCGAAATAGGTCTTGGTCCTGGCATCCAGCAGGGTCGCCAGCAAGGCTATGCCGATGGCGCCGCCGAGGTTGCGCAGGATGTTGAACAGGCTCGAAGCCGAGCCCGCATCCTGGGGCTGTATGTAAGCCGTGGCGATCAGCGAAATGGTGACCATGATCAGCGGCTGGCCCAGGGCGCGGATGATCTGGATCTGGTTGAATTGCGGCCCGGCGAAGTCCGGATTGAGCACGCCTGAAGAGAAGCTTGCCAGCCCGAACAGGCCGAACCCCAGGGCGCATAGCCATTTGGGCGAGATGAACTGCATCAGCTTGGGCACCAGGGGAATCAGGAACAGCTGCGGTATGCCCATCCACATGATCACTTCGCCGATTTGCAGGGCGTTGTAATTCTGGATCTGCGCCAGGTACAGCGGCAGCAGGTAGATCGAGCCGTACAGGCCAACGCCCATGCCCAGGCTGGAAATGCTTGACAGGCCGAAGTTGCGATTGCGCAGGATGCCCAGGTTGATCAGTGGATTGGGCTTGGAAACCTGGACGATGACGAAGGTGATCAGGCTGACCAGGGCGATGCTGCCCAGGGTCACGATCAGGTTCGACTCCAGCCAGTCCTTGCGGTGGCCCTCTTCAAGAAACACCTGCAGGCAGCCCAGGCCCAGGCCGAGGGTCAGGATGCCGGTGTAGTCGGTGCTTTTGAGCAGTTCCCAGTGGGCTTCCTTTTTTTCCAGGCCGTACAGCAGGCCGGCGATCATCAGCAGGCCCGGCGGCACGTTGATGTAGAAGATGTATTCCCAGCCCCAGTTTTCCGTCAGCCAGCCACCCAGGGTCGGGCCGATGGAGGGGGCGAAGGTGGCGGTCATGGCGAACATGGCCATGCCCTTGGCCCGATGGTGCTCGGGGAGCTTGATCAGGGTCAGGGTGAACGCCAGGGGAATCAGCGCGCCGCCGGTAAAGCCCTGCAGGGCGCGGAACACGATCATGCTTTCCAGGCTCCAGGCCATGGAGCAGAGCAGGGAGGCGATCAGGAAACCCACCGAAACCCAGGTCGCCAGTCGCCGGGCCGAGAGCAACTGCACAAGCCAGGCAGTGAGGGGAATCATGATGATCTCCGCCACCAGGTAGGAGGTGGAGATCCACGAGCCTTCCTCAAGGGTGGCGGAGAGGGCACCCTGGATATCTTTCAGCGAGGAGTTGGTGATCTGGATGTCGAGCACCGCCATGAAGGCGCCGAGCATGGCGCTCATGACCGCTATCCAGTCGCGTCGGCTGGGTTCCGTCAGCGGACGCAGCAGTTGATCACCGGCCATCGACAGGGTCTTTGACGTTCACTTTGACCGTGACCGACATCCCCGGCCGGATCTTGCCCTGCAGGGGGTTGTCGGGAGCGAAGGTCAGTTTTACCGGAATGCGTTGTACCACCTTGGTGAAGTTGCCGGTGGCGTTGTCCGGTGGCAGCAGGCTGAACTGTGCGCCCGAGGCGGCGAACAGGCTGTCGACCCGGGCCTGGATCGGGGTGTCGCCGTAGGCGTCGAAGGTCAGCTCGGCCTGTTGCCCGGGTTGCATGTGACCGATCTGAGTCTCCTTGAAGTTGGCTTGAACCCAGATGTCCTGGTCCGGAACGATCGACAGCAGGTAGGCGCCGGCCTGTACCACCTGGCCGCTGCGCGCCGCACGCTGGCCGATGATGCCGCTGATGGGGGCGTGGATTTCGCTGCGGGTCAGGTTCAATTGCGCTTGGGCCAGGTCGGCCTGAGCATTGGCAATCTGAGCGTCGAGGCGCTTGATCTCGGCGTTCAGGGCGTTGACCTGTTGGCGCTGGCCTTGCAGGTCGGCTTCAGCCTTGGCCACCTGGGAGCGGGCGATGTGGTTGTCGGCGGAAAGGGTGGTGACCCGTTCCTCGGAGACATAGCCGGGCTTGCGCAGGGTCTGGGCTCGGGACAGGTCGATCTGCGAGCGGCCGAGGCTGGCCTGGCTCGATGCCACCTGAGCCTGGCTGGCGGCGATCAGGCTGGCTTGTTGGGTCAGTTTGCTCTGGGCCTGCAGGCGTTCGGCTTCACGGGTGGCGAGAGCGGCCTGGGCGCGGTCCACCGCCAGCTGGAAGTCCTGACCTTCCAGGCGTATCAGCAATTGGCCTTTCTCTACGTGCTGGTTGTCCTGCACTCGTACTTCTTCAATCCGTGCGCTCAGTTGGCTGGAAACCCGGGTGATTTCGCCCTGGACGTAGGCGTTATCGGTGGTTTCATAAAAACGGCCGTGGAACCACCAATGGGCGAACAGCCCCAGGGTGATCAGCAGGACCAGAGACAGGAAAACAAACAGGCGACGCTTGAGTTGGGCAGGCATGGGCAGACTGTAGTCGAGAAAAAGTGTAAGGAAATCTATCAGCCGGCGAATCTGGCATATAGCCACTGGGTGGTAAATGCCGCCTGTTGATTATTGGCCATTCAGCGGGCTGGTAGCGGCCTGTAGTCGCAACCTTGGCTTAAATGCCCTCCTCACTGGAGCGGTGCTGGTGTCGCCTGTTACCATTCGCCCCCTGTTTTATTCCTCGTTTTTCTATCTGTTCGAGACCAGCCATGACCACCGTTCGCACGCGCATCGCGCCATCGCCTACCGGGGACCCCCACGTAGGTACCGCTTACATCGCTTTGTTCAACTATTGCTTTGCCAAGCAGCATGGCGGTGAGTTCATTCTGCGTATCGAAGACACCGATCAGTTGCGCTCGACCCGCGAGTCCGAGCAGCAGATCTTCGACGCCTTGCGCTGGTTGGGCATCAATTGGAGCGAAGGGCCGGATGTCGGCGGTCCTCACGGCCCGTATCGCCAGAGCGAGCGCGGTGACATCTACCAGAAGTACGCCCAGCAATTGGTGGACCTGGGCCACGCCTTCCCGTGCTTCTGCACCGCTGAAGAGCTGGACCAGATGCGTGCCGAGCAGATGGCCCGTGGCGAAACCCCGCGTTACGACGGCCGTGCGCTGCTGCTGTCCAAGGAAGAAGTGGCCCGACGCCTGGCGGCCGGCGAGCCTCACGTGATCCGCATGAAGGTGCCGACCGAAGGCGTCTGCGTGGTGCCGGACATGTTGCGTGGCGACGTCGAGATCCCGTGGGATCGCATGGACATGCAAGTGCTGATGAAGACCGACGGCCTGCCAACCTACTTCCTGGCCAACGTGGTCGATGACCACTTGATGGGCATCACCCACGTACTGCGTGGCGAGGAATGGCTGCCTTCGGCGCCGAAACTGATCCTGCTCTACGAATACTTCGGTTGGGAGCAGCCGCAGCTGTGCTACATGCCGCTGCTGCGCAACCCGGACAAGAGCAAGCTGTCCAAGCGCAAGAACCCGACCTCGGTGACGTTCTACGAGCGCATGGGCTTCATGCCCGAGGCCATGCTCAACTACCTGGGGCGCATGGGCTGGTCGATGCCGGATGAGCGCGAGAAGTTCTCGTTGCAGGAAATGGTCGACAACTTCGATCTGTCGCGGGTATCCCTGGGGGGGCCGATCTTCGATATCGAGAAGCTGTCCTGGCTCAATGGCCAGTGGCTGCGGGATCTGCCGGTGGAAGAGTTCGCCAGCCGGGTCCAGACCTGGGCGCTGAACCCCGAATACCTGATGAAGATCGCGCCGCATGTGCAGGGCAGGGTCGAGACATTCAGCCAGATCGCGCCTTTGGCCGGCTTCTTCTTCGCTGGTGGCGTGACCCCGGATGCCAAGTTGTTCGAGTCCAAGAAGCTTTCTGGTGATCAGGTGCGGCAGCTGATGCAGTTGATCCTGTGGAAGCTCGAAAGCCTGCGTCAGTGGGAGAAAGACAGCATCACCGCGACCATTCAGGCGGTGGTTGAATCCCTGGAACTGAAGCTGCGCGACGCCATGCCGCTGATGTTCGCGGCCATCACTGGCCAGGCCAGTTCGGTATCGGTGCTTGATGCCATGGAGATTCTGGGGCCGGACCTGACCCGTTTCCGTCTGCGTCAGGCCATCGACCTGCTCGGTGGCGTGTCGAAGAAAGAGAACAAGGAATGGGAAAAACTGCTGGGCGCCATCGGCTAAGGCGCCTTTGCGGGACGGTTGCGCCAGGGGCGGCGATCTTTTCGGCTACGCTTGAAGTCCAGGCGCAGACGGTTTGATCGTCGCCCTTGGCGTTTTCTGTCGGCTTGTAATGGCCCTTTTGCGGGAGTTGATATGGGCCGGCAAGGCCGCAAAAGCCAGGTTTTTCGGGGCGGGGCGGTAAGTGGTTGTTATCCCGGCAAATTTTTTTTCAAAAAGCGGAAAAAAAATTGACAGCCTTCAGATCCCCCCTTAAGATTCGCCCCGTCCTCACCGACGAGGGGCTATAGCTCAGCTGGGAGAGCGCTTGCATGGCATGCAAGAGGTCGACGGTTCGATCCCGTCTAGCTCCACCAATTTACAGTTCAAGGCCTGGCCACACCGGCCTTGAATCGATCGGTACTCAGCGCCGATCAGTTGTATAGAAGGGTTTGCGTCCCCTTCGTCTAGTGGCCTAGGACACCGCCCTTTCACGGCGGTAACAGGGGTTCGAGTCCCCTAGGGGACGCCAGTTTTACACAAGCGATGTTGCAAGATATCGCTGCGCCGCGAGGCGAAAATCCGGGGCTATAGCTCAGCTGGGAGAGCGCTTGCATGGCATGCAAGAGGTCGACGGTTCGATCCCGTCTAGCTCCACCAATTTTACAGTTCAAGGTTTGGCCACACCGGCCTTGAATCGACCAGTACTCAGCGCTGGTCAGCTGTCAGAAGGTTTGTGTCCCCTTCGTCTAGTGGCCTAGGACACCGCCCTTTCACGGCGGTAACAGGGGTTCGAGTCCCCTAGGGGACGCCAGTTTCACACAAGCGATGTTGCAAGATATCGCTGCGCCGCGAGGCGAAAATCCGGGGCTATAGCTCAGCTGGGAGAGCGCTTGCATGGCATGCAAGAGGTCGACGGTTCGATCCCGTCTAGCTCCACCAATTTACAGTTCAAGGTCTGGCCACACCGGCCTTGAATCGACCAGTACTCAGCGCTGGTCAGCTGTCAGAAGGTTTGTGTCCCCTTCGTCTAGTGGCCTAGGACACCGCCCTTTCACGGCGGTAACAGGGGTTCGAGTCCCCTAGGGGACGCCACGATTACCCGCTCTGCGGGATTTTTAAGGGTCATTCAATCATTGAATGGCCCTTTTGTTTTTCTGGTGCCCAGCCAGCTCCCGCTCTCTCCCTGAACCTGTACTTCTGACCGATGGTCACACTGGCGACTTGCGGAAAATTATTATGAGCATAATATTCTTTCCGTAATATTCGGAGGCAACGATGAACGACAAAAAAGCTCAAACCCGCGAACGTATTCTCCAGGCCGCCAGTTCCGCGCTGATTCAGCGGGGTCCTGCGGAACCCAGCGTGGGTGAAGTAATGGGCGCGGCCGGGCTGACCGTGGGCGGCTTCTATGCGCACTTTGAGAGCAAGGATGCGTTGATGCTCGAAGCCTTTACCCAATTGCTCTCCCACCGCCGCGGCTTGCTCGACGAGATGGACTCAAGCCTCAGTGGCGAGGAGCGCAGGGCGCTGACGGCGGCTTTCTACCTGTCGCGCAAGCATCGCGACTCCACGGAGCAGGCCTGCCCGATTCCGGCGTCCGTGGGCGAATTTGGGCGGTTGCCCGAGAGTTTTCGCAAAGCCTTGAATGAACACATGGAGTTGATGGTGGCGCAGTTGGCCACTTGCCCGGAGGACACGGACAAGGCCCTTGCGGACATGGCGTTGATGGTGGGAGGGCTGTCCCTGGCGCGGGCCCTGGGCCCGGGGGAGTTGTCCGATCGTTTGTTGCGTGCCGCCAAGTCGGCAATTCAATGACCTGAAGTTCGGTTGCGAGGTGGTGAGAGATGAGCGGATTGAGCTGGATTCGTGGCGTCAATGGCACCCTTGGCTGGGTGGCTCCTCAATGGGTGGCGAACCGGATGCGCCAGCTGTTCATGACACCTCGCGAGCTGCCGCCGCGGGACTGGGAACTGCCGCTGCTGGCGCGCGCCGAGCGACTGACCCTGCGCTTTGGGCTTTCTGCCTTGCGTTGGGGGCAGGGGCCAACGGTGATGCTGATGCATGGCTGGGAAGGGCGACCCACCCAGTTCGCCAGTCTGATCGATGCGCTGGTGACGGCCGGTTATACCGCGGTGGCGCTGGAGGGGCCGGCCCATGGCCGTTCTCCGGGGGATGAGGCCAATGTGGTGCTGTTCGCCCGAGCGATGCTGGAGGCCGCCGCAGAGTTGCCGCCGTTGCGCGCGGTGATCGGCCATTCCATGGGCGGCGCCAGCGCCATGCTCGCCGTGCAATTGGGGCTGCGTAGTGAAACCCTGGTCAGCATTGCCGCACCCGCCCGCATCCTCGGCGTATTGCGCGGTTTCGCCCGTTACATGGGCTTGCCGCCCCGGGCGCGCTCGGCCTTTATTCGTCAGGTGGAGAAAGACGTCGGCATGCGCGCGGCAAGCCTGGATGTGGCCCAGTATCAGCTGGACATGCCGGGCCTGATCGTTCACGCGGAGGATGATCGCTTCGTGCCGGTCCAGGAGTCGGAGCTGATCCATCAGGCCTGGTTCGACAGTCGCCTGTTGCGCTTGAGCGAAGGTGGCCATCAGCGGGTGCTGGCCGATCCGCGGGTGGTCGAAGCGGTGCTTGCCCTGGTTACCGGGCGCCATCTGCAAGCGCGCCAATCTGCTTGAGCATCCGCTACACTGCCCCGGTCAAAAATCTGGCCGGGAGTAGGGCATGAGTTGGGATCTGGCAACGCCATTCGTCATCGATCTGCAGGTGGCGGCCGAGGATATCGATGGTCTGGGGCACGCCAACAATGCGGTTTATGTTTCTTGGCTGGAGCGTTGTGCCTGGCGGCACTCCCAGCGCCTGGGGCTGGATCTGGCGGAGTATCGCCGGCTGGATCGGGCGATGGCCGTGGTGCGACACGAGATCGACTACCTGGCTGCCGCATACGAAGGGGATGAGTTGCAACTGGCTACCTGGATCGTCGATTGGGACCAGCGTCTGAAGATGACCCGGCGTTTCCAGTTGGTTCGTCCGAGCGATGGCAGCACCCTGTTGCGGGCTCAGACCACCTTCGTCTGCATCGAGCTGTCCAGCGGTAAACCCAAGCGCATGCCCGCCGAGTTCCTCGAAGGCTATGGCCCGGCCCTGCAAGGCTCCTGACACCTGCTCGTGCCTGTGTCGGAAGCGGCTTGTCAGCGAAGGCGTCCACCCGGGCTTGTTCGCGGCTCACAAGTCCCTACAAAACTCCTGTTCAAGGGCGAAACCCAGTAAACTGGCGAACGTTTTTTCGCCCGTTTTTTCGTTGAGTGTGTTTCATGCAAATTGCCCTGGCGCCCATGGAAGGGTTGGTCGACAACATCCTGCGGGATGTATTGACCCGTGTTGGCGGGATCGACTGGTGTGTCACCGAGTTCATCCGCGTCAACGACCGTCTGTTGACGCCTGCCTATTTCCACAAGCTCGCGCCCGAGTTGCTGCACGGTGCGCATACCGCTGCCGGCGTGCCGTTGCGCGTGCAGTTGCTGGGTTCGGATCCGGTGTGCCTGGCCGAGAACGCCGCGCTGGCCTGTGAGCTGGGCAGTGAGGTCATCGATTTGAACTTCGGTTGCCCGGCCAAGACTGTCAACAAGTCCCGGGGCGGGGCGGTGCTGCTCAAGGAGCCCGAACTGCTGAACCAGATCGTCGAGCATGTGCGGCGCGCGGTGCCGGCGCACATTCCGGTGACGGCAAAAATGCGGCTGGGTTTCGACAGTCCGGACGGCTCGCTGGTGTGTGCGACCGCGTTGGCCGAGGGCGGTGCCGAGCATATCGTGGTTCACGCCCGGACCAAGGTCGATGGCTACAAGCCGCCGGCTCACTGGGAGTGGATTCCCCGGGTCCAGGAGGTGGTCAAGGTGCCGGTGTTCGCCAATGGCGATATCTGGAGCGTCGAGGATTGGCGGCGCTGCCGGGAGATCAGTGGTGTCGAGGACATCATGCTCGGCCGTGGCTTGGTGTCGCGTCCCGACCTGGCGCGACAGATCGCCGCTGCCCGGGCGGGCGAAGAGGTGGTGGCCATGTCCTGGGCTGATCTGCAGCCCCTGCTCCAGGAATTCTGGGCCCAGGTGGTGGTGCAATTGACGCCGCGTTCGGCGCCGGGGCGGCTCAAGCAGTGGCTGGCCATGCTGACCCGCAACTACCCGGAGGCGGTGGAATTGTTTACTGCTCTGCGCCGGGAAACCGATCTGGATCAGGTGGGGCGCCTGTTGGATGTGGCGCGCAGCGAGGCGGCGTAAAAAATTCAAAAAAGGGCTCTTGAAATGCCGGGGCCGATCCCTATCTCTTGGGTACGCGACGCCGAATTCGGGTCGCGGAGATAACCACTCGCTGAAATATCAGGAGATAGACCCATGAGTACTGCATTTTCCCTGGCTCCACTGTTCCGTTCCTCTGTTGGCTTCGACCGTTTCAACGACCTGTTCGAATCGGCGTTGCGCAATGAACCGGGCAGCAGCTATCCACCCTACAACGTTGAAAAACACGCCGACGACCAATACCGCATCGTCATCGCGGCAGCCGGTTTCCAGGAAGAAGACCTGGAACTGCAAGTGGAGAAAGGCGTGTTGACCGTGAGCGGTGGCAAGCGCGATGCCAATGAAAGTGTCACCTACCTGCACCAGGGCATTGCCCAGCGTGCATTCAAGCTGTCCTTCCGTCTGGCCGACCATATCGAGGTCAAGGCCGCGGCCCTGAGCAACGGTCTGTTGAACATCGACCTGCTGCGGGTCGTGCCGGAAGAGGCCAAGCCAAAGCGCATCCCGATCAACGGTGCGCAGCAGCCGGCTCTGCAACACTAAGACCGCTGCAAAAGAAGGGCGCCCTGGTGGCGCCCTTTTTCGTGCCTGTCATTTCAGCAGTTTCTTGAATTCGCCGAGGGGAAGCGGCTGGCTGTGCAGGTAGCCCTGGTACAGATGGCAGTCCAGCCCTTGGAGGAACTCCAGTTGCTGCGGGGTTTCCACGCCTTCGGCGATGACCTTCAGGTTCAGGCTGCGGGCCATGGCGACGATGGCGCGGATGATTTCCGCATCGTTGGGATCATGGGTGGCGTCGCGGACGAAGGACTGGTCGATCTTCAGGGTGTCCACCGGCAGGCGCTTGAGGTAGGTCAAGGACGAATAACCAGTGCCGAAGTCATCCATGGCGAAGCTGACGCCGAGCTTTTTCAGGCGGCGCATCTTGCTGATGGTGTCGTCCAGGTTCTGGATCACGATGCCCTCGGTGATTTCCAGCTTGAGCAGCGACGAGGGCAAGGCGTACTCGGTCAGGCTGTGTTCGATTTTCTCGACAAAATCGGCCTGGCGGAACTGGCGCGGACTGATATTCACGCACAGGCTGAAGTGATAAGGATCCACTAGGCCCTCTGCTATCAGTTGGCTGAAGGCCAGGCAGGCTTCATCGAGAATCCAGGTGCCGACTTCAAGGATCAGCCCGCTGTCCTCCAGTACCTTGATGAATTCGGTTGGTGATTGGGCACCCAGTTCTGGATGCTGCCAGCGCACCAGGGCCTCGGCGCCGACGATGCGGTTGTCGCGGGCGTCGACCTGGGGCTGGAAGTGCACGCTGAATTCGCCGCGGGACAGGGCCAGGCGCAGGTCGGTTTCCATGCGCAGGCGCTCGCTGGCGGCCTTCTGCATGGTGTTGTGATACATCTGCGTGGTGTTGCGTCCGGAGTCCTTGGCCCGGTAAAGGGCGATGTCGGCGCGCTTGAGCAGGTCGGTGGGGGTCGAGCCGTGATCGGGGATCAGCGCCACGCCGATACTGGGGGTGACCTGCAGCCGCTGGCCGTCGAGGAACATCGGTTCCGAGAGCAGTTCGCGCAGGGTTCCCGCCAGGTGCCGTACCTGCTCGCTGACCTCGTTGCGTGAGCCTTCCAGGCCGCTGAGCAGTACCACGAACTCGTCGCCGCCCAGGCGTGCCACGGTGTCCTCCATGCGTACGCTGGCTTCCAGCCTGGCGGTGATGATCTTCAGCACGGTGTCGCCCACCGGGTGGCCCAGGGAATCGTTGATGTGCTTGAAGTGGTCCAGGTCGAGGAACAGCAGGGCGCCCCGCAGGTTGTGGCGCTTGAGCAGGGCGATCTGCTGGCTCAGGCGGTCCATCAACAGGGCGCGGTTGGGCAGGTTGGTCAAAGGGTCGTGGTAGGCCAGGTGGCGGATCTGCGCCTGGGCGTTCTTCAGCAGGCTGACATCCCGGGCCGTGAGCAGCAGGCATGGGGTTTCATTGAGGATGATCGGCTCCACCGACACTTCGAGGGTGAGGATTTCCCCGCGCTTGTTGCGCCCGAGCATTTCCAGGTGATGCACGCGTCCCTTGAGTCTGAGTTCCGCCAGCAGCGTGGCGAGCTGGCCTTCTTCGGCCCAGATGCCGACCTGGTACATGGTGTGGCCGAGCACTTCATCGGTGCGGTAGCCGGTCAGGCGGCAGAAGCCGTCGTTGACCTCCAGATAGCGGCCGGTTTCGCGCTCGGTGATGGTGATAGCGTCGGGGCTGGAGTGGAAGGCCTTGGCGAATTTCTCCTCGCTGGCCTTGAGGGCGGCCTCGGAGCGCTGTTGCTGGGTGATGTCTCGCAGCGTGGTGACGATGCACGGCTGTTTGTCGACGGTAATCAGGCGGCTGGAAATGATGCAGGTCAGCGAATGGCCGTCCTTGTGGTTGACCATCACTGCCACGTTATTCAGCGCCTGTTCGCGAATCACCTGCTCGATCCGCCGCAGCCGCGGGGCCGGGTCTTCCCAGAAGCCGATCTGCTCGGCGCTGCGGTCGATCACGTCGTCCTGGGTCCAGCCAAAGGTCTGGGTAAAGCTTGAGTTGATCTCGATGAACTGGCCGGTTTCCAGCTGGGTCAGGCAGATGGGGTCCGGGCTGACCTGGAACAGGCTGGCGAACTTCTCCTCGGAGGTGATCAGGCGCTGTTCGCGCTCCACCTGCTCGGTAATGTCCAGCAGCGTCCCGGCCATGCGCAGGGGATTGCCCGACTCGTCGCGATAGAGGCGGGCGCGGCTTTCGAGGTAGCGCGAGCTACCGTCTGCCAGCTGCACTCGGTAGGTCAGTTGGTAGTTGCCCGCCGGGCCTTCCCGCAGGCTGCGATAGGCATCGCGCATGCTGTCGCGTTCTTCGGTGGGTACGCCCTCGAAAAAGGCCTCGAAGGATTCGTGGAAGGGCGCCGGGGCCAGGCCATGCAATTGCGCGGCGCGCGCAGAGCCGTACAGCATGCCACTGGGAATGTGCCAGTCCCAGGTGCCCAGTTGGGCCGAGTCCAGGGCCAGGTCGAGGCGCTCCTGGCTGTCCTTGAGCGCCTGTTCGGCTCTTTTGCGCTCGCTGGTGTCGAGAAAGGTGCTGAGCAGGTAGGGCTTGCCTTCCAGTTCGATCTTCTGTGCGCTGAGGATGCCGTCGTGGATCTGGCCGTTGCTGGCGCGGAACTGCACTTCGAGGCTGGCGGCCTGGCCTTTCTTCTGCACGGCCTTGATCAGTTGGGCGCGCTGCTCGGGATTGACCCACAGGCCGATTTCCAGGGTGGTACGGCCGATCACATGTGCGGCGGGCCAGCCGAACTGGCTTTCGAAGTACTGGTTGGCCTCGCTGATCAGGCCATCTTCCAGGCGAGTCAGTAGCACCGTATTGGGGCACAGGTGAAACAGGGTGGCGAAGCGCTTTTCCGAGTTGCTGAGGGCTTCCTCGCGTTGGCGCTGGTGGGTGATCTCGCGGATCACCCCGATCATGCGGGGTTTGCCGTGCTTGTCCGGCAGTACGCTGCCGTTGATTTCCAGCCAGTGCAGGCTGCCATCGGGCCAGCGAATGCGATGGTGCATGGCGTGTTCCAGCGGAGCGCCCGCCAGCACCGAATGAAAGGCGCGTATTGTCCGGGCCCGGTCTTCGATGGGCAGCAGGTCAAGGTATTCGAGGTTGGCCGGCAGCGGCTGGCGCGGGTCGAAGCCAAACAGTGCCTGGGTGCCCCGGGACCAACTGATCTGCCCGCTTTCAATATCCCAGTACCAGGCCCCCAGCCGAGCGCCATTCAGGGCGGCAAGCAGCTGTGGTGCGCTTTCCCAGCTTTGCTCCGACTCCTTTGGGTCGATGGCATGGATACGCGGCATGGGTGGAATACGGTCAGCGGGTTTTGGCATGGGGGTCAGGCCTTGAGCTGAGTCATTCGTTTCACGCGAGGTGCTCATGGCGGTGCGGCGAGGCACGGGCACTACCCGGAAAAGCTATGCCGGGTTCCCTGGCCAATCGACTTGTGCATCCAGTAGGGCCATGAAAGCCCGCGCAGCGTTCGACAGCGTCCGTTCGGTGTGCAGGATATAGCCTAGCTGGCGTCGCAGTTGTATGCCCGGTAAAGGGATGCGCGCCACCTGATCATCGAGCATGGTGCGTGGCAGTACGCTCCAGGCCAGGCCGATGGACACCATCATCTTTATAGTTTCCAGATAGTTAGTGCTCATTGCGATGTTCGGCGTCAGGCCCTGAGCCTCGAACAGACGTTGGACGATATGGTGAGTAAAGGTGTTGCCGCCGGGAAATACCGCCGGATGCAGGGCAATGTCCGCCAGGCTGATCTGGCCATTGCTGACCAGTGGATGCTCCGGGGCGGCGACGAAGTCCAGCGGGTCGTCCCACACGGCGCTTGCCCTGATCAGGCTGTGGGGTTCTGGTGCCAGGGTAATCACCGCCAGTTCGGCCCGGCCATGGAGAATTTCCTCGTAGGCCACCTCTGAGTCGAGGAATTGAATGTCCAGCGCCACTTGCGGATAGCGCCGGGTAAAGGCCCGCAGCAGCGGCGGCAGGCGATGCAGGCCGATGTGATGGCTGGTGGCCAGGGTCAAGCGGCCGCTGACTTCGCCGTTGAGGTTGGTCAGGGCGCGGCGGGTGTCGTCCAGCACGTTGATGATCTGGTAGGCCCGGGGCAGTAGGGCGCGTCCGGCCTCGGTCAGTCCGATTTCCCGGCCCAGGCGGTCGAACAGCCGCACATTGAGCTGCTGCTCCAGGCCGGCGATGCGTTTGCTGATGGCGGGCTGGGTCAGGTGCAGGCGTTCTCCGGCGCCGGAGAAACTGCCGGTTTCGGCAATGGCTATGAAGGCGTTGAGGTTGGCCAGGTCCATGGTTGTATTCCGGTTGGTTATCCAAAGCATGAAAAATATGAATTTGAGTTATTTAATCTAACGCCATAGCATCAGCCTCACAAGCCAAGGGGTTATTGATCGGCTCACGATCGGGGCCCGGGGCATAGAAACAAGCTGATGAGGAATGGTCCGATGGCCGGCAAGACGCTTTACGACAAGCTCTGGGATTCGCATTTGGTCAAGCAGCGCGACGATGGTTCGGCGCTGATCTATATCGATCGTCACATCATCCACGAAGTGACCTCGCCACAAGCTTTCGAAGGCCTGCGTCTGGCCGGGCGCAAGCCTTGGCGCATCGATGCCAACATCGCCACCCCGGACCACAACGTACCGACCACCCCCGAGCGCAAGGGCGGGATCGAAGCGATTGCCGACCAGGTTTCCCGTCTGCAGGTGCAGACCCTCGATGACAACTGTGACGAATACGGCATTGTCGAATTCAAGATGAACGACGTGCGCCAGGGCATCGTCCACGTGATCGGTCCGGAGCAGGGCGCCACCCTGCCGGGCATGACCGTGGTCTGCGGTGACTCCCATACCTCGACTCACGGTGCTTTCGGCGCCCTGGCCCACGGTATCGGTACCTCCGAGGTGGAGCACGTGCTCGCTACCCAGTGCCTGGTGGCCAAGAAGATGAAGAACATGCTGGTGCGCGTGGAAGGCACCTTGCCGTTCGGCGTGACCGCCAAGGACATCGTTCTGGCGGTTATCGGCAAGATCGGCACCGCCGGTGGCAACGGGCACGCCATCGAGTTCGCCGGCAGCGCGATCCGCGACCTGTCCATCGAAGGCCGCATGACCATCTGCAACATGTCCATCGAAGCCGGTGCCCGTGTCGGCCTGGTGGCGGCGGACGACAAGACCGTGGCCTACGTCAAGGGCCGTCCGTTCGCCCCTAAAGGCGCCGAATGGGACTTGGCCGTCGAGGCCTGGAAGGATCTGGTGTCGGATGCCGATGCCCGGTTCGACACCGTGGTCGAGCTCGACGCTGCGCAGATCAAGCCGCAGGTCAGCTGGGGCACCTCGCCGGAAATGGTCCTGGCCGTGGATCAGCGCGTGCCGGACCCGGCCAAGGAAATGGATCTGGTCAAGCGCGACTCCATCGTCCGTGCCTTGAAATACATGGGTTTGAGCGCCAATCAGGCAATCACCGACATCCAGTTGGACCGGGTCTTCATCGGCTCCTGTACCAACTCGCGGATCGAAGACTTGCGCGCCGCCGCGGTCATCGCCAAGGGCCGCAAAGTGGCTTCCACCATCAAGCAGGCGATCGTGGTGCCGGGTTCGGGCCTGGTGAAGGCCCAGGCCGAATCGGAAGGCCTGGACAAGATCTTCCTCGAAGCCGGTTTTGAATGGCGCGAACCGGGCTGCTCGATGTGCCTGGCGATGAACCCGGACCGCCTGGAGTCCGGCGAGCATTGCGCTTCCACCTCGAACCGCAACTTCGAAGGGCGCCAGGGCGCCGGTGGGCGCACCCACCTGGTGAGCCCGGCCATGGCCGCCGCCGCCGCTGTCAGCGGGCGTTTCGTCGACGTCCGTGAATTGATCTAAGGAGCGCAGCATGAAAGCTTTCACCCAGCACAATGGTTTGGTCGCGCCTTTGGATCGTGCCAACGTCGACACCGATCAGATCATCCCCAAACAGTTCCTCAAGTCGATCAAGCGCACCGGTTTCGGCCCCAACCTGTTCGACGAGTGGCGCTACCTGGATGTGGGGCAGCCTTACCAGGACAACTCCAAGCGCCCGCTGAACAAGGATTTCGTCCTCAACGCCGAGCGTTACCAAGGCGCCAGTGTGTTGCTGGCGCGGGAGAACTTCGGCTGCGGTTCCAGCCGCGAGCACGCGCCGTGGGCGCTGGAAGAGTACGGTTTTCGCAGCATCATCGCCCCGAGCTATGCCGACATCTTCTTCAACAACAGCTTCAAGAACGGCTTGTTGCCGATCATCCTCAGTGACGCGGAAGTGGATGAACTGTTTCAGCAGGTCGAAGCCACCCCGGGTTACCAGTTGCGTATCGACCTTGAGGCGCAGACCGTGACCCGTCCTGACGGCAAGGTGCTGAAATTCGAGATCGATGCCTTCCGCAAGCACTGCCTGCTCAACGGTCTTGACGATATCGGCCTGACCTTGCAGGACGGCGACGCCATCGCCGCCTTTGAAGCCAAGCACCGGGCCAGCCAGCCCTGGTTGTTTCGCGATGCCTGATCGCCAGCAAGTCGGTGCCTGCAGAATCCCGCAGGTGCCGGCCTTGCAGGAGCTGGCTTGCCAGCCAACGCTGTTCCCCTTGTCCAGAAGGATCGTGCCATGACCAGCAACGCCCACAGCCAGGTAGTACAGAAGCAATTTGGTGAGCAGGCTTCGGCCTACCTGAGCAGCGCTGTACACGCTCAAGGCACCGAATTCGCCCTGCTACAGGCCGAGGTGGCGGGCCAGGAGCAGGCGCGGGTCCTGGATCTTGGGTGCGGTGCCGGTCATGTCAGCTTCCATGTGGCGCCGCTGGTCAGGGAGGTGGTGGCCTACGACCTCTCCCAGCAGATGCTGGATGTGGTGTCGGCAGCTGCACAGGAGCGTAATCTGCACAACATTCGCAGTGTGAAAGGGGCCGCCGAACGCTTGCCATTTGCCGACGGTGAGTTCGATTTCGTCTTCAGTCGTTATTCTGCTCACCACTGGAGCGACCTGGGCCTGGCCCTGCGGGAAGTGCGCCGGGTGCTCAAGCCCGGTGGTGTGGCGGCATTCATCGATGTGTTGTCGCCGGGCAGCCCGCTGCTGGACACTTACCTGCAAAGCGTCGAAGTGCTGCGCGATACCAGCCATGTGCGCGATTATTCGGCGGGTGAATGGTTGCGCCAGGTCAGTGAAGCGGGGCTGCACACTCGCAGCACCACTCGGCAACGGCTGCGCCTGGAGTATCAGTCCTGGGTCGAGCGCATGCGCACCCCCGAGCCGCTGCGGGTGGCGATCCGCGAGCTGCAGCAGGCAATGGGCAACGAAGTGCGCGAATATTTTGAGATTGAGGCCGATGGTTCGTTCAGTACTGATGTACTGGTGCTGTGGGCCGAGCGATAGAACTTTTCCGGTTGCGCCTAGGGGCCGGCCGACAGAGCAAACGAGGAACGCATGAGCAAGCAGATTCTGATTCTCCCAGGTGATGGTATTGGTCCGGAAATCATGGCCGAGGCGGTCAAGGTGCTGGAGTTGGCCAATGACAAGTACAGCCTGGGCTTCGAGCTGAGCCACGACGTGATTGGTGGCGCCGCCATCGACAAGCACGGCGTGCCTCTGGCTGACGAAACCCTGGACCGCGCTCGTGCCGCCGATGCGGTGTTGCTGGGGGCGGTGGGCGGGCCGAAATGGGACAAGATCGAGCGCGACATTCGTCCTGAGCGCGGTCTGTTGAAGATCCGCGCGCAACTGGGCCTGTTCGGCAACCTGCGTCCGGCGATTCTCTACCCGCAACTGGCGGATGCCTCGAGCCTGAAACCGGAAATCGTTTCCGGCCTGGACATCCTCATCGTTCGCGAACTGACCGGCGGCATTTACTTCGGCGCCCCTCGTGGCACCCGCGAGCTGGAAAATGGCGAGCGCCAGTCCTACGACACCCTGCCTTACAGCGAAAGTGAAATCCGCCGCATTGCCCGGGTGGGTTTCGACATGGCTCGCGTGCGCGGCAAGAAACTGTGCTCGGTGGACAAGGCCAACGTCCTGGCCTCCAGCCAGCTGTGGCGTGAAGTGGTCGAGCAAGTCGCCCAGGACTATCCGGATGTCGAGCTGAGCCATATGTATGTCGACAACGCCGCCATGCAACTGGTGCGTGCGCCGAAGCAGTTCGACGTGATCGTCACCGACAACATGTTCGGCGACATTCTTTCCGACGAAGCCTCGATGCTCACCGGTTCCATCGGCATGCTGCCGTCGGCGTCCCTGGATGCCAACAACAAGGGCATGTACGAGCCGTGCCACGGTTCGGCGCCGGACATTGCCGGGCAGGGCATTGCCAACCCGCTGGCGACCATCCTCTCGGTGTCGATGATGCTGCGCTACAGCTTCAACCTGACCGACGCAGCGGACGCCATCGAACAGGCGGTGAGCCGGGTACTGGATCAGGGTTTGCGCACCGGCGATATCTGGTCGGCCGGTTGCACCAAAGTCGGTACGCAGGAAATGGGCGATGCAGTAGTCGCCGCGCTGCGGAATCTGTAATCTTTCGGGCCCACTGCGTAGACAGTGGCCCACTTTTGTAAAGGTGTAGTTGCGATGAAACGTGTAGGTCTGATCGGTTGGCGCGGTATGGTCGGTTCCGTGCTCATGCAGCGGATGCTGGAAGAGCAGGACTTCGATCTTATTGAACCGGTGTTTTTCACCACTTCCAATGTCGGTGGCCAAGGGCCGTCGGTGGGCAAGGATATTGCTCCGCTGAAGGACGCCTACAGCATTGAAGAGTTGAAAACCCTCGACGTGATTCTGACCTGCCAGGGTGGCGACTACACCAGTGAAGTCTTCCCCAAGCTGCGCGAAGCCGGCTGGCAGGGTTACTGGATCGACGCCGCATCCAGCCTGCGTATGCAGGATGACGCGGTGATCATCCTCGATCCGGTGAACCGCAAGGTCATCGACCAGCAACTGGATGCCGGGACCAAGAACTACATCGGCGGCAACTGCACCGTCAGCCTGATGCTGATGGGCCTGGGCGGCTTGTTCGAAGCCGGCCTGGTGGAGTGGATGAGCGCCATGACCTACCAGGCGGCCTCCGGTGCCGGCGCGCAGAACATGCGTGAGCTGATCAAGCAGATGGGCGCGACCCATGCGGCGGTTGCCGATGACCTGGCCAATCCGGCCAGCGCCATCCTCGATATCGATCGCAAGGTGGCCGAGGCCATGCGCAGCGATGCCTACCCGACCGAGAACTTTGGCGTGCCGCTGGCCGGCAGCCTGATTCCGTGGATCGACAAGGAACTGCCCAACGGCCAAAGCCGCGAAGAGTGGAAGGCCCAGGCCGAAACCAACAAGATCCTCGGCCGCTTCAAGAGCCCGATTCCGGTGGACGGCATCTGCGTGCGTATCGGCGCCATGCGCTGCCACAGCCAGGCGCTGACCATCAAGCTCAACAAAGACGTGCCGATCGCCGATATCGAAGGGCTGATCAGCCAGCACAATCCCTGGGTCAAGCTGGTGCCGAACCAGCGTGACATCAGCATGCAGGAGCTGAGCCCGACCAAGGTCACCGGCACCCTGAACATTCCGGTTGGTCGTCTGCGCAAGCTGAACATGGGTTCGCAGTTCCTCGGTGCCTTCACCGTGGGCGACCAGTTGCTGTGGGGCGCGGCCGAACCGCTGCGGCGCATGCTGCGGATCCTCCTGGAACGTTGATCCACTGAGGGGTTGAAAGAACCCGCGCCCGAATCAGGGCGCGGGTTTTTTTATGCTTGCCTTCGCAGGAGCAGGCTGCCCGGCTAAGTTGGCCGTCCCTGCCACCGGCCCCCGCGAATTGCCTCGTCACCCTGTGCCGGGTAAAGTGCCGCTCCCCCGTTTCACCTGAGGTAGCGCCATGACTCCATCCTTTGATATTGCCGTGATCGGTGCCACCGGTACCGTTGGCGAAACCCTGGTGCAGGTACTCGAAGAGCGCGATTTCCCGATTGCCAACCTGCACCTGCTGGCCAGCAGTGAGTCGGCCGGTCATTCGGTGCCGTTTCGCGGCAAGAACGTGCGTGTGCGTGAGGTCGACGAATTCGATTTCAGCAAGGTGCAACTGGCATTTTTTGCCGCAGGTCCAGCGGTAACCCTGAGCTTCGCGCCTCGTGCTACCGCGGCCAACTGCGCAGTGATCGACCTTGCCGGCGCCTTGCCGTCGACCCAGGCGCCCAATGTCGTGCCTGAGGCCAACGCCCAGGTGCTGGTCGGCCTGCCCAAGCCCGTGCAACTGAGCAGCCCTAGCGCCGCTGCGACCGCTTTGGCGGTGGCTCTGGCGCCTTTGCAGGACTTGCTGGACATTCAGCGGGTGAGCCTGACCGCCAGTCTGGCCATCTCCAGCCAGGGGCGTGAGGCAGTCAGCGAACTGGCTCGACAAACCGCCGAGCTGTTGAATGTACGCCCGCTGGAGCCGCGCTTCTTTGACCGCCAGGTGGCCTTCAATCTGCTGGCCCAGGTTGGCACGCCGGATGCCCAGGGTCATACCCTGTTGGAAAAGCGCCTGGTCAGGGAACTGCGCGAAGTGCTGGGGCAGCCTTTATTAAAGATTTCTGTCACTTGCATTCAAGCGCCGGTGTTTTTTGGCGATAGCTATAGCGTGACTCTGCAGTCGGGCGCCGATGTCGATCTGGCGGCGGTAAACGCGGCGCTGGAGGCCGCTCCGGGCCTGGAATTGGTGGAAGCCGGTGATTATCCCACCGCTGTGGGTGACGCCGTGGGCCAGGACGTAGTCTATGTGGGGCGGGTTCGTTCCGGCATCGATGATGCGGCGGAACTGAATCTGTGGCTGACCTCGGACAATGTCCGCAAAGGTGCGGCCTTGAACGCTGTGCAGCTGGCTGAATTGTTGATAAAAGACCTGCTGTAAAAGATACTTGGCAACAATTTGCAGAATGAATCTAGCTGGGCGCTATGCTTGGCAAGTTGCTGGAGGTGAGTGGCCGTCAGGTGCTCCCGGGGCATGCAGAAAATAATCCCGCGTGGTGGTCGTGGCCGCCACGCAGTGCCTTATGGCAGCCGCTACAAAACCTTCTCGCTGGCCGAGGAAAGTTCAAACAAAGGATGAGGCTATGGTTCAAGTTCGCAAACTGGTGTTAGCAATAGCGGCCGCCTCGGCGCTGTCCTCCGGTATGGCGCAGGCGCTTGGGCTTGGGGAGCTGACCCTGAAGTCGAGTCTGAACCAGCCTTTGGTAGCCGAAATCGAATTGCTCGATATCAAGGACCTGACTGCCGCTGAAGTGGTGCCCAGCCTGGCCCCGGCAGAAGAGTTCGCCAAGGCCGGCGTCGATCGTCAGGCCTTTCTCAATGACCTGAGTTTTACCCCCGTTCTCAATCCCGGCGGCAAGAGTGTGCTGCGGGTGACTTCGAGCCAGCCGCTGTCCGAGCCGATGGTCAAGTTCCTGGTGCAGGTGATGTGGCCCAACGGCCGCCTGCTGCGCGATTACAGCGTGCTGCTGGATCCTTCGAAATTTTCCCCGCAAGCCGCCGCTGCCGCCCAGGCTGCTCCGGTCGCAGGTCCGGCGGTGAATGCCCCGGTAACCCGGGGCAACAAAGTCAGCAAGCCCGTGCAATACACCACCGCAGCCCGCGACACGCTGTGGGAGATTGCCGCGAAGAATCGCAATGGCGCGTCGATCCAGCAAACCATGCTCGCAATCCAGGCGTTGAACCCGGATGCCTTTATCGACGGCAACATCAATCGATTGAAAGCTGGCAGGGTCCTGCGTCTGCCTGACGTAGTACAGAGCACGGCATTGGCGCAGCCCAAGGCCATTGCCGAGGTGGCTGCACAAAACGCGGCCTGGCGCCAGGGGCGTCGTGCCGGAGCCCGCAGTCAGCAGCAGGTGGACGCCACCCGTCGTGCCGGTGCTGACAAGGCACCCAAGCAGGTCAATACCAAGGACAACTTGAGCCTGGTCTCGGCAGAAAGCGGCAAGGCGCGAGGCAAGGGGGCGGCAGGTGACAGCAAGGCGCTGAACAACAAGCTGGCGGTGACTCAGGAAAGTCTCGACGCGACCCGTCGCGACAACGCCGAGCTCAAGGAGCGTATGGCGGATCTGCAGAGCCAGCTGGACAAGCTGCAGCGTCTGATCGAGTTGAAGAACAACCAGTTGGCCAAACTGCAGGCCGAGGGCGCGGCGCCGGCTGCTCAGCCTGTACCGGCGATGCCGGCCGAGCTGGTGGCCAAGCCTGAGGCTGCGGCCCCGGTAGTGGCGCCAGTGGTTCCTGCGGCGCCAGTCAGCGAACCGGCTGCCGCGCCGGCAGTGGATGAGGTGGCCAAGACCGACGAAGACAAATATGGCGACCTGCTGACCAACCCGATCCTGCTGGGACTGGTAGGCGGCGGTGCGGTAGTGGCGGTTCTGTTGCTGTTGCTGTTGCTTGCGCGTCGACGCAAGGCCCAGCAGGAAGCGGAAAAGCACCTGCGCATGGCGCGGGCCTTGTCCGAGGAAAGCAATGACTTCACCGAGGAGCTGGAATTGCCGGAAGGCAGTTTCGAAGGCCTTGAAGTTCCACCACCGAGCGTCAAGCTGGCTCCAGCTCCAGCTCCAGCTCCAGCTCCAGCTCCAGCTCCAGCTCCGGTGGTGGCACCCATCCCGGCGGCACCGCTGGAACGAGCCACGGACGTGCTGGGCCAGGCACAGAATCATATCGACGGTGGTCGTCTGAACCAGGCTGCTGCGCTGCTTGAAGAGGCGGTCAAGCTGGAGCCGCAGCGCAGTGATCTGCGCCTCAAGCTGATGGAGGTGTACGCGCATCAGGGTGATCGCAGCGCCTTTGTCGCCGAGGAGCGGCAACTGGTGGCCAATGGCGATAACCATGCCCAGGTCGAACAGCTCAAAAGCCGTTTCCCGGCGATGGTCGCAGTGGCTGCAGCTGCTGGTCTGGCGGCCGCCGCGGTGGCAGCGGAGCTGGATGCCCAGTACGTCAAGGAGCTGTTGGACGAGCCGCAATCCCCTGAGCCTGCTGCTCCTGTCGAAGGGCTGGATGCGGACTTCGATCTGAGCCTGGACGATCTGGAAGCTGCCTCGCCTGCGGTCGTGGTGTCCGAGCCTGCGATCGAGCTGGAAGACTTCCCGCTGGATGATGACCTGAGTTTTGGCTCGGTCCTGGAGCAGCAGACCGCCGCTCAGGAAAGCCTGGATGATCTTGGTGACTTCGATCTGGACCTGGGGGCCGATCTGCCCGCAGCGACCCAGAACGATGAGGATTTCCTGCTGAGCCTTGAGGATGATCTCAAGGATGTGCCGGCTGGCGATGTGCCTACCGTTACGGAAGCGGCGCTGGATGATCTGGACTTGTCGGCGGATTTCGATCTGTCCCTGGCCGATGAGATGGATGGAGCCACCGAGGCCAAGGATGCGTTCGCTTCCGAGCTGGATGATGTCAACGCCGAGCTGGATCGTCTGGCGCAGAGTCTGGATCAACCTGAGCCGGCGGTGCCGAGTTTCACGGCTGAAGATGCAGCGGCAGCGCCTGAAGAGGCTGACTTCGACTTCCTTTCCGGCAGCGATGAAGTGGCCACCAAGCTCGATCTGGCCCAGGCCTACATCGATATGGGTGACAACGACGGCGCGCGGGACATCCTTGGCGAAGTACTCAGCGAAGGCAGTGAAGGGCAGAAGAGTGAAGCCCAGGAAATGCTGGCGCGACTGGCCTGAAGCCGGATCCCGCTTGACCAGAACGGCAGCCGATGAGGCTGCCGTTTTTTGTTGGTGCCGTTTTTCCGGGAGGATGGATCGCAGTGCCTGGATCGGGCGGGGCATTGCTCTCTTTGCCCGGTCCCGAGCGAGGCATGGCAATGAAATGGCGGTCGATGCGCTCAATCTTCAACTAAACCATGGCGGTGCATGGCGTCTGCTCCCTGCGGCCTTATAATGAGCGCCTTTGCGCATATCAGCAGGCTGTAAGTTCTTGGCAAATATAGATAACCCGGCTGCCGAAATGGCCGCCGAAGGCTTTTCCCGCATTGCTCTGGGTGTTGAATACAAGGGGTCGCGCTATCGCGGTTGGCAGCGTCAGGCTACTGGTGTGCCCAGCGTCCAGGAAACTCTGGAGAAAGCCCTGTCCAGAGTCGCGGACTCTCCCGTGCTGGTGTCCTGTGCGGGGCGCACTGATGCTGGTGTGCATGCCTGCGGTCAGGTGGTGCATTTCGACACCCAGGCCGTGCGCTCGATGAAAGCATGGGTGATGGGGGCCAATATCAACCTGCCCCACGACATCAGTGTCAGCTGGGCTCAGGAAATGCCCGCGCATTTCCATGCGCGGTTCAAGGCCATAGCCCGGCGCTATCGCTATGTGATCTACAACGATCAGATCCGTCCGGCTCATCTCAATGAAGAGGTCACCTGGAATCACCGCCCCCTGGATACCGAGCGCATGGCCCAGGCCGCGCAGTTTCTGTTGGGTACCCATGATTTCAGCGCCTTTCGGGCGGGGCAGTGCCAGGCCAAGTCGCCGATCAAGGAGATTCATCACCTGCGGGTTACCCGGCACGGCAAGATGATCGTCCTGGATATTCGTGCCAGTGCCTTCCTGCACCACATGGTGCGCAACATTGCCGGGGTCTTGATGACCATTGGCGCCGGCGAGCGCCCGGTGGAGTGGGCGCGGGAAGTGTTGGAGAGTCGGGTTCGTCGCGCGGGAGGGGTCACCGCCCATCCTTTTGGCCTGTACCTGGTTCAGGTCGAGTACAAGGACGAGTTTGCGCTGCCGGAGCGCTACATCGGGCCACATTTCCTTACCGGTTGGCCTGAACTTGACGGCTGACGCCCGGAAAAGCATTTGCTACCATCCGGAACTTTCCGAATTTGCCCCCGAGGTTCACACGACATGTCAGCTGTTCGCAGCAAGATTTGCGGGATTACCCGCATAGAAGACGCGTTGGCGGCCGTGAAGGCGGGGGCTGACGCCATTGGCCTGGTGTTCTATGCCAAGAGTCCGCGGGCGGTGTCGGTGCAGCAGGCGCGGGCGATCATCGCCGCCTTGCCGCCGTTCGTGACCACGGTCGGGCTGTTCGTCAATGCCAGTCGTTGCGAGCTGGGGGAGATCCTCGATGCCGTACCGCTGGATCTGCTGCAGTTTCACGGCGATGAGTCGGCGGCCGATTGCGCCGGCTATCACCGTCCCTATATCAAGGCGCTGCGGGTCAAGGCCGGAGACGATATTGCCGCGGCTTGCCTGGCGTATCCGCAGGCCAGCGGAATTCTGCTGGATACCTATGTCGAGGGCGTGCCGGGGGGAACTGGCGAGGCTTTTGACTGGTCACTGGTTCCTCGGCAAGTGAGCAAGCCGATCATCCTGGCCGGCGGCCTCAGTGCGCAGAACGTTGCCCAGGCCATTGCCCAGGTTCGTCCTTATGCCGTGGATGTCAGTGGCGGAGTCGAGCAGAGCAAGGGCATCAAGGATCCGGCCAAGATCCGGGCATTTATGCAGGCTGTGCGTCGCAGCAGTGAGTCGATGTGACGGCTGGCAGTCTGCCGCCGTCCATAACACCACTGTACAAAACAGGCAGGCGTCGCCTTCAGGCGAGGCCGGAATCGAGTGGCAACCGCTCTATTGCGGGTTGTCGGGATGGCTGAGGAACGTTTCGTTGCAGGCAGGTCGAGCCCGGTGCTGACCGCGGTAGCGAAGTGAACATCGCCGCACACATGAATTTAGCTCAAGGGCATACGCGGGGTTGCGAACCAGAGCGTTCGGGCCGCCGGTACTGGAGAAAGAAAGCATGAGCAACTGGTTAGTAGACAAACTGATCCCTTCGATCATGCGTTCCGAGGTGAAGAAAAGCTCGGTGCCTGAAGGTCTGTGGCACAAGTGCCCATCCTGCGAGGCGGTGCTTTATCGCCCGGAGCTGGAAAAGACCCTGGATGTTTGCCCCAAGTGCAATCACCACATGCGTATCGGCGCGCGGGCGCGCATCGACATCTTCCTGGATGCCGAGGGGCGTGCCGAGCTGGGCGCCGATCTGGAGCCAGTGGATCGCCTGAAGTTTCGTGACGGCAAGAAGTACAAGGACCGCCTGATCGCGGCGCAGAAGCAGACTGGCGAGAAGGACGCGCTGATTTCCATGAGCGGCACCCTGCTGGGCATGCCGGTGGTGGTCTCGGCCTTTGAGTTCTCCTTCATGGGCGGCTCCATGGGGGCGATCGTCGGCGAGCGTTTTGTTCGTGCGGCCAACTACGCCCTGGAAAACCGTTGCCCGATGATCTGCTTCTCCGCCTCCGGTGGTGCACGGATGCAGGAAGCGCTGATTTCCCTGATGCAGATGGCCAAGACTTCCGCGGTACTGGCACGCCTGCGTGAAGAAGGTATTCCCTTCGTCTCCGTGCTGACCGACCCGGTCTACGGCGGGGTATCCGCCAGCCTGGCCATGCTGGGTGACGTAATTGTCGCCGAGCCCAAGGCTCTGGTGGGCTTTGCCGGTCCGCGGGTCATCGAGCAGACCGTGCGGGAAAAACTGCCTGAGGGCTTCCAGCGCAGTGAGTTCCTCCTGGAGCATGGGGCGATCGACATGATCATTTCCCGTCAGGAGTTGCGTCCGCGCCTGGGCAACCTGCTGGCCCAACTGATGGGCCTGCCGACGCCTGAATTTGTCGCGGCACCCGTTGAACCTATTGTGGTTCCGCCGGCTCCAGCAAACCTATGACCCAACGTACCCTGGGCGATTGGCTCGCCTACCTTGAGCAGTTGCACCCTTCGGCCATCGACATGGGGCTGGAGCGCTCGCAACAGGTAGTGGCCCGGATGGGGCTGGGCAAGCCGGCGCCTCGGGTGATCACGGTTACCGGAACCAACGGCAAGGGCTCTACCTGCGCCTTTGTCGCCTCCCTGCTGCGAGCCCAGGGCTTGCGGGTGGGGGTCTACAGCTCACCGCACCTGCTGCGTTACAACGAGCGGGTGCAGGTCAATGGCCTTGAGGCTTCCGATCAGCAGTTGTGTGAAGCCTTTGCGGCGGTAGAAGCGGGGCGCGGTGACACTTCCCTGACCTATTTCGAAATGGGCACGCTGGCGGCGTTCTGGCTGTTCCAGCGGGCGGCGCTGGATGCGGTGGTGCTGGAGGTCGGTCTGGGCGGGCGCCTGGATGCGGTCAATCTGGTGGATGCCGACCTGGCGCTGGTGACCAGCATTGGCGTCGATCATATCGAGTACCTGGGGGATTCCCGGGAGTCGGTGGCCTTTGAGAAGGCCGGGATCTTCCGTGCTGGTGCGCCCGCGTTGTGTGGCGACCTGAATCCGCCGCAGCCGCTGCTGGACAAGGCGCGGGAGCTGGGCTGTCCGTTTTTCCTCCGGGGGCGGGATTTCGATCTGGCACTTACCGAGAAGCATTGGCAGTGGCGCGGCCTGGATGCCCAGGGCCATCAGGTCGAGCTGCGGGACCTGCCGTTGCTTGATCTACCTATGGAGAACGCGGCGCTGGCCTTGCAGGCTTATCTGCTCACCGGGTTGCCCTGGCAGCCTGAGCAAATAGGCGCGGCGTTGCAGCGGACCCGGGTCACCGGACGCCTGGATCGTCGGCAGGTCGAATGGCAGGGCAAGCGCCTGAACCTGCTCCTGGATGTGGGGCACAACCCCCATGCCGCGCAGTACCTGGCCGAGCGCCTGGCACGTCGACCGCTGAACGGTCGGCGCTTGGCGGTATTTGGCCTGCTGGCGGACAAGGATCTGCCGGGGGTGGTGGGGTGTCTGCAGTCTTCGGTCCAGAGCTGGGCGGTAGCGCCGCTGGATTCGCCCAGGGCGCGTCCGGTGCGGGATCTTCAGGACGCACTGGAGAGTCTTGGCGCTTCGGTAGCGTCCTACGCCAGTGTTGCGGCGGCATTGGAAGCGCAATGCGCGCAAGCGACCGCGGATGATGAAATTCTGCTGTTCGGATCTTTTTATTGTGTCGCCGAGGCGCTTGAGTGGCTCGCCCGGCGCTCCACGGAGGAAGCTGCACATGGCAATGCTGGATAACGTCTACAAGCAGCGAATGGTTGGAGCACTGGTTCTGGTGGCGTTGGCGGTGATCTTCCTGCCGATGTTGTTCTCGCGCGAGGATGAGCAGCGCCACGTAGCGGTTGAAGCACCTCCTGTGCCGCAGGCCTCGGCCATGCCGCAGGTTCAGGTTGAGCCTGTGGTGGTTCCCGAGCCCAAAGCGTTGCCTCAGGAGCCGGTGCCTGTCGAGGAGCCGGTGGTGCAGCAGGTTGCGCCTTCCATGCCGATTGCCCCGAGTGCCCCGGCGGTTGCTCCGGCGCCTGCGGTGGCCAGTAAACCGGTGCCAAAGCCTGCGCCTGTTCCGGCCCCAGCCCCGGCCCAACCGATTGCCGCCGCCAAGCCCGACACCAGTCAGAGTCGGATCGACGCCAATGGCCTGTCTGTCAGCTGGTCGGTGCAGTTGGCCAGCCTGTCGAGCCGTGAAAGCGCCGAAAACCTGCAGAAGACCCTGCGCAGTCAAGGCTATAACGCCTATATCCGTTCTGCCGAAGGCAAGAACCGGGTATTTGTCGGACCGCTGATCGAGCGTGCCGAGGCTGATCGTCTGCGTGACTTGCTGGGTCGTCAGCACAACCTCAAGGGGTTTGTGGTGCGTTTCCAGCCGGAACGTGGCTGAGGCTATCTGGCTGATTTCAAAAGCACAGTGAATCGCAGCTTACCGACAGCCAAGCGCTCTGTTAAAATGCGCCGCCTTATCCGTCTGTAGGCTGCACTGTGCCATTTACCTGGGTTGACTGGGCGATCGTTGCAATAATCGCCATCTCCGCTTTGATCAGCTTGAGCCGCGGTTTCGTCAAAGAAGCCTTGTCGTTGCTTACCTGGATCATCGCAGGAGTCGTTGCCTGGATGTTTGGTGGCTCACTGTCCGAGTACCTCGGCGGTTATATCGAAACTCCCTCGGCTCGCGTGATCGCGGGCTGCGCAATCATGTTTGTCGCCACCTTGCTGGTGGGGGCAATGGTCAACTATCTCATCGGCGAATTGATTCGCGTCACCGGCCTTTCCGGGACCGATCGATTCCTCGGCATGGCCTTCGGCGCTGCGCGTGGCGCGCTGCTGGTGGTCGTGGCGGTCGGGCTCCTGAGCCTGGGGCCGGTACAGCAGGATTCCTGGTGGCAACAGTCGCGGCTGGTGCCACAATTTCTATTGGTCGCAGACTGGTCCAAGAACCTCATCCTGGGGTGGAGCAGTCAGTGGCTGGCCAGCGGTATCAGCGTACCCGCTGAAATACCGTTCAAGGAGCACCTCTTACCGGCCAAAACGCCTCAGTAAGATGGGTTCAGTTCAGTTTCATTAAGTAGGGGTTGCGTCGCATGTGTGGCATCGTCGGTATCGTCGGTAAGTCGAACGTCAATCAGGCGCTGTATGACGCGCTAACCGTCCTCCAGCACCGCGGCCAGGACGCTGCCGGTATCGTGACCAGCCATGATGGCCGGTTATTCCTGCGCAAGGACAATGGCCTGGTGCGTGATGTGTTCCAGCAACGGCACATGCAGCGCCTGGTGGGCCACATGGGCATTGGCCATGTGCGTTATCCAACCGCGGGCAGCTCGACCTCCGCCGAGGCTCAGCCGTTCTACGTCAACTCGCCTTATGGCATCACCCTGGCGCACAACGGCAACCTGACCAATGTTGAGCAGTTGGCCAAGGAGATCTACGAGTCCGACCTGCGCCACGTCAACACCAACTCCGACTCCGAAGTGTTGCTCAACGTGTTCGCTCACGAGCTGGCCCAGCGCGGCAAGCTGCAACCGACCGAGGAAGACGTGTTTGCTGCGGTGACTGATGTGCACAACCGCTGCGTCGGTGGTTACGCGGTGGTGGCCATGATCACCGGTTACGGCATTGTCGGTTTCCGTGATCCCCACGGCATCCGCCCGATCGTTTTTGGCCAGCGTCATACCGACGAAGGCGTGGAATACATGATCGCCTCGGAAAGCGTTTCTCTGGATGTATTGGGCTTTACCCTGATTCGCGACCTGGCTCCGGGCGAAGCGGTCTACATCACTGAAGAGGGCAAGCTCTACACCCGTCAGTGCGCAACCAACCCGCAGCTCACGCCGTGCATCTTCGAACACGTCTACCTGGCCCGTCCCGATTCGATCATCGACGGTGTCTCGGTGTACAAGGCGCGGCTGCGCATGGGCGAGAAGCTGGCCGAGAAGATCCTGCGCGAGCGTCCGCAGCACGATATCGATGTGGTGATTCCGATTCCCGACACCAGCCGTACCGCCGCGCTGGAGCTGGCCAACCACCTGGGGGTCAAGTTCCGTGAAGGTTTCGTCAAGAACCGCTACATCGGCCGGACCTTCATCATGCCGGGCCAGGCGGCGCGGAAAAAATCCGTACGCCAGAAGCTCAATGCCATCGAACTGGAGTTCCGCGGCAAGAACGTGATGCTGGTGGACGACTCCATCGTTCGCGGGACCACCTGCAAGCAGATCATCCAGATGGCCCGTGAAGCCGGCGCGAAGAACGTCTACTTCTGCTCGGCGGCTCCGGCGGTTCGTTACCCGAACGTCTACGGCATCGACATGCCAAGCGCCCATGAGTTGATTGCTCACAATCGTTCGACCCAGGACGTGGCTGACCTGATCGGCGCCGACTGGCTGATCTACCAGGATCTGCCGGACCTGATCGAGGCGGTCGGTGGCGGCAAGATCAAGATCGAGAACTTCGACTGCGCGGTGTTCGATGGCAAGTACGTCACCGGTGACGTCGACGAGGCCTATCTGAACAAGATCGAGAACGCTCGCAACGACGCGTCCAAGGCCAAGACCCAGGCGGTCAGCGCCATCATCGATCTGTACAACAACTGATTAGAGCATTTTAAGAAGACATTAGGAGTAGGCGGCATGAGTCAGGATTGGGATGCCGGTCGGCTGGACAGCGACCTTGAAGGCGTAGCGTTCGATACCCTGGCGGTGCGCGCCGGCCAACACCGTTCGCCGGAAGGCGAGCACGGTGATCCGATGTTCTTCACCTCCAGCTATGTGTTTCGTACAGCTGCCGACGCCGCTGCACGGTTCGCCGGCGAAGTGCCGGGCAACGTCTATTCGCGCTACACCAACCCTACGGTGCGCTCGTTCGAAGAGCGCATCGCGGCGCTGGAGGGTGCTGAGCAGGCGGTCGCCACGGCCACCGGCATGGCGGCCATTCTCTCGGTGGTCATGAGTCTGTGCAGCGCCGGCGATCATGTGCTGGTGTCGCGCAGCGTGTTCGGCTCGACCATCAGCCTGTTCGAGAAGTACTTCAAGCGTTTTGGTGTTGAAGTCGATTACGTGCCCCTGGCGGATCTGTCCGGCTGGGATGCGGCGATCAAGAGCAACACCAAGCTGCTGTTTGTCGAATCTCCCTCCAATCCGCTGGCCGAGCTGGTGGATATCGCCGCCTTGGCTGAACTGGCGCATGCCAAGGGCGCGATGCTGGTGGTCGACAACTGCTTCTGCACCCCGGCTTTGCAGCAACCCTTGAAGCTGGGCGCGGACGTGGTGGTGCATTCGGCCACCAAGTTCATCGACGGCCAGGGTCGTTGCATGGGGGGCGTGGTCGCTGGGCGCAGCGAGCAGATGAAAGAAGTGGTGGGCTTTCTGCGCACTGCGGGGCCGACCCTGAGTCCGTTCAATGCCTGGATCTTCCTCAAGGGGCTGGAAACCCTGAGCCTGCGGATGCGTGCTCACTGTGCCAATGCCCTGGCTCTGGCGCAGTGGCTTGAGCAGCAGGACGGTGTCGAGAAGGTGCACTACGCCGGTCTTGCCAGCCACCCGCAACACGAGCTGGCCAAGCGTCAGCAGCGTGGTTTCGGCGCGGTGGTGAGCTTCGAGGTCAAGGGCGGCAAAGAGGGCGCCTGGCGCTTTATCGATGCCACTCGCCTGATTTCGATCACGGCCAACCTGGGTGACAGCAAAACCACCATCACCCATCCGAGCACCACGTCCCACGGCCGCCTGGCGCCGCAGGAACGTGAAGCGGCCGGTATTCGCGACAGCCTGATCCGCATTGCGGTGGGCCTGGAGGATGTGGCTGATCTGCAGGCCGACCTGGCTCGTGGGTTGGCAGCCTTGTGATCGAGTTGTCCACGCCTCAGGGTGGCGGCAACGGACGTGTCGCGCTGGTTACCGGTGCGGCACGAGGCATTGGCCTGGGTATCGCTGCCTGGCTGATCAGCGAAGGCTGGCAGGTGGTGCTGACCGATGTGGATCGGGACCGTGGCTCCAAGGTGGCCAGGGTGCTGGGGGAAAGTGCCTGGTTCATCAGCATGGATGTGGCTGACGAGGCGCAAGTTGCCCAAGGTGTGGCTGAGGTTCTGGGGCAGTTCGGGCGCCTGGATGCCTTGGTCTGCAACGCCGCCGTGGCAGATCCTCACAACATCACCCTGGAAAGTCTGGATCTGGCCTACTGGAATCGCGTCATGGCGGTGAACCTGAGTGGGCCGATGTTGCTGGCCAAGCACTGTGCGCCGTATCTGCGCGCCCATGGCGGTGCGATCGTCAACCTGGCGTCCACCCGTGCCCGGCAATCCGAGCCTGACAGCGAAGCCTATGCGGCGAGCAAGGGTGGCTTGCTGGCTCTGACCCATGCCCTGGCAATCAGCTTGGGACCGGAGATTCGAGTCAATGCGGTAAGTCCGGGCTGGATTGATGCGCGTGATCCGGCGCAGCGCCGTGCCGAGCCTTTATCCGATGCCGATCATGCCCAGCATCCTGCGGGCAGGGTAGGGACGGTGGAGGATGTGGCGTCGATGGTGGCCTGGCTGCTGTCGCGCAATTCGGGTTTTGTCACCGGCCAGGAGTTCGTGGTGGATGGCGGCATGACCAAGAAAATGATTTATCAGGCCTAGGGCTGCATCAGGCTTTGAGTGGCAAGTGAGTAGTGCGGCTGCGTGTCAGCCGTTTTTTTCTTGTTGCTTGCAACTAGGCGCTTGCCACTGTTTTTGAAAAAAACTTCAAGCCTGCTATTGACTTAGCTTCGTTACCTGCGTAAATTTCGCGGCCTCAGCGAAGCAAAGGGTGATTAGCTCAGCCGGGAGAGCATCTGCCTTACAAGCAGAGGGTCGGCGGTTCGATCCCGTCATCACCCACCATTCCTGAGTGTCTTTTGCAAGAAAGACGGAAGCTTCCACGGAAGCATCCAACCGACGCGCAGCGGTAGTTCAGTCGGTTAGAATACCGGCCTGTCACGCCGGGGGTCGCGGGTTCGAGTCCCGTCCGCTGCGCCATATTTTCCAAGTCAGGCTCGCCTGGTTTGAGATCGAAAAGCCTCGAAACTCTTCTTTCAGACGATTTAAACGATTCACCTGGACGCAAGTCCAAGCGATACGCAGCGGTAGTTCAGTCGGTTAGAATACCGGCCTGTCACGCCGGGGGTCGCGGGTTCGAGTCCCGTCCGCTGCGCCATATCTGCCTCAAGGACCACTGAACGCCTTGAAGCAACGAAACAAGCCGCAGGCTTGATTCGCATCGATAGCAAAAGCCCTGGTCGCAAGACCGGGGTTTTTTGTTTTCGGAATTTGCCTTTTTGCAATGCCTGTTGTTTGAGCATAAAAAACCGCCTGTTCGGCGGTTTTTTTGTGTCTGCGAAAAGCTCGTGCTGTCAGAAGCCAAGCTTGTCGCGAAGGCTGTAGTACCAGGCGCCTAGGGCTGTGAAGGGCGTGCGCAGCAACTGGCCGCCAGGGAAGGGGTAGTGGGGCAGGTCGGCGAAGGCGTCAAAGCGCTCTGCCTGGCCGCGCAAGGCCTCGGCCAGTACTTTGCCCGCCAGGTGGGTATAGGTCACGCCGTGGCCGCTGCAGCCTTGGGAGTAGTAGATGTTGTCGCCCAGGCGGCCTACTTGGGGCAGGCGCGACAGGGTCAGCAGGAAGTTGCCGGTCCAGGCGTAGTCGATCTTGACGTTTTTCAGTTGTGGGAACGCCTTGAGCATCTTTGGTCGGATGATCGCTTCGATGTTGGCCGGGTCGCGAGCGCCGTAGACCACGCCGCCGCCGAAAATCAGGCGCTTGTCGCCGCTGAGGCGGTAATAGTCCAGCAGGTAGTTGCAGTCCTCGACGCAGTAGTCCTGGGGCAGCAGGCTGGCTGCCAGCTCGTCGCCCAGGGGCTCGGTAGTGATCACTTGAGTGCCGCAAGGCATGGATTTGGCGGCCAGTTCCGGGATCAGATTGCCCAGATAAGCGTTGCCGGCGACGATGATGAACTTGGCGCGAACTTTACCCTGTGGGGTATGTACAACGGGATTGGCCCCGCGCTCGATGCGCACTGCCGGGGATTGTTCATAGATGGTGCCGCCCAGGGATTCCACGGCCGCCGCTTCGCCCAGTGCCAGGTTCAGCGGATGGATGTGGCCGCCGCTCATGTCGAGCATGCCGCCCTTGTATTGGTCACAGGCCACGACTTCGCGAATCCGTCGCTCGTCCAGCAATTCCAGTTGCGTGTGGCCGTAGCGCTCCCACAGGCGCTTCTGCGACTCCAGGTGACCCATCTGCTTGCTGGTCAGCGCAGCGAACACGCCACCGTCTTTCAGGTCGCACTGGATCTGGTACTTGGCTACCCGCTCGCGAATGATCCGGCCGCCCTCGAACGCCATTTGCCCCAGCAGTTGTGCTTGCTTGGGGCCGACGCTGCGCTCGATCACATCGATGTCGCGGCTATAGCTGTTGACGATCTGTCCGCCATTGCGCCCGGAGGCGCCAAAGCCGACCTTGGCAGCTTCCAGTACCGTTACGCGAAAGCCGTTTTCCAATAGAAACAGGGCGCTGGACAGACCGGTATAACCCGCACCGATCACGCAGATATCGGTTTCCACTTCGCCTTGCAGCAGCGGGCGTTCCGGGGCTGCATTGGCGGATGCGGCGTAGTAGGACTGTGGGTAGGGAATGTGCGCCATCCTGCGACCTCATGTGTTTAATATATTTTACGAGTGCGCCGATGCTACCTGAGTTGTAAAAGCGCTACCAGACAGAAGGAAAAACTTCTTCCAGGTGCCGAAATTAAAAAATTCGCATATTCATAGGCTTAGCTGCAAAAAAGGTGTTGACACCCCTTTGGAATTCCGTAGAATGCCGCCTCACAGCAGGCACGTAGCTCAGTTGGTTAGAGCACCACCTTGACATGGTGGGGGTCGTTGGTTCGAGTCCAATCGCGCCTACCAAACAAAATCCGCTCTGCTGGGCGGTCTAGAAGGGGTTCACCGAGAGGTGAGCCCCTTTTTTGTTTTGTGCGTTTTTTACCGTGCTGCAAAACCCGTTCAGTCCTCGCTGCACTCCCTGTCTTCCTCTTATGGCGCTGCTGATCGTGAAGGCAGTTTGAGTGTGCAGGCTAGTTTGGCGATGAGGCGTCAGAGCGTTTGGCAGAACACTCGCCAATTCTCAATCAGCGGTTCGGCGTTGTCGCCGGCTGTTCGTCGCATCAGTTCCGTCGGTACATCCGAGGGTTCTTCCCATGCGTCCATCCTGGCGTTTGTGGATCGTCCTGTGGGTTGATCCACTGTCGCTATGCCGTTGATTGTCGGTCATTCTCTGCGCCGCTCTTGAAGCGATGGAGCTTGGGTTGCCGATGCTTGCGTTGATCCTCGTCTTCGAAGGTTCCGCTGTTTGTCGGTTGCGCTGTTGCGAGTGCCCGTACTGCTGCGGCGTCGGTTGTCGGGCGGGTTGAAGATCTTTTACGTGCGCACTGGTCTTTTCAAAACTGTGCTCGTCAGTTCTGCGGCAGGGAGTCGTGGTCAGGCACGACTCCCTGTGGGACGGATGATCAGTTCTGAGGGGTGAACCCGTCACCGTTGAAGCTGCGCACCGGGTTACCGCGCTCAACGCTGTGGTGGGCATCGCGGCGTTGCAGGCGCAGCGCCTCGGCAGATTGCTGTTGCCGATCTGCCAGGCGTTGCAGAATCAGTAGGCGCGCAACGCGCTTGTTGTCGTGCTGGCTGCGTTCTGACTGCACTTTCACGCTGATACCACTGGCCAGGTGCGTGGCGCGCACCGCAGAGTCCGTGGTGTTCACATGTTGCCCGCCCGGGCCTGATGCGCGCATGGCTTCAAAGCGGATGGTGCCGTCCATGCTGTCCTCTGGAGCCTTGAACAGTTGGCCGGCGAAATACCAGTTCTTGCGTTTGTATCCCGGGCGATAGGGGCTCTTGCAGGTCCATAGCAGGGTGCCGGTCCAGCGTTCGGCCAGTCGTGCAGCCTGTTCGCCGTCAAGGCTGACCAGTACCGATCTGTAGGTGCCCCGGCCTTGGCCAGCTACCTGCTCGACGAGGCTGGCGCGCACGCCTTGTGCCTCGGCTTCGCGATACAGGAGTTGCAGGGCCTTGGTCACCGCCAGTTCGCACTCGGCGGGCCCCTGGGCGCAAGACAGCTGTAACAGCAGCATCAGCAGCACCCCCGGCGTTTGTAGGTCAGTACCGGCTTGAGCCGCGCGATGATCTGCACCAGGCCGGCATCCCTCAGGCTGCCGACCACGCTGTCGATGTTCTTGTAGGCTTCGGGTGCTTCCTCGTACATCAATCCGCGGTCTTCGCAGATCACTCGGCTGCCCAACTGAGTGCGCTTGAGCTGGTCGAAGCTGAAGCGCGTCGCCAGCCTGTCCTTGCAGTCGCTGCGCAGCCATTTGCGTCCGGCGCCGTGGGCCAGGGAGTAGAGGCTGGCAGCTGCCGGTATTGGATGAACCAGATAGCTGTAGTCGCCCCGGGAGCCCGGGATGACCACCGGACCCTGGTCCGACGGCGTAGCGCCCTTGCGATGCAGCCAGCCTGTAACTCCAGCGACATTCGCTGGCGATACCAGGTTGTGGTTGATGTCCAGGATCGAGCGTCCCTTGGCCCGCAGGTTGTGCAGCAGGCGTTCGGCGATCAATCGCCGGTTGGCTTCGGCGAAACGCAGGGCCGCATCGTGCTCTTGCAAGTACTGAGTGCCGGCGGCGCTGGCCATTACCAGGCCGTTGTGCCCGTGCTGGTCCACATGGCGCCGCAGGATGGCCTCTCCCAGTCCCCTGGAGCCGCTGTGCACCAGCAGCAACAAGGCTTTGGGGTTCAGTTCCAGGGCCTGCAAGGCGCTGGCGTCGTACACCTGGTCGAGCTGTTGCAGCTCGGCGAAGTGATTGCCGCCACCAATGGTGCCCAGCGAGTGTTCATGACCGTTTACCGGCAGCCCCAGCTGCGCCCGTTCTTGATCCCACTGTTCATCCAGGGGGAGATCGATGTTGCCGATTTTCTTTTCCAGCTTGTCGAGGTTGAGGCGGCTGCTGGAAAGGTCGGTTTGCCACAGCGTCATGCCGCAGCCGATGTCGTTGCCCACCAGGGCCGGGTAGGCCATCTCGGTGGAAAAGAATGCTGCCCCCACCGGGTAGCCGCGGCCTGGGTGCAGGTCCGGCATGCCGACCACCTGGCGCATGCCGGGCAGTTGAGCGGTGGTTTGCAGTTGCTGGAGCGCTTTATCTTCGATCCAGGTGGTGTCTGAGGCGATCAGTGAGACGCCGTTCGACAAATGACGGATGCAAGTGTCCATGTCCAATTCCTGATTGGAAAAAAATAGTCAGGTAGTGGCAGGACGAAGCGGGATTAAGCGAAGGCGCTAGCGAGTAGCGGATACAGCGTTTAAACCAGGCACGTCCTGCAAGGGGTGATCAGCTGTTGCATGGTGGATCTCCTTGGCAAAAGTGTGGGAAGGGGCGCGAAGGTTAAACCTTCAGCTGGATCATGACAATGGGGAGTCCCGAATATACAACGCCGGTCCTTGTGGCAAGGCCCGTAAAGCCATGGCCTTGGGCGAGGCCGTTGCTGCGGGCTGTCAGAATGGCGCTTGCCTTGCAGTAGGTTTTTTCTGCGGTCTGACGCCTTTTTTCTGTCGCCTGAGCGATACTCTCGCGTTTTATGGATGAGGTGACGGCATGCGGGTGTTGATGGCGATGATGGTTGCGGTTTTGTTGGCCGGCTGTGCGGGTTCCACCATGGATGACGCTCGGGCCAGAACGCCCAACAAGACCCTGAGCTCGGCCAAGGCCGATCAACTGGTGGCGCAGTGCGTGCAGTTCGCCTGGCAGGATGAAGCGGTCTTTGGTGTTGACGCTGCGGCTTATCTGCAGCCGGGCAAGGGCGGTGGCTATACGGTGTATACCCGCGCCGCCGAATCCTTCGCGGACATCAAGATCGAGCCTTCCGGGACCACCATTCACTACTATGCGGTCGAGGACAACGCGGTCTCTAAGCGCCGCCTCGCGGCGTTGGCAACCTGCCTATAAGCAATGGATCGTTTCAGGCGTTTTCAGGACAAACCCGGCAATGGCCGGGTTTGTTTTTTCTGCTGGGTGCTTTTTCGCTGTTAGTTGGGCTGCCTGGGGCTTCTCATAAAGTTAAAGAGCAAGTCTTGCTGTAGAAAAGCGTGTAATACATTGACTCTTCAAGTTGTCAGTTCAAATCGGGAAGTCCAGGGTTTAATGGGGCTGGCGCCGACTTTTGAAAATTGTCCCGGGTGGTTAGTTTGCGAGCGCATGAAAAAAGTCGATAAAAGTGCGCTAAGTTAAAGGTGCTCAACGAGGAGCGAACTTAATTAATCAATGGAGTGAAATATATGAATAAGCCACAAGCTCAACTTAAACATGGCCGCATCGTGTCGCCTTCCAGTCGTGGCTCGGTCGCGGTGGAACTGGGTCTGCTGGGGACCTGGCAGGTGAATGAGATGGAAGGAGGAAAAAATTTCCCGTCTCTGGTTGCCGGCCCTTTTCCGAAGCCCTACGACAGCGATGTGGCAAGCGTCGTACCACCCGCAGACGGTCATATTCTCAGCGGTGGCAAGGTTGATGAGCGCGACTGCATCAACTTCACCAACGATGAGATGTCGAAGAAACTCAACCGTGCATTCAACTGGCCGCTGCTCAGTGTCGATCCGGGGCAAGTCTTTCGCGTGCAGTGGGAATACACCGCGCCTCACGTTACCCGTGGTTATAGCTGGTTCATCACCAAAGATGGCTGGGACCCGAAGCAGCGTATCAGTCGTGCACAATTGGAACCCAAGGCTTTTTATCAGGACTTTTATACTGAAGTTCCATTCGACAAGTTTGGCTCGGTGCTGAAGGCCAAGACCCATCATGAAGTTGTACTGCCGAAAAACAAGAAAGGCCATCATGTTGTGGTGTTGCTGTGGATCGTTGCCAATACCGGCAACGGGTTCTATCAGGCGTTCGATCTGGACTTCAAGTAAGTTGCAGGCTTAGAGCATTATTTATCCGTTCTGAAGGATTAGAGCATGAATAAAATTGACTTTACATCGATCAAGACTCAGCCCGCGGATGCCGCATCTCTGATGCCGAGCATTGCCGGCAAGAAGATCCTCATGGGCTTCTGGCACAACTGGGCCGCCGGTCCTGCTGATGGTTACCAGCAGGGGCAGTTCGCCAATCTCAATCTGCTGGATGTGCCCAAGGAATATAGCGTGGTGGCGGTGGCCTTCATGAAGGGGCACGGCATTCCTACGTTCAAGCCTTACAACCTGTCGGATGAAGAGTTCCGGCGTCAGGTGGGCGTGCTCAATAGCCAGGGGCGGGCGGTGCTGATCTCCCTGGGTGGTGCCGATGCGCATATCGAATTGCACAAGGGCAACGAGCAGCCCCTGGCCAGCGAGATCATCCGCTTGGTGGAGACCTACGGTTTCGATGGCCTGGATATCGATCTGGAGCAGAGCGCTATCGACTTCGCTGACAACAAGAGCGTGTTGCCGGCCGCGCTGAAGCTGGTGAAGGATCATTACGCCGGCCAGGGTAAGCACTTCATCATCAGCATGGCCCCCGAGTTTCCGTACCTGACCAGCAATGGCAAATACGTGGCGTATCTGCAGGCCCTGGAGGGCTACTACGACTTTGTCGCGCCGCAGTATTACAACCAGGGCGGCGATGGGCTCTGGGTGCAGGAGGTCAATGGCGGGCAGGGGGCGTGGATCGCCCAGAACAACGACGCCATGAAGGAGGACTTTCTGTTCTACCTGAGCGACAGCCTGGCCTCGGGTACGCGTGGTTTCACCCGGATTGCCGCGGACAAGCTGGTGATCGGTTTGCCGAGCAACGTCGATGCGGCAGCCACCGGATATGTCATCGAACCTGCTGCGTTGAACAATGCGTTCAGGCGCTTGCAGGAGAGTGGGCACGCCATCAAGGGCTTGATGACCTGGTCGGTGAACTGGGACGCCGGAGTCAATCGGCAGGGCGTGCATTACGACTGGGAATTCCGCAACCGTTACGCACCGTTGATCCATGGCAATGGCGGCGAGCCGGAGAGGCCCGGGGCGCCGGGCAATCTGCTGGTGCAGGGGACCACTCGCAGCAGCGTCAGCTTGAGTTGGGGGGCTTCCGGCGGCCGGCTGCCGGTGGAGTTCTATACCCTGTACCGCGATGGCAATGCGGTGGGCAAGACGGCGACTGCAGCCTATGAGGACAAGGGGCTGAATGCGGATACTCAGTACAGCTACTTTGTCACGGCTACTGACACTCAGGGCCGGGAATCCTTGCCCAGCCGCAGTTTGAGCGTCAGGACCGCGGGAGGTGTGGTCGATCCGAGCTTTCCCGAGTGGCATACCAGCCAGCGCTACATGAGGGAGGAGGGCGTGACTTATGAAGGCAATCGCTATCTCTGTCTTCAGGAGCACACCTCCAACCCGGGGTGGACGCCTTCCGTGGCATTCACGTTATGGAGCAAGGTGCTGCTGGAGCGTCATGCTTGAGGCCTAGAGGTCAGTACCCGAGGGCATGATCGGGCGGCCTGCGCGGATATTGTCGATCCGAATGCGGGCCGCTTTTTGCGTTTTTCCGGGGCTGTTCGGATTGCCTCATTCCTTGGTATCACGCCTGCGCAGACGCTGATACGGGTTACCGTCGCAGGCCGTTGCCTCGCGTGAGCTTGGCTCAGTTGTAATCATTGGTAAGCGATGCTGCTTTCGGGCTTGGCTTGGTGGTAGGTTCGCGGCTCGATTGAATGAGCAAGGAAAGCCCTCGATGTTTCAAATGAATAACCTGGTTCCGGAAATGCTGGTCAGCCATCTGGAACGCAGCCTGTCTTTTTACCGCGATACCCTGGGTTTCAAGGTGGAGTATCAGCGTCCCGAACATTTCTTTGCCTTTCTTTCATTCAACGGTGGGCAATTGATGCTGGAACAGGATGATCAGGAGGAGTCTGAGTGGCGCGTAGGCCCCTTGCAGGCACCCTTTGGTCGCGGCATGAACCTGTCCATCGAGTGCCCGGATATTCGCCAGTTGGCATTGGCACTGAAGCAGGCCGGTATCGCCTTGCGCAGGGACATCCAGGAATGCTGGTATCGCCATGATGAGTTGCTGCATGGTGAATTGAACCTGCTGGTGCAGGATCCTGATGGCTACCTGCTGCGGTTTACCGAGGACCTGGGGTTCAAGCCGGTGGAGCCGTCAGCAGGCGCCTGACCGCTGTGCCCGGGTGCGACGCCTGCATCGCTGCGGCGCCGCGGGCCGGGAGGCAGCGGCAGGGTGGGTTGCCAGAAAGGGGCGTTGTTCAGTGGTTGACGAAAATCCGCTGCGCGGGAGTCTGTTGTGGCCGCTGTCCGTAGAGGACAGGCGGTGTAGGTGAGGGAGAAGCTCAAGATGAACAAGGCACGCGCCGCACCAGCCTTGGATTGCAGGCGAGGAGCGGGTGCTCATTGAGTTCAAGGGGTTTCGCGCTTGTCCGGGGCAGTGAGTCCGGCCTGAATGCGTTGATAGATTTCTTCGCGGTGTACCGCGACATCTTTTGGCGCGTTGATTCCGATGCGGACCTGTTGGCCGCTGACGCCGAGGATGGTGATCGTAATGTCGTCACCGATGTTTATGCTTTCACCGACTTTGCGGGTGAGTATCAGCATGATCTTCTCCTTGATAGCTTTGTAGGGCACCAGATTCAAACAGTGCAGAGGTCGGTCTTAGGTATAGATTAGTGCGAAGTTCCACTGAGTGGGTGCCTCTTTCTGACGCGCAGGCGATCTATTAATTCCCCAGGCGCAACTATACATAGGCAATAAATATCATTCTTCCTGTTTCGGCCTGATTTTGTGACGAGGTCTCTGGTGGCTGGAGTGCTAAAATCGCCGCCTCAGACTTTCTAGGGGTAGGTTGTGCGCACAGTAGCGATGATGATGGCGGTGCTGGCCTTGGCCGGATGCGGCGAAGGCAAGCAGGTCGAAGCAAACAAGACTGCGGCGGCGCAGGTTCAACCGGTTCAGGCGTCCAACGCGCCGCAGTGGGATGTGCTGGTGGGCAGCGAGTTGCCTCAGGCGGTAAGCGATCTGACCGGCTGGCTGATCGAGCACGGGATCATTTCCAATGTGCTGACCGTTGGGGGCAAGCGCCTGGTGGTGGTCGGTCCGTTTGCTTCCCAGGCCGAAGCCGAGGCCAAGAAGAATGAAGTGATCGAAAAGCTGGTCAAGGCCAAGAAGCGCGATATCGACGTCACTGTCATCGAGCATCAAACCGCGCAATAAGCCTGTTTGCACAGGATCCAGAATCGCCCGCGTTCAGCGGGCGATCTGCTTTCAGCCACAGGCCTTGAGGTTGACCGCACCGACGAACTCATTGCCGCGCCCCATGACACAGGCCACGCTCTGATTGCGCTGGCGTTCCCAGTCTTGCACCGGATAGGTCTTGTTCCAGGCTTCGAAGAGCTGGAGGTCCTGCTTCGACAGGCGCAGGCCGTACTGCTTGCTCATGTAGAAGTAGGTGCGGGCAATCATGCCGCGAATCGACGGCCGTGGCATGACCTTCTTGGCCTTGAAGTCGACCTGGGTCAGGCACGAACCGTACTGGCCCGATTGCTCCGGCAGCCAGCCGAAGCTGAAGTTGCTGCGGTCGCCATTCACTTCGCCAATGCTCGGTACCAGGTTGTGCAGGTCGGCTTCGGCGCGCTGATAGACCGTATCGGTGCGCGTGCAGTTCTTGCGTCCGCCTTGCTGCCAGCACTGGCGCTGATGGCCGATCTGCCAGGCCGGCACTATGTGCTCCCACTCGATGCGTTCGGCGCGTTTGGCGTTCTTGCGCGGTACGTAGCCGCAGGCCGCCAGGTTCACCCGATTGCCGGTGTACTTGCAGCCGCAATAGAACTCGGTGGATTGTGGGGCATAGAGCTTCCAGGCGACCTTCTTGGCTTCGCTGAAGGTACGGGGCGCATCGGCTTGGGCGGTACAGGCGAGAAACAGCAACAGCAGGGCAAAACAACGAACACTCATCGACTCAGTCTTCCTTCGGCACAACCCAGAAAATCTGCACACCGCCGTCGTCGCGATAGGCGAGGGTGACGTTGTCGTTTTCGGCGATTTCTTCCAGCAGGCGCTCCCATTCGTCCTGGGGTTCGTCGGCGAGGCGGAAGATCAGCGCGGCCTTGGCTTTTTGTGCGGTGGGGGAGTTGATGATTTTCTGGATGCGTACACCCAGGCGTTCGTAGGAGCTGAGGGGCGTTTGGGTCGTGGCCACGGAACAATCCTTATTAAGCTGTACGCACATACAGTATTTAACTGTAGGAAATTTCGCAACTGCTTAAAATTCAAGAAGTTCTTCTGACCACGTTTTACGCATTTGTCTCACGAGGCGAGCAGATATTTTTACTGGGAGGGAGGAGGCGGTAGCGGGACCACCCGCCCGGGCGGGCGAGTGGTTGCAAGCGTGCTCGACCGGGGCCGGTCGAGCAGGGTTCTGTCAGTATTCCCAGAACATGCGTTGCAGTTCCTTGCTGTCCTGAGTCTTGGTCAGGGCGACCATGGCCAGGATGCGGGCTTTCTGCGGGTTCAGGTCATGAGCCACGACCCAGTCGTACTTGTCGTCAGGTTGTTCGGCGTTGCGCAGGACGAAGCCACCGGCATTGACGTGGGAAGAGCGGATGATCTGTACACCGTTCTTGCGCAGTTCCTGCAGGGCAGGGACTACACGGGAAGACACCGAACCGTTGCCGGTGCCGGCGTGGATGATGGCTTTGGCGCCGCCCTGGGCCAGGGCTTTGTAGGCTGTGTCGCTGACGTTGCCGTAGCCGTAGGCGATTTCTACGTCAGGCAGGCTCTTGATGTTCTTGATGTCGAATTCCGAATCCATGGTGTGGCGCTTGGCCGGCAGGCGGAACCAGTAGGATTTGCCTTCCACCACCATGCCCAACGGGCCCCATGGGCTCTTGAAGGCTTCGGTCTTGATGTTGATCATTTTGCTGACATCGCGACCGGACTGGATTTCGTCGTTCATGGTTACCAGTACGCCTTTGCCGCGAGCATTCTTGCTGCCGGCGACGGCCACGGCGTTGTACAGGTTGAGCATGCCGTCGGCGGACATGGCGGTGCCTGGGCGCATGGAGCCGACCACTACGATTGGCTTGTCGGTCTTTTCCACCAGGTTGAGGAAGTAGGCGGTTTCTTCCAGGGTGTCGGTACCGTGGGTGATGACGATGCCATCAACGTCCTTGCTGTCGGCCAGTTCGGCAACGCGGCGACCCAATTGCAGCAGGTTTTCGTTGGTGATGCTTTCCGAGGCGATCTGCATGACCTGCTCGCCACGCACGTTGGCCAGCTGGTTCAGTTCCGGGATACCGGCGATCAGTTGTTCGATACCGACCTTGGCCGCCTGATAGGTGGCGCTGTTGGCCGCGCTGGCGCCGGCGCCGGCGATAGTGCCGCCGGTGGCGAGGACTACGACGTTGGCGAGTTTCTGCTGGGTTTCAGCTTCTTTGGCCTGCAGAGCGGCAGGCAGAAGCAGGAGGAGGGCCAAAGCGCCCGGGGCGAAGGATTTGAAGGCAGATTTCATTATTTTCTCTCTAGTAGTGAGACGGTGCTGATGCAGGTTCATCTAGAAACACCTCGGCGGCAGATCTGTTTGCGCCGGGGCAGCGAGGATTGAGCAGGATCTGTACCAGCGCTACCTTGGTCGGTTAGGTATTTTAAGTTACTGATTCATATCAATTTTATTTCTGTTTGTGGTCGCGTTGAGTCAAGCGGTGTCCGGGTTTCCGAACATTTGTGCAGCGCTGTGTTCGGCTATCCGAAAATACTCGTCGTCAGCCCTGAAGCGACTTCTTGCATATTCATTAAAGAATGTTCTGCGGCGGTCGATGATCCTTCTAGGATTTTTCACCAGGAGTTCCCATGTCACTGTCAGTCGGATTTCCAGGGGCAGGAGCCATTCTGATCAATGGCAAGTCACCCGCGACCATCGCTGCATTGAACGATGCCACCGCCGAGCAGGCGTCTAGCGCGCTGGGCACCGACGAGTCGGGTAGCTTGCGAGTCGGTTCCAGCAAGCAGGCCGAACAGTCTGAAAGCAAAAGCTCAAGCTCAGACAATCACAGCATCGTGGTAAAGATGCTGCTCAAGCGCATGGAGGAACTGCAGCAGCAACTTCGAGAGCAGCAACAGCAGCTGGCTGCCGCCCAGGCCGCCAACTACCCAACCCCCGAGGCCAAGCAGACGACAGTCATGGCCATTCAAGGGCAGGTCGCCGCTACCAACGGTGCCCTGGCAGAGGTTTCGGGCAAACTGGTACAGGAGTTGGCCAAGGAGTCTTCCTCCTCCTCCGGTGGTCTGGTGAATACCTCCGCCTGAATCATCAGCCTGTCCGGGAGCATTTTTCGGACAGGTTCTTCTCCAAGCGGCCGGCTGCGAATGGCTGCTTAGGCTCTCTGATTGCAGATTGAACCGCGTTGACAAACTCTGGCGAGGTTCGCATAGTTCGTTTTACGCAAACGTTTGCGCGGTGCTCGGGAAACGCTGAACGTCTATCTTTCCGATGCATGGCGTCGGCCAGCGCCACCGCTAACCTGGTGGCCCCGCCGGGCGAACGCTGCTCACAATAATCATAAGATCGGAGTGAACCCATGAAGCTGCCCTTTGCTGGACGTCTACTCGCTGTCGCCGTTTTGGCCGCTGCATCCGCTGTCCTTCCTGTCTCTTCGGCTCTGGCCGACACCCCGCAGAAACCCAAGGTCGCCCTGGTCATGAAATCCCTGGCCAACGAGTTTTTCCTGACCATGGAAGACGGTGCCAAGGCTTATCAGAAAGAGCACTCCGGCGATTTCGACCTGGTGTCCAACGGCATCAAGGACGAAACCGATACCGCCAACCAGATCCGTATCGTCGAGCAGATGATCGTCTCCAAGGTTAATGCCCTGGTGATTGCTCCCGCCGACTCCAAGGCGATGGTGCCGGTGATCAAGAAGGCGGTGGACGCCGGGATCACGGTGATCAATATCGATAACCAACTCGATCCCGGGGTGCTCAAGAGCAAGAACATCAGCGTGCCTTTCGTCGGGCCGGACAACCGCAAGGGCGCACGCCTGGTGGGTGAGTACCTGGCCAAGCAACTCAAGGCTGGGGATGAAGTCGGGATCATCGAAGGTGTCTCCACCACCACCAACGCGCAACAGCGCACCGCCGGCTTCAAGGACGCAATGGAGGCCGCGCAGATCAAGGTGGTGTCGCTGCAATCGGGTGACTGGGAGATAGACGCCGGCAACCGCGTCGCCTCGGCCATGCTCAGCGAGTATCCGAATCTCAAGGCGTTGCTGGCCGGCAACGACAGCATGGCGGTAGGGGCGGTGTCCGCTGTGCGGGCCGCCGGCAAGGCGGGCAAGGTCCAGGTAGTGGGCTACGACAATATCAACGCCATCAAGCCGATGCTCAAGGATGGCCGGGTCCTGGCCACTGCCGATCAGTTCGCCGCCAAGCAGGCGGTGTTCGGTATCGAGACGGCGCTGAAGATCCTCAAGGGCGAGAAGGTCGACAGCGGTGCCAATGGCGTGATCGAAACTCCGGTTGAGCTGGTCACCAAATAGTCGTTGCGACGGCCCAACGGCGCTCGCCCGCAAGGGTGAGCGCATGGAGAGTTTCCTATGTCAGTTTCCGCTGCGAACGCTGTCCTTTCGGTCAGCGGTATCGGTAAGACCTATGCACAACCGGTACTGACCGGCATCGACCTGACGCTGCTGCGCGGCGAGGTGCTGGCCCTGACCGGGGAAAACGGTGCCGGCAAGAGTACCCTGTCGAAGATCATCGGTGGCCTGGTCAGTCCGACCATCGGGCACATGCAGTTCAATGGTCAGGACTATCGTCCCGCTAGCCGCACCCAGGCTGAGGAGCTGGGTATCCGCATGGTCATGCAGGAGCTCAACCTGCTGCCGACCCTGTCGGTGGCCGAGAACCTGTTTCTCGACAACCTGCCCAGCAATGGCGGTTGGATCAGCCGCAAGCAACTGCGCAAGGCGGCGATCGAAGCCATGGCCCAGGTCGGCCTGGACGCCATCGATCCTGACACCCTGGTGGGCGAGTTGGGCATCGGCCATCAGCAAATGGTGGAGATTGCCCGCAACCTGATCGGCGACTGCCATGTGCTGATTCTTGATGAGCCCACGGCCATGCTCACGGCTCGCGAGGTGGAGATGCTTTTCGAGCAGATCGCCCGTCTGCAGGCTCGGGGTGTATCGATCATCTATATCTCCCATCGCCTGGAAGAACTGTCCCGGATTGCCCAGCGCATTGCCGTATTGCGCGATGGTTGCCTGGTCTGTGTCGAGCCCATGGCCAACTACAACAGCGAGCAGTTGGTGAACCTGATGGTGGGGCGCGAGCTGGGCGAGCATATCGATCTGGGTGAGCGCAAGATCGGCGCCCCGGCGCTGACGGTGAGCAACCTTTGCCGTTCGGACAAGGTTCGCGATGTGTCGTTTACGGTGCGCAGCGGCGAGATCTTCGGGATTTCCGGGCTGATAGGCGCCGGGCGTACCGAGCTGTTGCGCCTGATCTTCGGCGCCGATGCTGCCGACAGTGGCAGCATTGCCCTGGGGACGCCGGCGCGGCCTGTGAGCATTCGTTCGCCGGTGGACGCCGTGGCCAACGGTATTGCCCTGATCACCGAGGACCGCAAGGGAGAGGGCCTGCTGCTGACCCAGTCGATCAGCGCCAATATCGCCCTGGGCAATATGCCGGCGATTTCCCGTCGTGGCCTGGTCAATGGCCAGGACGAGGAGCAGTTGGCTCGGCGGCAGATCGACGCCATGCGCATTCGCAGTTCCAGCCCGGCGCAACGGGTCAGTGAATTGTCCGGCGGCAACCAGCAGAAAGTAGTGATCGGTCGCTGGCTGGAGCGCGACTGCTCGGTGCTGCTGTTCGACGAACCCACTCGCGGCATCGATGTCGGCGCCAAGTTCGATATCTACGGCCTGCTGGGCGAGTTGACCCGCCAGGGCAAGGCTCTGGTGGTGGTGTCCAGCGACTTGCGCGAGTTGATGCTGATCTGCGACCGCATCGGCGTGCTGTCTGCCGGACGTCTGATCGACACCTTCGAGCGTGACAGCTGGACCCAGGACGAATTGCTTGCCGCCGCCTTTGCCGGCTATCAGAAACGAGATGCGCTGCTCAATGAAGTGGCGCCTAGGAATGCACCATGAATACTGCACCTGCAAGCGGCAAGCGAGGCGGCCATTACTACGGCCTCGGCACTTACCTGGGGCTGGCGGGGGCCTTGTTGGGGATGATTGTTCTGTTCTCCCTGCTCAGCAGCCACTTCCTCTCCTATGACACGTTCAGCACCCTGGCCAACCAGATTCCCGACCTGATGGTGCTGGCGGTGGGCATGACCTTTGTGCTGATCATCGGCGGCATCGATTTGTCCGTTGGCTCGGTGCTGGCCCTGGCCGCTTCGACGGTCAGCGTGGCGATCCTCGGCTGGGGCTGGAGCGTGGTACCTGCGGCGTTGCTGGGCATGGCGTGTGCGGCGCTGGCGGGAACCATCACCGGATCGATCACCGTGGCCTGGCGCATTCCGTCGTTCATCGTTTCCCTGGGGGTGCTGGAAATGGCCCGGGGCGTGGCCTACCAGATGACCGGCTCGCGCACCGCCTATATCGGCGACGCCTTTGCCTGGCTGTCGAATCCGATTGCCTTTGGCATTTCGCCGTCGTTTATCATTGCCCTGCTGATTATCTTTCTGGCCCAGGCGGTGCTGACGCGCACCGTGTTCGGCCGCTACCTGATCGGCATCGGTACCAACGAAGAAGCGGTGCGCCTGGCGGGGATCAACCCCAAACCCTACAAGATCCTGGTGTTCAGCCTGATGGGGTTGTTGGCGGGCATTGCGGCGCTGTTTCAAATTTCTCGCCTGGAAGCGGCAGACCCGAATGCGGGCTCCGGTCTGGAGTTGCAGGTCATCGCCGCGGTGGTGATCGGCGGCACCAGCCTGATGGGCGGACGCGGTTCGGTGATCAGTACCTTCTTTGGCGTCTTGATTATTTCCGTGCTGGCTGCGGGCCTGGCGCAAATCGGCGCATCCGAACCGACCAAGCGCATCATCACCGGTGCGGTCATTGTGATTGCCGTGGTGCTGGACACCTATCGCAGCCAGCGCGCCAATCGGCGGGTTTGATTCATGGCAACCATTAAGGATGTGGCGGCGCTGGCGGGGATTTCCTACACCACGGTGTCCCATGTACTGAACAAGACACGCCCGGTCAGCGAGGAGGTTCGGGTCAAGGTCGAAGCGGCGATCAAGCGCCTGGATTATGTACCCAGCGCGGTGGCGCGTTCGCTGAAGGCCAAGACCACGGCCACCATAGGTTTGCTGGTGCCCAACAGCCTCAACCCGTACTTTGCCGAGCTGGCGCGGGGGATCGAGGACTACTGCGAGCGCAACGGCTACTGCGTGATTCTCTGCAACTCCGACGACAACCCGCAGAAGCAGCGCAACTACTTGCGGGTGCTGCTGGAAAAACGCATCGACGGCTTGATCGTGACCTCCGCCGGAGGCGACAGCGGCCTGGCCCAGGGCCTGGCCGGGGTGCGCACGCCGATGGTGATCGTCGACCGCGGGCTGGAGGGCGTGGACGCCGACCTGGTGCGCATCGACCACCAGTACGGTGCCTACCTGGCGACCCGGCACCTGTTGGACCTGGGGCATCGCGACATTGCCTGCATTGGTGGGCCGGCCCAGACCAGCGTGGCGCAGTTGCGTCTGGCGGGCTTTCATCAGGCGTTGCACGAAGCAGGGGTTGCAGTACCGGCCTCGCGCCTTCTGGAAAGTGATTTCAGTAGCACCGGTGGTTATCTGGCGGCGGCACAGTTGCTCGATGGCCCCAGCCGGCCCAGCGCGATATTCGCTGGCAACGACATGATGGGTATCGGCGTGCTGCGGGCGGCTGCGGAACGCAATATCCGCGTGCCCGGCCAGCTCTCGGTGATTGGCTTCGACGACATTCTCATGAGTCGCTATGTCTACCCGGCGCTGACCACGGTCGGCCAGTCGATCCTGCAGCTGGGCGAGACTGCGGCAGAGTTGCTGCTGCGCAGGATCGCCTCGCGGGAGTTGCCGGTCGACCAGCGCATCGTGAAGCCGAATATTGTCTTGCGGGAATCCACGGCGCCGCTTGGCGGTGCCTTTGCCGAATACCGCTGAACCCAAATGATTGAGTATCGATGTATGCCAGCAAAAGTAGTGGTAGTGGGAAGCCTTAACATGGACCTGGTCACCCGGGCCGAGCGCCTGCCCCGCGGGGGCGAGACGCTGATTGGCAAGTCCTTCGCCACGGTATCCGGTGGCAAGGGGGCCAATCAGGCGGTAGCCGCGGCGCGGCTCGGGGCGCAGGTCTCGATGGTTGGCTGTGTCGGCGATGACGCCTATGGCGAGCAACTGCGTGGCGCCTTGCTCGCCGAGCAGATCGATTGCCAGGCTGTCAGCGTGGTCGAGGGCTCCAGCGGCGTGGCCCTGATCGTGGTGGATGACAGCAGTCAGAATGCGATTGTCATTGTCGCTGGCGGCAATGGTCTGCTCAGTCCCGAGAAGGTCGCAGGATTCGATCGGGTGCTGCAGGAGGCTGAGGTGATCATTTGCCAGCTGGAAGTGCCCACGGCGACGGTGGGCTACACCCTCAAGCGCGGGCGCGAGCTGGGCAAGACGGTGATTCTCAATCCGGCGCCGGCCAGCGCGCCGCTGCCGGGCCAGTGGTATGGCTCTATCGATTACCTGATTCCCAATGAAAGCGAGGCTTCGGCGCTCAGTGGGGTGACCGTGGACTCCCTGGAAAGCGCCGAGGTGGCGGCCGGTCGTTTGATCGCCGCTGGCGCCGGCAAGGTCATCATTACCCTGGGGGCGCAAGGCTCGCTGTTTGCTGATGGCCGCAGCTGTGAGTATTTCCCGGCACCCAAGGTCAAGGCCGTTGACACTACCGCGGCGGGAGACACCTTTGTCGGTGGTTTTGCCGCGGCTCTGGCTGCCGGCAAGAGCGAGGTCGAAGCGATCCGCTTTGGTCAGGTCGCCGCGGCGTTGTCGGTGACCCGGGCTGGCGCACAACCTTCCATTCCCACGCTGTCCGACGTTCAGGCGTTTGCACCCTCATGAAAAAGACCCCTTTGCTCAATATTGCCCTGTCACGCTTGATCGCCTCCCTGGGGCACGGCGACATCGTGGTGATTGGTGATGCCGGTCTGCCGGTGCCTGCGGGCGTCGAGTTGATCGACTTGGCCCTGACCCACGGCGTTCCCGATTTTCTCGGCACGCTGAAGGTGCTGCTCAGTGAGATGCAGGTGGAGAGTCATGTGCTGGCCGAGGAGATTCTGCGCAAGCGGCCGCAGCCTCTGTCGGGGCTCGATGAGCTGGACCTCAATGGCCAGCTGGGGGCGCGCAAACTGCTCAGTCACGAAAATTTCAAGGTGCTCTGTCGACAGGCCCGGGCGGTGGTCCGCACGGGAGAGTGCCAGCCCTATTGCAACATCGCCCTGGTTGCCGGGGTGACTTTCTAGGCCTTTTCATACCCTGCACAAGGAGTGCGCCATGCACCGCTATGCTCAGCTATTCAATCACTGGTTCCGGAGTCTGCTGCTTTTGTCTCTGCTCACTGCTACCGGCGCTCAGGCGGCGGAAAAAATCGATCTGATCATCGATACCGATCCGGGGGCCGACGATGTGGTGGCCCTGCTGTTCGCCCTGGCCTCGCCCGAAGAGCTGCACATCCGTGCCTTGACCACGGTGGCGGGCAACGTGCGCCTGGACAAGACCTCGCGCAATGCTCGGCTGGCTCGTGAGTGGGCGGGGCGCGATGAAGTGCCGGTCTATGCAGGGGCGCCCAAGCCACTGCTGCGCACGCCGATCTACGCCGAGAATATCCACGGCAAGGAGGGCATCTCCGGGGTGGCCGTGCATGAGCCCAAGGCGCCTCTGGCCAAGGGTAATGCGGTGAACTACCTGATCGACACCTTGCGTTCAGCCAAGCCCCACAGCATCACCATCGCCATGCTCGGTCCGCAGACCAACCTGGCGCTGGCGCTGATCCAGGCTCCGGATATCACCCAAGGCATCAAGGAGGTGGTGGTCATGGGCGGTGCGCATTTCAATGGCGGCAACATTACGCCGGTGGCCGAGTTCAACCTGTTCGCCGACCCACAGGCCGCGGAAGTGGTGCTCAAGAGTGGCGTCAAGTTGACCTACTTGCCCTTGGATGTGACGCACAAGGTGCTGACCAGTGACGCGCGTCTGCAGAAGATCGCGGCCCTGAACAACAATGCCAGCAAAGTGGTGGGGGATATCCTCAACGAGTACGTCAAGGGCGACATGGAGCACTACGGGATTCCCGGTGGTCCGGTGCATGACGCTACCGTGATCGCTTACCTCCTGAAGCCCGAGTTGTTCACCGGGCGCCAGGCCAACATGGTCGTCGACAGTCGCGAAGGGCCGACCTTCGGCCAGACCATCGTCGACTGGTACGACGGCCTGAAGCAGGAAAAGAACGTGTTCTGGGTTGAGAATGGCGATGCTCAGGGCTTCTTCGATCTGCTCACCGAGCGTCTGGCCCGTCTCAAGTAAGTCGCACCCCCGCAGGCACGACCTGCGGGGTGCTATTCCCGTTCCGGGTCCTGGGCGCCCAAGTGGTCGGCTGGGTATTTCTCGAATACCTGCTCGATGAATGCGCGGGCTGACTGGGTTCCCAGCTCCTTGACCAGCAGATCTATGCCAATGATTGCCAACTCTTCCGGGCTTCCTGGGCTGTAGGAGCACTGGCCCTGGGGCCATTTGGCTTTGATGTCGGCGTCAATACTCACGGTAGCCATGAAGGTCTCACGAATTCGGATAAGGCGGGCCTCAGGTCAGGCCTGGGCAGGTGTTTGCTACGGCGCAGAGTTAACCATGTTGCCGGGCATTTGGCACTGCGACTTAGGCATCAGGCAGGTGCTGTGCGACACTGGCGCCTTTCCTGCGCTCAAGGAAGCCACCGTGCAAATCGATTTGAACCAGCCTGATGCCCTGACCCTGGAGGCGGTGCGTCAGCTTCTGGCTTCGGCCAGTGATAGCGTGCATACCCAGTTACGTGTCACCAAGGGTGGAATGGCCTACATCTCTTCGGGAGTCGTGGGCGGTGCCGAGATCGAGGGCTTGTTGTTTCGCCTGGAAACCTGGGCGGCGGGATCCGGTTATGTCGGCAACGTGGCGGCCAGTGATGAGGTCTGGGTGATGCAGATTTTCAATGCGCTCAAGCAGAACTGGCCGAAGCCGGCGTTTGACTATATCGACATCTATTGATTGCCGTTCATATTCGGTGACGATTGTCCTGTGAAAGTGGATCGATGGCTGAGGCAGACTTGTCCGCCAGCTGTGGGGCAGGGCAAAAGGCCATTGGTTTTTGAAACCAAACGCAAAATCGACTGTCGCACGAACTCTGCTTAATTTTGAAAAGGAGGCTTCATGCCTTGGAAGCTCGCTTCATTCGGAACCTTGTTGGCCGCCGTTGTCCTCAGTGGATGCAGCACCGCCGGGTCGACAAAGGAACCCGTAGCCTCTGAGTCCGGGCACACGCGTTGTGAAGCATCGGCTGCTGAATTCGCCATCGGCAAGAAGGCTTCTCCAGAGCTGCTGGAGCAGGCTCGTAGTCGTTCTGGGGCGCAATATGCGCGCTTCCTCAAGCCTAACGACATGATCACCCTGGAATACCGTTCCGACCGCTTGAATCTCAACACGGACGCCAGCCTGGTGGTGAATCGAGTCAATTGTGGCTGAGTAGCTTTTTACCCGCCCACAAAAAACCCCGTCACATGTACGGGGTTTTTTTAGCTCGCTGAGAAATTACTCAGGACGAACTTGTGCAGCTTGCATACCCTTTTGGCCTTTCTCAGCCACGAAGGAAACGGTTTGGCCTTCTTTCAGGCTTTTGAAACCGTCGCTTTCAATAGCTTTGAAGTGTACGAACAGGTCGTCACCGCCACCTTGAGGAGTGATGAAGCCGAAGCCTTTTTCATCGTTGAACCATTTTACGGTGCCGGTTTGGCGATTAGACATGGTGTATCTCCAAGAAACATATATTTTCAGTAGTACTGTGCTGCTCAGGCCAACTGGGCACACCGAGCTATCATAGTCGAAATGTTCGACTTGGGAGCCCCCTGTAGGAGTTCTTTGCCTGGTGTGCCGTCGTATTTTGCTCTCCGAGTTGGCTGCAGGCCGCGGTTTAAGCGGCTTTTGCAGAAAACAAATGGCGATAAAAAAACCCGTAAAAGCTGTGTAAATTGTGAAAAAGGCCGCGTTTCAAGCTCGTTGAATGGTCTGGATACGGGCTATTCCCGGCGCGGGCGAGTTATTTGACCGCTCGGCAAGCAGCGATGGCGTCCAGTGCTCGGGTTCTGAGTTCTGCGCTGGGTTGCTTGGTTTTGCTCATCAGTTCCTTGATTTCTTCGGTGGTGAATTTTTCATTCAGCTTGTCTGCACCGCAGGCGCAGTGCTTTTCGGCGCTTTTGGCATCGATGTTTTGGCTGGCTGCGGCGGTGCAGTCCTTCATGTAGTCGGCGCGAGTTCCGGCAGGCCAGGCTGCTTGGGCGCTCAACGGCAGAAGAAGGGCGAGCGGGGCGGCAAGGGCGAACAGTTGGGTGAGGCGCATGGGGCGGGTTCTCCTGAGGTCGATGGCTAGGACGACGATTCTCGATGTATTTGAGGCTCGGCGTACATCGCAAGTTCACTTTCCTGCCAACAAAAGGCCGGAAAGTGGCGGGCGTGAAACATGCTGCGCGATGCTGGGATTTATCTGTGCTAGCATGCCCGGCTTGGGTGTTTTCAAGCTTTGGGTATCTCACTTCCCTCGCAGTCTATGCCTCATTAATTTTTGATGTGAACCCCAGTCACTCTGGTTCGGTTTCCCGGTTGGCCGCAAGGCTCTTGCCACTGTGAGGCAGGCGTTTGTTACAGAACGGCTGGACTGAATCGCGTACTGGCTCATCCCAACCCACGTGACCTTTGGTAGGGGTCACCACTAGGAGAGGAGGCGCCATGCCCACTATTACTCTTCCCGACGGCAGTCAACGTTCATTCGATCACCCGGTTTCCGTAGCTGAGGTCGCCGCATCCATCGGCGCCGGCTTGGCCAAGGCCACCTTGGCCGGTAAGGTCAACGGCAAGCTCGTCGACGCCTGTGATGTGATCGACGGCGATGCAACCTTGCAAATCATCACGCCAAAGGACGAAGAGGGGCTGGAGATCATTCGCCACTCTTGCGCTCACTTGGTGGGGCATGCCGTCAAGCAGTTGTATCCGACTGCCAAGATGGTCATCGGTCCGGTCATCGATGAAGGCTTCTATTACGACATTGCCTACGAGCGTCCTTTCACGCCCGAGGACATGGCCGCCATCGAACAGCGCATGCAGCAGTTGATCGAGAAAGACTACGACGTGATCAAGAAGGTTACGCCGCGAGCCGAAGTCATCGAAGTGTTCAAGTCCCGCGGCGAAGACTACAAGTTGCGCCTGGTGGAGGACATGCCGAATGAGCAGGCAATGGGCCTGTACTATCACGAAGAATATGTCGACATGTGCCGCGGTCCGCACGTGCCGAACACGCGCTTCCTGAAATCCTTCAAGTTGACCAAGCTTTCGGGCGCCTACTGGCGCGGTGACGCCAAGAACGAGCAGTTGCAACGGGTCTACGGTACTGCCTGGGCGGACAAGAAGCAGCTCGCCGCCTACATCCAGCGTATCGAGGAGGCCGAAAAGCGCGACCATCGCAAGATCGGCAAGCGTCTGGGTCTGTTCCATACCCAGGAAGAAGCACCAGGCATGGTGTTCTGGCATCCCAATGGCTGGACTCTGTATCAGGTGCTTGAGCAGTACATGCGTAAGGTGCAGCGTGAAAACGGCTACCTGGAAATCAAGACGCCACAAGTGGTCGATCGCAGTCTTTGGGAAAAGTCCGGGCACTGGGCCAACTATTCCGAGAACATGTTCACCACCGAGTCGGAAAGCCGCGACTACGCAATCAAGCCAATGAACTGCCCATGCCATGTGCAGGTGTTCAATCAAGGGTTGAAGAGCTACCGCGAACTGCCGATGCGCCTGGCCGAGTTCGGAGCTTGCCACCGTAACGAGCCGTCAGGTGCGTTGCACGGCATCATGCGCGTACGGGGCTTCACTCAGGACGATGCGCACATCTTCTGCACCGAAGATCAGATGCAGGCCGAGTCCGCTGCTTTCATCAAGCTGACCATGGATGTCTATGCCGACTTCGGCTTTAAAGACATCGAAATGAAGCTCTCCACTCGTCCTGAAAAACGCGTGGGTTCCGATGACTTGTGGGATCGCGCGGAAAATGCCTTGGCTGCCGCTTTGGATAGCGCTGGGTTGCCGTATGACCTGCAACCGGGCGAAGGTGCGTTCTACGGTCCGAAGATCGAGTTTTCGCTGAAGGACTGCTTGGGGCGTGTCTGGCAGTGCGGTACCTTGCAACTTGACTTCAACCTGCCTATTCGTTTGGGCGCTGAATACGTTTCCGAAGACAATAGCCGCAAGCATCCGGTGATGCTGCACCGGGCTATCCTTGGTTCCTTCGAGCGTTTTGTCGGGATTCTGATCGAGCATTACGAGGGAGCGTTCCCTGCGTGGCTGGCTCCGACTCAGGCCGTGGTGATGAATATCACTGATAAACAGGCAGATTTTGCCCTTGAAGTGGAAAAAACACTCAATCAAAGCGGATTTCGTGCCAAGTCCGACTTGAGAAATGAAAAGATCGGCTTTAAAATCCGCGAGCATACTTTGCTCAAGGTTCCCTATCTCTTGGTTATTGGAGATCGGGAGGTCGAGATGCAGACTGTCGCTGTGCGTACCCGTGAAGGTGAAGACCTGGGCTCGATGCCTGTGGACCAATTCTCGGCGTTCCTCGCACAAGCGGTTTCCCGGCGTGGTCGCCAAGATTCGGAGTAATTATTATTAAGCGTGATATGAGACAAGATAAACGAGCTGCACCGAAAGCCCCGATCAACGAGAATATCTCGGCACGCGAGGTTCGGTTAATTGGCGCTGACGGCGAGCAGATTGGCATCGTCTCGATTGATGAAGCGCTTCGTATAGCTGAAGAAGCCAAGCTGGATCTGGTGGAAATTTCCGCCGACGCAGTCCCGCCTGTTTGCCGGGTGATGGATTACGGCAAGTCGATCTTCGAGAAGAAGAAGCAGATTGCCGCTGCGAAGAAGAACCAGAAGCAGATTCAGGTTAAAGAAATCAAGTTTCGTCCAGGGACGGAGGAAGGGGATTACCAGGTAAAACTGCGCAACCTGGTACGTTTCCTGAGTGACGGGGACAGGGCCAAGGTATCCTTGCGATTCCGCGGCCGTGAGATGGCCCACCAGGAGCTGGGGATGGAACTCCTCAAGCGGGTTGAAGCTGACCTGCAAGAGTACGGTTCGGTCGAACAGCATCCTAAGATGGAAGGACGCCAGCTGATCATGGTCATCGCCCCGAAAAAGAAGAAGTAATCAACAGGGCACGGCAGGCCTTCTGATTATGTTTATCAACTGAATGCGGAGTATCCGAACATGCCAAAGATGAAAACCAAAAGTGGTGCTGCTAAGCGGTTTCTGAAAACTGCTAACGGTATCAAGCACAAGCACGCTTTCAAGAGCCACATCCTGACCAAAATGTCGACCAAGCGTAAGCGTCAACTGCGCGGTAGCAGCTTGCTGCATCCGTCTGACGTGGCAAAAGTCGAGCGCATGCTGCGCCTTCGTTAATTTTTGGATCAAGAATAGAGGAAGTAACTCATGGCTCGTGTAAAGCGTGGCGTCATTGCCCGTAAACGTCACAAAAAAATTCTGAAACTTGCTAAAGGCTACTACGGCGCTCGCTCGCGCGTATTCCGTGTTGCCAAGCAAGCGGTAATCAAGGCAGGCCAATACGCCTACCGTGACCGTCGTCAGAAAAAACGTCAGTTCCGCGCTCTGTGGATCGCTCGTATCAACGCTGGTGCTCGTACCAACGGTCTGTCTTACAGCCGTTTGATCGCTGGCCTGAAAAAGGCGTCCATCGAGATCGACCGTAAGGTTCTGGCTGATCTGGCAGTGAACGAAAAAGCGGCGTTTGCTGCGATTGTCGAGAAAGCTAAAGCCACCTTGGCTTAAGTACCCCCGACAGTCATCCGGGCTCACCTTTCGTGGGCTCTGGTGTTAAACGTCATAAATAGGGGAAGAGCCTTCAAGCTCTTCCCCTATTTTGTATCTGGAGTCTGTACATGGAAAACCTGGATGCGCTGGTTTCTCAAGCACTTGAGGCCGTGCAACACGCTGAAGACATCAATGCCCTGGAGCAGATCCGGGTTCACTTCCTTGGCAAGAAGGGCGAACTGACTCAGGTGATGAAGACCCTGGGCAATCTCCCTGCCGAAGAGCGCCCGCAAGTCGGTGCGCTGATCAACGTGGCCAAGGAGCGTGTGACAGAGGTTCTCAATGCGCGCAAAGCCGCTTTCGAGGAGGCGGAACTCAGCGCCAAGCTCGCAGCCGAATGCATTGATGTAACCCTGCCGGGCCGTGGCCAGACCTCTGGTGGTCTGCACCCGATTACACGGACCCTGGAACGTATCGAACAGTTCTTTACCCATATTGGCTATGGCATCGCCGAAGGCCCTGAGGTCGAAGACGACTATCACAACTTTGAGGCGCTCAACATCCCTGGCCATCACCCGGCCCGGTCGATGCATGACACCTTCTATTTCAATGCGAACATGTTGCTGCGCACCCATACCTCGCCGGTACAGGTCCGCACCATGGAATCGCAGCAGCCGCCGATTCGCATCGTCTGCCCGGGCCGTGTGTATCGTAGCGACTCCGATATCACCCACTCACCAATGTTCCACCAGGTCGAAGGCCTGCTGGTCGACCGCGATATCAACTTCGCTGACCTGAAAGGCACCATTGAAGAGTTCTTGCGGGTGTTCTTTGAAAAAGAACTGGCCGTACGTTTCCGTCCCTCCTACTTCCCGTTCACCGAGCCTTCCGCCGAAGTTGATATGGAATGTGTGATGTGCAGCGGCAAAGGCTGCCGTGTCTGCAAGCAGACTGGCTGGCTGGAGGTGATGGGTTGCGGCATGGTTCACCCGAACGTGCTGCGTATGTCCGGGATCGACCCGGAAGAGTTCCAGGGCTTTGCCTTCGGCATGGGCGCCGAGCGCTTGGCCATGCTGCGTTACGGTGTCAATGACTTGCGCCTGTTCTTCGACAACGACTTGCGGTTCCTTGCGCAATTTCGCTAGTCGCGCGTCCGTAACGAATCTACTAGGAGAGCAGGATGAAATTCAGTGAACAATGGTTGCGTGGCTGGGTTAGCCCGCAAGTAAGTCGCGACGAGTTGGTTGCTCGTCTGTCGATGGCCGGTCTTGAGGTTGATAGCGTAACGCCAGCCGCCGGTGTTTTCAGTGGGGTAGTGGTGGGTGAGGTGTTGAGCACCGAGCAGCACCCGGATGCCGACAAGTTGCGTGTGTGCCAGGTCAGTAATGGAGCGGAAACTTTCCAAGTGGTCTGCGGCGCACCCAACGTGCGCCCAGGGCTGAAAGTCCCATTTGCGATGATTGGCGCCGAGCTACCGGGCGACTTCAAGATCAAGAAAGCCAAACTGCGTGGTGTTGAGTCCAACGGCATGTTGTGTTCGCAGGCAGAGCTGCAGATCGGCGAAGGTAATGACGGTCTGATGGAGTTGCCGGTTGATGCCCCGGTGGGGGACGACATTCGTGCCTACCTGAATCTTGACGATGCCAGTATCGAGGTCGATCTGACGCCAAACCGCGGTGACTGCCTGTCCCTGGCCGGCTTGGCCCGAGAAGTTGGCGCGCTCTACGCGGCGAAGGTCCAGCGTCCAGAAGTGAAAGCAGTGGTTGCCGCCCATGAGGAAGTCCGCCCTGTGGAAGTCCTGGCTCCAGCCGCCTGTCCACGCTACTTGGGCCGGGTCATTCGTAACGTCGATCTTTCCAAGCCTACCCCGCTGTGGATGGTTGAGCGCCTGCGTCGCGCTGATGTACGCAGCATCGATGCTGCGGTGGACATCACCAACTATGTGATGCTTGAGCTGGGTCAGCCGCTGCATGCTTTTGATCTCGCGGAGATCAACGGTGGCATTCGCGTGCGCATGGCGGAAGAGGGCGAGAAGCTGGTACTTCTCGACGGCCAGGAAGTGACACTGCGTAGCGATACCCTGGTGATCGCTGACCATGCCCGCGCCCTGGCAATTGCTGGTGTGATGGGGGGTGAGCACAGTGGCGTAACCGCCAACACGCGTGATGTATTCCTGGAAAGCGCGTTCTTCGATCAGATCGCGGTTGCCGGGAAGGCCCGTTCCTATGGCCTGCACACTGATGCGTCCCATCGCTATGAGCGCGGTGTGGATTGGCAACTAGCCCGCGAAGCTATGGAGCGTGCGACCGGTCTGCTGCTGGAGATCACTGGCGGTGACGCGGGCCCGATCATTGAAACAGTCAGTGAGCAGCACTTGCCGTCTGTAGCGCCTGTAACCTTGCGCGCTGAACGCATTACCCAGATGTTGGGCATGGCGATGGATGGTTCTGAGGTTGAGCGTCTGCTCAGCGGGCTGGGCCTGGCAGTGACTGCCGACGGAGCAGGGCAATGGCGTGTTGAAGTGCCGAGCCATCGTTTCGATATCAGCCTCGAAGTCGATTTGATCGAAGAGTTGGCGCGTCTCTATGGTTACAACCGTCTGCCGGTTCGCTATCCACAGGCCCGTCTGGCCCCTCAGGCCAAGGCGGAAGCGCAAGGTGATCTCCCGGCATTGCGGCGTTTGTTGGTTGCACGTGGCTACCAGGAAGCAATCACTTACAGCTTCATCGATCCAAAACTCTTTGAGTTGTTCAATCCGGGTGTCGAACCGCTACTGCTGGCCAACCCGATTTCGGCCGACATGGCAGCCATGCGTTCGTCATTGTGGCCGGGGTTGGTCAAGGCGCTTCAGCACAACCTGAACCGTCAACAGGATCGTGTCCGCTTGTTTGAAAGCGGCTTGCGTTTCGTCGGCCAGCTGGAAGGGTTGAAGCAGCAGCCAATGCTTGCGGGCGTCGTTTGTGGCAGTCGCTTGCCTGAAGGCTGGGCACAAGGTCGCGATGTTGTGGACTTCTTTGACGTCAAGGCGGACGTTGAGGCTGTGTTGGGGATTGCAGGGGCTCTGGATGCATTCGCTTTCGTTCCGGGCAAGCACCCTGCGCTGCATCCTGGTCAGACTGCGCGTATCGAGCGCGATGGTCGCGAGATCGGCTATTTGGGAGCGATTCACCCAGAGTTGGCAAAGACCCTCGGCCTGGACCGTCCAGTTTATGTGTTTGAGCTGGTTCTGAGCGAAGTGGCTCAAGGTCGCTTGCCGAAATTCCACGAGTTGTCACGCTTCCCAGAAGTGCGTCGAGATCTGGCGTTGCTGGCAGATCGTGATGTTGCGGCGAGCGCCGTTCTGGACGTGATTCGTGAAAATGCAGGTGAATGGCTGACAGACCTCAGGCTATTTGACGTGTACCAGGGTAAAGGCATTGATCCGCATAGAAAAAGCCTTGCCGTCGGCTTGACCTGGCAGCATCCATCGCGCACTCTTAATGACGATGAGGTGAACTCCACGACGCAAAATATCCTCACCTCGCTCGAACAAAGGTTGAACGCCACGTTAAGGAAGTGACGTATGGGGGCTCTGACGAAAGCTGAAATGGCCGAACGTCTCTACGAAGAGCTAGGCCTGAATAAACGCGAGGCCAAGGAATTGGTCGAGCTGTTCTTTGAAGAAATCAGGCATGCTCTCGAAGATAACGAACAGGTCAAATTGTCCGGTTTCGGTAACTTCGACCTTCGGGATAAACGCCAGCGTCCTGGCCGCAACCCGAAAACGGGTGAAGAAATCCCAATCACGGCTCGCCGTGTGGTCACCTTTCGTCCAGGGCAGAAGTTGAAGGCCCGAGTTGAGGCATATGCTGGAACCAAGTCATAACGACGAGCTCCCGGTGATCCCGGGTAAACGCTACTTCACCATAGGTGAAGTCAGCGAGCTCTGTGCGGTCAAGCCGCATGTGCTGCGTTATTGGGAGCAGGAGTTTCCTCAACTCAACCCTGTCAAGCGCCGCGGAAATCGCCGGTATTATCAGCGTCAGGATGTGCTGATGATCCGGCAAATCCGCGCGCTGCTCTACGATCAGGGATTCACCATCGGTGGTGCACGCCTGCGCCTGTCCGGTGATGAGGCCAAAGACGATACCACCCAGTACAAGCAACTGATCCGTCAGATGATTTCCGAATTGGAAGATGTGCTTGTGGTGCTCAAGAAGTAATTCTCTGTTTTAAATACTTCCACTTTTCAAAAGCTTGCGGTATATTCCTCAACGTTTCCTGAGAAGTGAAACGGGTTTCACGCCTAGTCGGGGCGTAGCGCAGTCCGGTAGCGCACTAGCATGGGGTGCTAGGGGTCGAGTGTTCGAATCACTCCGTCCCGACCATATTTTATGAGTAAAATCAGACATTTAAGCCGATCATCTAGATCGGCTTTTTTGTGCCCGCGCAAAACCTGCGCAATACTCGCGCAAAACTATCCGGTGATTTCGCTGATATTCAGGTCTGGAATTGCTTCTGACCAGACGATTTCGGCGTGGTCTCGCTGGTAGTTTTTGGTCATGGTCTCACTGGCGTGCCCGGCGATCTTCTGCCCATCCTTACCGGCCTTCTGATACAAGTGCAGCGACAATGCCCGCACTTCGTGAAAGCCGGGCATTTCCTCCTCTTTCCATCCTTTGTAACAACCCGCCGCCTCCCGAGCTTCTTTGAAGGCTCGGGTCAAATACCGTTCCTCGACTTGCGTCCAGTGGTCCTTTGTTTGCGCCTGCTTTTGCTTCTTGCGGTCAGGCCGGCGGTGGATCAGGTAGGGCGAGACGATGTCATCCCGACACCGGCTGATCACAGCCTGTAGTTCTTCGGTCACCTTGAACCGGATCCATGCCGCGTCACTGGCCTTTGCTGTCTTCTGCTGCACTACATACAGAAATCCTTCCCGAACCCCGTCGAATCGCATGTTGAGGATGTCGGTGCGGCGCTGCGCCGTGATCAGCGCCAGGTCGATTGCGTTCTGCAGCCAGGCCGGCGACTTCTCCCGGATAGCTTTCAGGCCTTCGACGGTGTGCCGCTTGCGCTGCTTCTTCTCGATTCGGTTGATGGTGCTGGCTGCCGGGTTGTCCGGACACAGGCCTTTAGCCGCTGCGTGATTGAAGATGTCGATCAGCAGTGCGCGACACTGGTTTGCAGTTCGAGGCGTGAGTGCGTCCAGCATCTCCGCAATCATACGGATGGTGATCTGGTCGAGGGCCTGGCCTTCGAAGTGCTTTCGAAAGCGGCGAAAGTGGACGGCGTAAAGGCCCAGGGTGCCCTTGGCTAGCTCGCGTGGCGGCAGGACATCGCGCTCATAGATATCCAGGAAGCCGGCGAAAGATTCGGAGGCGTTGCCCATTACCGCACCCACCAGATCGGCGCCGCGCATGAACTCCAGGTTCAGTTGCTTCGCGGCGTCGATCGCTTTGATTCGGTCGGTGCCGAATTGGAACCACTTACCGTCGGTTGGCCGTCGGTAGCGATAGCTCGAGCGCCGCGAGTCGAAGTACAGGTTCTGCGGCAGGTTCTTGTTCGCCTTGTTGCGCGGCCTCGGGACCATCATGCCGCTCCTTTCAGAACCATTGCGACAAGTTCGTTGCCTGCCGACTTACTGAACGCTGTCCAGTCAACGTACCAGAGTTTGCCGATTTGCTCGCCGGGCAACTTGCCGTTACGGATGTAGTTGCGAATTGCCTGTGGGCACGGTGGTGTGCCGTTTTCGCCCCAGCGCCGACGCTGGAATTCACTGATCTTGATCAGCTCTTTTTTCATGGGGTTCTCCACGCCGCGCTTGGCGGCAGAAGGTGGTTAATCCCAGTCCTTGCTCAAGGCCGGACGGGTTGCGGGAATGGTTTCAAGGGTGTGCAGGTTGAGCAGCGTGAAATAGCCGCTATCAGGCATCCATCCGGCGGTGTCGATGTGGATGACGTTGCCGAGCGTGGCGGGATCGCGGATAGGGGTGTGGCCGACGACCAGAGCGCGGACGCCTTCGACGCCTTGTGTTTCCTGATGCTCGAAACGGCTGCGCGACCACATGCAACTGTTCTGCACCTGTTTGAGCCTCTTATTGCTTTCGGGCGACTCCAGTTCGGCGCACAACTGGCCCCAGGTGGGAAACGGGCAATCTGCGTGAACGATGCCGATCAGGCCTTCGGTCGTTTCAACCTCGATCGCAATCGGCAAGTCTTGGAACATAACCTGGTAGTTTTGCTGCTCTGTGAGTGGCAGACCAACGAACCAAACGCCGCCGTTGTACATCCAGTTGTCAACGTCGCAGGTATCGAACCGGCAGACGTAATCGTCATGATTTCCGCGCACCGGGTGAAACCATGGCTTATTCAGCCACTTGATTACGTCTTCGCACTCGGGCCCGCGGTCAACCAAGTCGCCAACGCTGAACAGTCGGTCAACAGCAGGGTCGAAACCGGCCGCGTCCAGCGCTTCCTGAAGTCGGGTGAAGTGCCCGTGAATGTCGCCAACCGCGAAATCCCGGCCAGCAGTGCTTGCGGCGAAGCGCTTCACGCGCGACACCTCGATATTTTCGAGCATGCGGAATACCTCGCCCGCCCGCCGGCTCCAATTGTTAAGTGGGTTTAGTTTCTGACTTGTTCTATCGCCGCCGGCATTGCGCCATGGCACTCTCTCTGCGTTCGCCCGGCCTATGCCCTTGCTTTCACGGATGATTAGGCCCGCTCTCGGGCCGGGCGGACTCTTCTGGACCAGTCCTGTCGGAGTGTGACCAGTCCGCCGAGTTTTACGACTCAGCTGGCTTGGACCGTGACGATTTTGTTGAACTTAGGTAACTTGGCATTTTCCCTTCACGGATGACGGATTCATGCCAAGAACGAATCGTATTGCAAAAAATGCTCTGAGCATCTCGCTGCTGGGCCTACTAGTCACTAGCACATTGGCCTTGGGGGAAACTCAAAAGGTGACCGATCTGTTAAGCAGTGGCTATGAGATCAAAGCTGCCTACCAGTCGCCAGCAAGAGTCGGCACGGTTCACTTTCTAATCTTGCAAAAAGGCTCGTCTGCGTTCCAATGTATGAGCTACGGTTCCGAATTAAGGCCGAAATTCTTCGACTATTCCAACACCTACTCTTGCGCAAAAGTTCAGGATCTGATTCCCGTCCAGCCTAACCTCGGGCAATGAACCAAAAGTGCATTTACGGTTATGGGTTACGCTGTATTTGGTCTAGGCCGCGCAGGTTCGGCAACGTCATTCATGGCCTTGGCCCCGTGTAGATGTTCCATGCCATGAAAAGCAGGGCGGCATACGGGAGGATCATGGCTGCACCCTCCGAAATTCGACGACCCAGACCCAGGGGTTGGCGTCCCAGTCGCCGCCGGTTGACTGCCAAAGCTTGGCAAAGGCTTTGGCTGCTGTGGTTTCGAGGACTGATTTTCCATCGTCAGGTCCGACCATGTAGCCGGTGCAGATGGGGAAACCATCATCCGGACGAAACGGTACGCCTACGATCCCCTCGGCCAGAGCCTGCTCCTCGCTGATGTCCTGTAACCGCTCGACACGCACGTCGGTGATCTCCAGCAGGATGCGGCTGGCCCATCGGGGCATGTGGATGGATGGGCGCGATTTACCCGGCGTGATCATGGCGCACCCAGTCTGTCGGGCAGCCCCATCTGCTGGGTACAGGATCGGCTCGCCTTGGCTCAGATCTCGCGGTGCTACCGCATTGACTTGAGCATCAGCTACCCACGTCTCGCGCACCCACAGCCGATCACCAGATCGCCCGTAGGAGCATAAATCGAGCGCAGGGGAGTAACCCTCGTCGCACTCCACGAAGGGGTAGCCAGTAGCCACTTCAACAGGCCCGCGCGGTTCATCGAAGCGGTTTGTCAGCTTGTCGCTGATTGCTCTGCGCGTGACCGTCTTCCTACCTTCCAGAATGGCGCGGACCATCGGCCCGCTGAACAGGATCGGGCGTTCTTTTATTTCAGGCATGACTTGTCCTTGCCGCTGCTACTGCGGCTGTCTTGAATTGAGTTAGGCGGGAGATGGCGTAGACCTGAGCGGCGGCATTGGTCAAACTTTGGGTAGATTCAATCTAAGGAAGATTGCGTGGTGAAGAAAATAGAAATTCCAGAAAATATAATACTGGCAAGCGTGTGGGTGGTTTGGGCTTTCCTTGCCGTCGGAGCCCTTGGCTGGGCGCTATTTGTTGTTTTGAAGGCTTTCGATGCGACCAAGGATGCAGCAGCCTGGGTTCAAGCTGTGGGATCAATCGCGGCAATCATTGCAGCTATTATTATTTCTTCCGCAGATAGATCTTTTACACGTGACCAAATTCGATCGAGAAATATTGTAGTTATTCGCGCAGCTGAGGAGCTTTGTTTTGAGGCGTACTGCGCGATTCTGCACCTTAACCGTTACATGGTAACGCACTACCAGCCAGTTACATCAGACTCGCCTCCAGGAATAAGACAGTCTCTTCAAAAAGTAGAGGCCGTTTTACGAGATTTAAGTGCTATCGATCTTATGTCTATGCCAACTCCTGCAGTTGTTGACTGTATTCTGGAGGCGAAAGGGATTGCTCAATATTGCCGGACAATGGCACTAGAAGGGTGGGACCCGGCGCTTGCTATTGATGTGCCAGAATTTGATCCTTTGGGATTAATGCTGATTCAGGTGGAGAAACAGATCAAACTATTGCGGTCCTATTCGTCGTTGGTTTAGTTGTTGGCACCCATTTCACGTACTCCGCAGAGCTTGGCAGGCTCTGCGCTGGCGGATAGGGCGTTGCGGGCAACCGTGCCATCCTCGATGAAGTCAGGCTTGTCACCACACCAAAGAATGTTTAGCGGCTCTCCGCTCACGGTGTCCCAGTCTCCGCTTTCGAAGTGATAATGCTCGCGGCCAGCGTAGAATTTCAGGGCCTTGCGCAGCTCTTCGACCTCCTTCTCCAGCCTCTGCGCTTCATCGAACCATGACCGCCTCGACAGCTCGCTGTCGTTGTCGCTGAAGGTCAGAGCGTCTATCTGCTCGTCCTTGGTGTTCAGGTCGGACTGAAGGGCAGCTACTCGCTGCTCCAGGTGTTGGGTTTCTGTGGGCATGGGGATACCTCGCGGCTATAGTACCGCCTCAAATTTTGAGGGTGCTGGGATGACATGGACTGAGTTTTGGGAATGGCTTCTAAAAGTTAACAGTGTTCTTGCGTTTATTTTGGCTCTAGGTGTTGCTGGTTGCGGTCTTTATCACTACATATCGATTAAACGCTCAGAAGAGAGAGGTAGAAGGTTTTCCAACTACCACGAGTTGGTCGAGGCTTTGAATGGAGACGGAAAAGGAGGGGCGCCATATATTGATCGCCAAATTACCGTTGTCTACGAAATGCGAAACTTTCCGGAATACTATCCGGTGACTTTGCGCCTTTTAAAGCGATCTCTGGAACGGTGGCGCATGCGTGATCGCGATGCTATGTACATCAATAGATGGCTTTGGAAGAAGCCTGTTAACAATGTTTTTCTTATTCAAGAAGCTGAGCTTACTATCAAATATATCGAGCGGGTTCGCAGCGAAAAAAGCTATCTCTGTATTCCTGAAGAAGATCGCTCCTAGGAATCTGTGGCCCTTGTGTGCAGGCGCGGCCCTCGCCAGCAAGGCGTTCGAAGTCGCGCAGGCCACCGGGTCAACGTCGACGCCCCCGATGCAATACCAGGTGCCCAGCATATTGCTGACTACAGGCCTGGCCCGGTTGAAACCCTTGGCGCCGCCGCTGAGGCCGCGGCAGAAGTGGAAGTGCTTAAAAACTCGCTTGTTCATTAGAAGGCTCCCAGGCTAGAGCCAACCTCCGACGAAAGTATCGGAATGGTGGCGTTTTGATTTGAATTAGTGTCTGATTAGCCCGCAATCAAAGGAGTGGTGATATGGCTGATTCAAAGGGCACAAGCGGTAGGGTTATTGAGCACGACGATGCTGTACAGAAACAGGCAGAGTCTGCTGTCGCTTATGCAGTTAATGACTATGAAGCTTGGAAGGATGTATTTGAACTCTGTGTTGAACTTCGTAACTTTGAGATAACTCAACTTGTTCAGCGCAACAATTTTTTATGACCTTTCAAGGGGTGTTGTTTGCCGGGATTTGCCAGTCGGCAGGCCAGATCCCCCTTGTTAGCTTTGTAGTCTGCTGTGTTGGATTACTTGTTTCGATGCTTCAAGCTGGAATGGCTTGTGGTTCAAAATATTGGCAGACCCATTGGGAAATAAATACGACAATTGCCGAACAATTTATGGTGAAATTGATAGAGGTTCACGGCCGCCTTGATTCTAAGTTGCGACACGACAATGTTTTTATTGATCCCGTATACGATACTAGGTTGCGGCGGCGACATTTTTTGGTTCATTTGTTTCGTGACGACTCAAACAGAAAGCGGATTAAGAAAAGCTTAAAAGGTAATGGCCGGCCACTTAGTCGCAGATTGAGTAATAAACTTATTCTTCAAAGATATTCAATTAGTCGTATTCCAATCTATGTTGGAATCGCTCTAGCGATTGGGTGGGCGGTTCTTCTACTTGGAACACTAAATTTCTCAGTGGTTACGGTAGATGTTGGACATCTTATCCAAGGTTTTCAAAAGGTTAATTGAAGTGGTCGCGGGGAGCTTCCGCCACGTGACGAGTTCTGGTTAACCGGCTTTTTGCAGCAGCTGGTCGCCGCCGGCAATGCCGTTCTCGGTCTAGACTGCATTGATTTCTGGCGGCAACTTGGCGGGCTTCTCTTTCACGGTGCCGCAGACAATGGCGCTATCGAGGGTGCCGACCTTGTTGGCCGCCATCAGCAGGTGGAACAGCTGACCGCGGGCTGTCAGGGGTGGAGGGTCCAGCACGTCGAAGCGGTTGAGGACTAGGTTGGTACACGTATTCGCAGTTGTAGTTGCTCATGGCTTTCTCTGTTTGTGAGCAGCCCTCGTTGGGGGGGCGCACGTCAAGAAGTGTGGACTACGCTACTTTGGCCAAATAGGCATATGGACTACTTCAGGGGAAATCATGGACGTGTTGAGAGCAGAGTTTGCGAGGGCAATCGAAGAGGCCATCCAGGAGTGCCATAGGATCAAGTACAACCCGATCATATGGGAAAGGATGAACAGAGAGCACGGGCCAGTCGAAGCGGCCATCAAGCTTGTAACCTCAGGCGATTTTCAGACTGGTCTCAAGCGATTGCTTGCAGAGAATCGACCCGAACTGACGGTTGAGTCGCACGTGCTGCAGTCAAGATTCTCGGCCCTATTTGATAACCGATTGAAAGAGCTTGCCCAGTGGCGCCTGGACAACGCACTTCGGTAGCGCTGGATGGTCAGGCCAAGTCTGCGAGAGGCAGCGTAACCTGGGTTTGATCGACCGCTCCGGCAGGGCGAATGGTGTTGAATCCTGCCTCTACCGCCGACAGGGCCTCGATCCAATGGCTTTCGCGCTGAGTGATGTAGGCCGCTCGGTTGGTGCAGTCTGCCGGGTAGACGATCACCTCGATCACGGAGAACTCCCAGTCGGTTATATCGGATCCGCCGAGCGCTGCGTGGAACTTGCAGCTGGTTGGGTAGCTCAGGTGCTGCCACCAGCGGAGAGTGAACGGCTGGGTGGTCTGGCCGACGTAGACGCGTCCAGTGGACTTCTGCCGCACCTGGTAGATTACCGCTGGCGCCCGACCTTCGTTGACCAAGCGGAACTCCTGAACATCCCGGAGTCGCGCCGCCTGCTTGCAGGCCTCCGTGCAGTAGTCATGGCTGGTGGTTTCGGTGTTTGGGTCGTTGTACTTGTCAATCAGTTTGAACACCGTGCCGCACTCTTTGCAGGCAGTGTCCTCGAAGCGGCGCAGCAGATAGGTGTCGTGCTCGTGCAGCTCCTGGATGTGCAGGAGGTATGCGTGATCGGTCATGTCTGTGCGCAACACCCTCTGCGGGAACTGGCGCTCGTACAGCTCCTCGATCTGCGCCTTTGCCAGCTTGCGGTTATCGGCCTCGACCATGCCGCTGAACACCGGCGGCCAGGCCCATTCTGCTTCGCGATTTGGTCCGGCCGGTTGGCGCCCCTTGATCTGGTAGTAGAACTTTGCCATGGCTCTCTCCATGCATGCGCCGCCCTCCGTGCTGGCGGCGGCATGGTGGCAATTTGGTTTTGGATGGGGTATTACGGGTGACCGGCATGGGGCCAATCAAAAGGACTAGAAGTGAAGCTTTCGATAAATCAGATTAAAAATGCCAATCTGGCCTGGATTCATCAGGTTTTTGTTGTTGCGGGTGACGCTAATCCTGTTGGAACGACCGAGTACTACAAGCTGCAAATCCGAGAGGTAAGCTCAGCGATCAAGGAATCTCGGATCGAGGACATAACTCTCAAAATTCAGGTCGACGTCATTAACGAGGATGTGCTTGATAGCATCAAGCAGCTTTTGGTCAACAACACGACCATATCGGAACCGGTAGAAGTAATCAGTGCAGCTGTGTGGCTTCCGGTCAAAATGACCATCACACCTCGCTGACCCATCTATTGGTGTGGCGGGGGAAATACTTCATCCCCTGGGGCCTGCTGAATCATCAGCATTCTCTTCCGTTGGAAGGCCTGATTAGGCGCGCTCTGCCAGCAGGATCAGGCCGGTATCGTCCGGGTCGTCGCCAAGCTCCAGGCCAGGGGCGCGCAGTTCGCGGCTCAGCCTGAACTGGTCAAGCTTGCGCACCACAGAACTCGAAAGCTTGATTTCGTGGCGCGGCGCACTGAGGAAATGGCGGGCCGCTTCAGGCCCTAATTCATGGATGCGGTGGATCAGCAGTGTCATGGCCTCGCCGTTTTCCTCGACTTCAGCCCATTGCATGATCTCGGCCAGGGCCTGGCGGGTTCCTTCGCCTGCCTTCATCCGCAGGTCTTCGAACTTGGACTTGGCATCCTTGGCCCTGCGCTTTGTGTCGCGCTCCTGCTGAGACATCGCCATACGGCACCTCCTTCAGTCCGCTGGGCGGAAGGTGTGTGTGCAACTGGCTTCGTCGCTGCTGCACGCGATTGTTGATCCGCTTCAAGCTCGCTTCTCCCAGCGCTTGGGGAAGCTGAACTCATAGGTGAGCTCCAGGCGGTGGAGGAGTGAGTCGGATATGCCAACCTTCCTGCAGGCAGCGATGCGTGAAAGGCCGTCATCCCGCAATGCTGTCAGACGCTCAATGAGCTTCAAGTCGTGCTCCCTGTCCACGATCTTGCTCTTGAACATGAAGCCACCCTCATGGGCTGCCCGACGCATTGCTGATTCCGACTTTCCAGTTTCGGCCATGGCCTGGTCGATGGTCATGGTCTTGGCGAGTTCGCGGATCGTGTCGACGTAGGCCTTGTGCTGGGCGAAGTGGTCTTCGTAGGTGCGCTTGGGCTGCGGGCGGGTGGCGCGTTTGCCATGCTGGCCACCCAGGTCCTTGCGTGGCCGGCGAGGCTGGAACCTGAAAGACTCCAGCACCTGGACCTTGTTCCCAGACATGAAGAAGGCAGCCTTAGCGGCCTCCAGTTCGGCCTGGCGCTCGGCGCCGACCAGTATGTAGTTGTTGGTCATGGGTACCTCACTTGATGCGAATCGAGCTCTCGCCGCGCTCCAGGTGAGCCCAGCTTGGCTCTTCCAGAAGTTCGGCTTCCGCGTCCTCGCCAGCGGCCATACGCTTACGCACCGCCTCGTTGTGATCGCGGATTTCTTTGAGCCGGACGGCGATGGTTTTCTTGTCCGGCGTTATCACGCTCTTCAACGACACAAACTCATCGGGCACGGCCTTCTCGTCATCGACGATCACCTTCTCTGGAGAAAGGGCGAGGGTGATGGTGAACAGCGGGCGCTTGATGGTTTTGATATCCGCGGCCTCCATGTTCCGGCGCAGGAAGTCGCTGAGCTGGCCCACGGTGTTCTTCTTGATGCGCTTGAGCTCGTTCAGGCGGTCGACTTCCTTGTCGATGGCATCGATGTCACCCTCGATGTTCCGGCGCAACATGACGATGCTTTCGGCCTTTACTTCGAACTCGCCTTTGATGCCGTCCATGGTGTCTTGAATGGCCTGGCGCAGCCCCTCATCGTCGGTGTCCGCCAGTGCCGCGAGCTCGGCCATCTGGCCAGTCAGCGCGTAGAGTTCGGTCATGCTGCACCTTCCATAGAGTCTTCAAGGTCCGCTTTGCGGGCGTCCTTGGCGCGGGTGAATTTGAGTTTGTGGGCTTCGCGTTCTGGGTCGGTCTTACGCAAATCCAACTTGCGCATGGCTGACTTGTAGAGCTGTTCCAACTCGTTGAGCGACTGCGCGGTACCGATCAGATGGAGCGTCTCAGCCAGCCATTCGCGGTACTCGGCGGCGAGGCGCTCCTTCGCTTCGATCTTGTCCTCGGCGCGCTCGATCTCGGCTTCACCCAGGCGCTCGTTGACGTAGTGAATGTCGTCGTACAGACCCAGGCGGAAGTCGGCGGAGAAGCCAAGCTGGCTCAGGCATTTGCCGATTGCATCGGTGAGGGACTTCTTCGGCGCGTCGAAGTCGGTACTGATGCCGAAGCGGTTCTGAGTGATGAAGGGCGTGTGCCCGTAGTGCGTGATCGTCTTGCGCTCACCGTCGCCCAGGTACCACAGGGCAACCTTGAGGGTGTGCACCTGGGCATGGGCCAGCACCACGCCTTCCTTGCTCAACAGCGGGCCGCCGATGTCGAAACGCTCCTCAATCACGTCATAACCCCAGCCGGTGCCGCAGGGGCCGAACTGTTCCGTAGCGCGTTTGGCCAGGTACTGGGCATTCACCGCGGTGCCCGTGAAGCCGCCAGGGCCGGTGTACTCCTTGGTGAACTTGGGGTCGGTCTTTTCGACCTCTTCCCAAAGGGCGAGGTTAGGTACCCGCAACAGTCTTCGATCTTCTGGCAGGGCGAGGAGTATTCGCCCTGGCCAATCAAGGCCGAGGGCTTCGAAATGACCGGGCAGGGCGCCCAGCCGATGCCGACCCTGTCTGTCGGCAACGTCGGTGGGTTCATCACAGCCCTGGTGCTGTACTTCGAAGATCTGGTCGGGGCCAAGCTGATTCGGCAGCGGACCCTGGGCAAGTACCTGGACGGCCAGCCAGAAGCCGACCCAGACGAAGAGCTGCCGCCGGACATCTGGTATGTCGAGCGCAAGGCCTCCGAGAACAACGAGACGGTGCAGTTCGAACTGGCCTCGGCCTTGGACTTCGCCGGCGTCCAGCTGCCACGCCGGCAGATCGTGGCCAACGTCTGCTGGTGGCTCAGTTGCGGCGGTTACCGCGGACCCTACTGCGGCTACAACGGCGGGCCGGTAGCCGATGAGAACGACGTGATTGTCACCGACGCTTCCAAGGACAAATGCGGCGGCCGCCTGAGCAGCTGCAAACTGCGTTTCGGCCAGAACAACCCTCTGCCTTACGGCTCATTCCCGGCCGCCGGCCTGCTTCGGAGCTGATCATGAACAAGTCCACCCGCGCCGCCATCGAGCGGCATGCGCTGGCAGAGTACCCGCGCGAGTGCTGCGGCCTGGTGATTCGTGAGGGGCGAAAGGAGGTCTATGTGCCTTGCCGAAACACGGCCTCGACGCCCAGCGAGCATTTTCGCCTGGCGCCCGAGGACTTCGCCGTAGCTGAGGATCGCGGCCAGGTGCTGGCTGTGGTGCACAGCCATCCAGACCACCCCGCTGCACCCAGCGAGGCGGATCGCGTCTCCTGCGAGGCCTCCGGGCTTCCCTGGCACATCCTTGAAGTCAGGAAGGGCGACGATGACGTCGCGCGCACTGGCGAACTGTGCAGCTTCGCGCCGGAGGGTTACCAGGCCCCGCTGATCGGCCGCAAGTTTGCCCATGGAGTGCACGACTGCTTGAGCATCATCCTCGACTTCTACTGCCGCGAAATGGGCATCGACCTGGGCCAGTACGAGCGGGAGGACGGGTGGTGGGAGAAGGGCGGGAACCTTTACCTGGAGAACCTACCCGCGGCCGGGTTCAGCCAGGTCAGTGCGCCGCAGCACGGCGATATCGTGCTGATGCAGATCCGCTCGAAGGTGCCGAACCACGCCGGGGTATACCTGGCCGAAGGTGTGCTGAAGACCGAGCCCCAACACTTCCCGGCGCCGGGGTCGATTCTGCATCACCTCTACAACCGGGACAGCAAGCGGGACACCTACGGCGGGTACTGGCGAGAGGTGACCGTCAGCTACTGGCGGCACATGGCAAGCAATCTCACAAACACGGCATAGCGGATAGCACTCTGTCGCACTATCCCTTCAGCGAGTACATTTTTTTTAACTGTGCTGGTGTCAGCGGAGGAAGTTTCTGCGTTCGCCTGACCCCGATCCGCTTATTTTCGGTGTGCACGTTGAGCGGATAGTAACTCGCACCATACTCAAAATTGCCTTCGCAGGTTTGCACAAGCCATGCGCCGAGGCGTACTCCGTTGCTTCCAAAGGTGGATCGGTATTCGTCCAACCGACTCACACAGCTGTCTTGGAAGTCCGCTTTTATCAGATGCTCCCATTCTTGGGAGACTTCGTCATTGGCAGCGCCGGCAGTTGAGGCCAGCAGAAAGATGAGGGCAAGAGCTACTCGGCTCGGTGAGGGCATTACTGCAAGTCCTTTGCGTCTGCAGGGTGTTAACATCAGGTTTCGAGCAGCACAAAGCCCAGTCCCACGTTGGGCCCTGTGCATCTGGTACTATCCCGCTTCCGCCTGAGCCATCTTCCAGAAACCTTCCAGATCATATTGAGGGTAAGGTCGGGTCGCTGTCGGGAAATAGTTGTCCAACTGCTCCAGCAGGCTGAGAGCGAAGCAACGAAGCTCGCTGGTTAGCTTTGTGCCGTAGGGCATGAATGTACAGCAGCGGTCAGTCCTGCCAGACCAACCCTCAAGCGCATTTATGAGTCCCTGACGGACTGCTAAAGCAGCCAGTACGTCATTCGATGGGTTGCTCAGCGCAGTTTTCAAAGATATTAGTCGGTGTGGCATCTAAGTTCCTTCTGATCATGGCGTGTAAGTCCGCGCGGATGTACCCGGCGCTTGGCCGGGCTTCAGTTGCCTGCTGATTGAGTCTCAAACATCTGACGGATCGTATGGTCGTGCTCTTGCTGTGTTGCGCGGTACAGCAGTAAGCAGGTCGAGACGTTTCACTACAACCAGGCTGCCGTAGAGCGCTTCCGAGAGATCTTGCAGGACATCTAACCCTCCCATTTTCACGAACCCCGCCCATGCGGGGCTTTCGTGCTTGAGCGTAAATGGTATTCTCCAAGAAAACATGGAGAGTTGTTATGCGCTTGATTTCACTTCTGCTTCTGTCGTTATTTTTAGTTACTGGCTGCGCCTCAAAACCGACCCCTGAGCAAATACAGGCGGCTGATTATGGAGCCTCTGTGTATCAGGAGGACGCCGAAAAAGCAGTGAAAAATTTCTTTGGCATTTATCTGAAAGACCCCGACTCAGCTCGATACAGCTTTGGCACGGTATACAGGGGGTACATGGTAGGCAGCGTTTTTGAAGGCAGGAAAATTGAGGCAGGATTTCTCTTGGATGTGACGGTCAATGCAAAAAATAGTTACGGTGGATACGTTGGCGCCAAGCCTTATAAGTTTCTCATCCGGAATGACAAGCTAGTCGGCGGGTGGGAGATCGGCTCAAGCGGTATACCAATCAGAATCCGGTAAGCCAATTTTTGTCTTTGTATCTCTGTTCGAGAGGTAATCATGCGGATACTGATTGGGGTGGTTGCGCTGGCGCTGTTGGCGGGATGTTCAACCCCATCTGACTTGATGGCAGGAAATCCAGTCAGCATCCACATTTCTACGAAAAAACCCAAGGACATTGCGCTCTGTGTGTATCCGGCATGGCAGGACTACAGGTCCACATCTGTGATGAGCGAGACCCAAAATGGATATCGGATTATTGCTGGAACTGACTCTGGCCAAACCGATGATGTTTTGAACATTGAGCTTGCTCAGCAGGGTAGCGGGAGCATCGTCAAGCTCTATCAGAGAGCTTCCTGGTCGCAGATTGGTCGAGGCGGTCTTGTCCCCTCGTTGAACAGGTGTTTGTGAACGCCGAATATTCAAGCCGCCTACGGGCGGTTTTTTATTGCCTGGAGAAAATATGTCTGCTGAAAAGATGCAAACCATTCTGCTGTCTGGCTCACTGGCAAAGCTTTTCGGCCGGCGCCACAGGGTCGTGACGCGCGGAGGGTGGCGCGATGTTATGGGATACTTCAAGCAGTTTCCGGGCTTCGAAAGGCATATGGCTGAAAGCTCTCGTAAGGGGCTGCGCTACGCCATCTTCTACGGCAAGGAGAACATTTCGGAGGCTGACCTTGGGAAGCCTACCGGCCGCGATGTGATCCGAATTGTTCCAGTTGTTACTGGCTCTAAGCGAGCCGGCATGCTTCAGACCATCGTCGGCGCGGTACTTGTCGTTGTTGGCTTGGTTTACTCACCCCTTCTTCCCGTGGGTATTGCCATGCTGGCCGGCGGCGTGATCCAGATGCTCAGCCCGCAAGCCAAGGGCCTGGGCACTCAGGACAGCCCCAACAACCGCGCCAGCTACAGCTTCAACGGCGCCGTGAACACGAGCGTTCAGGGCAACCCTGTCCCGCTGCTCTACGGCCGGATGATCGTCGGCAGCGCGGTGATCAGCGCCGGGATTTACTCCGAAGACCAGATGTAAACCGAACCCGCCACCAGGCCCGCCGAGTGCGGGTATTTTTTTGCCTGAAGGAAAGCCATGAACCAGCACATTACCGGCAGCAAAGGCGGCGAGTCGAAGCCGCGGCCGTCTGTTGAGGCCCCGGACAGCCTGCAGAGTACCGCGTATGCGCGGATCCTCGACTTGGTGAGCGAGGGCGAGATCCAGGGCTTGGTCGCTGGCGAGCGCTCGGTCTATCTCGACGAAACGCCGCTGGCCAATGCCGACGGCACTAGGAACTTCAGTGGCGTCACCCTGGATACCCGCACCGGCAGCCAGGACCAGCTGCATATCCCGGGCTTTCCAGCGGTCGAAAGCGAGATCGCCGTGGGCGTCGAGCTGAAGTATGGCCAGCCCTGGGTGCGTGCTGTGCAGAACCTGGAGCTGTCGGCCGTGCGCGTGCGCTTGTCTACCCCGCGCCTGGCCCAGACCAACACCAGCAACGGCGACACCAATGGCTACACCGTGCAGTACAAGATCGAGGTTTCCACCGACGGCGGGCCTTACGTCCAAGTCCTGGGTGCTGCATTCAGCGGCAAGACCTCGACGAAGTACGAGCGGTCGCACCGGGTAGACCTGCCGCCGGCGAGCAGTAACTGGCAGATTCGCGTCACTCGCCTGACGCCGAACAGCACCTCTGGCGCCATTGCGGATAAGACGAACATCGACGCCATCACCGAAGTCATCGACGCCAAGCTGCGCTATCCGGGTTCCGCTGTCGTCGGTCTGCAGTTCGACGCCTCGCAGTTCCAGGCAATCCCAACGCGGTCTTTTGACCTACGCGGCCGCATCATTCGTGTGCCGAGCAACTACGACCCGGAAAGCCGGCTGTACTCAGGCATCTGGGATGGCTCGTTCAAGACGGCCTGGACCGATAACCCGGCATGGATCTTCTACGACCTGCTGCTGCACTTCCGCTATGGCCTGGGCCACCTACTGAACGAGGGCCAGGTGGACCGCTGGGAGCTGTACCGCATCGGCCAGTACTGCGATCAGCTGGTGCCTGATGGGAAGGGCGGCCAAGAGCCGCGGTTCACCTGCAATCTGTTCTTGCAGACCCGGTCGAACGCTCTCGACGTGCTGCAGGACCTGGCGACCACTTTCCGGGGTATGTCGTACTGGGCCGCCGGCTCGGTCATGGCTATTGCCGACATACCCGAGGACCCGGTTTACACCTACTCGAACGCCAACGTGATCGACGGGAAATTCGGTTACTTCGGCTCAGCCAAGAAGACCCGTTACACCGTGGCCCTGGTCAGTTGGAACGACCCGGCCGACTTCTACCGGCAGAAGGTCGAGTATGTCGACGACCAGGCCGGCATCACCCGATACGGGATCCAGCAGACCGAGGTCACCGCCACCGGCTGCACGTCCCAGGCCCAGGCCCAGGCCCAGCGCATCGGCAAGTGGGCACTGCTCACCAACCGCCTGGAAACCGAAAGCGTGGGGTTCTCTGTGGGGCTGGACGGCACCCTGGGGCGCCCCGGGCAGATCATCCGCATTGCGGACAACGATCGGGCAGGGCGCCGCATTGGTGGGCGCCTGCGCTCTTCCACGCTCGATAGCCTGGTACTGGATGCCGATGTGAAGGCATACCCCGGCGACACCATCACGGTAATCATGCCCACGGGCACTGCAGTCTCCCGACAGATCAAGTCTGTGGGCTATCCGCTGACCTGGGACCACAAGGGGATCAAGTGGTCGAGTGGCCGCGTGACGATGGATACCACCGGGTTTCCTGCTGAAGTCCAGCAGGTGGTACTGGCGCAGAAGCTGGACGAACTGCCGCCCCAGCACTCGATGTGGGCGATCGACTCGACAACCCTGGCCACGCAGCTGTTTCGCGTGATGTCGGTTGCTGAGGACTTTTCCGACTCCGAGATCAAGTTCACGATCAGCGCGGTACGCCACAACGCGAGCAAGTACGGCGCAATCGACAACGGCACGCGCATCGAGCGGCCACCGGTGACCGTGATCCCGCCGAGCGTCCAGCGGCCGCCAGCGAACGTGACGCTGAGCAATGACCACTTCGTTGACCAGGGTAGTGCGGTCAGCGTCATGACGATTGAGTGGGATAAGCCAGAAGCGGCGATCGCCTACGAGGTCTACTGGCGAAAGAACGATGGCGACTGGATCTTTGCCGGCCGCACCGGTACCACGTCAATCGACGTGAGCGGGATCTACGCGGGCCGTTATGTGGCCAAGGTGCGAGCCATCAACTCGCTGGATATTGGCTCAGTGTTCGCGACCTCGGTCGAGACGGTGCTGAACGGTAAGACCACGCCGCCGCCGGTGCCGTCGTCCTTCACCGCAGAGTCGATCGTGTTCGGCATCAAGTTGGCATGGGGCATTCCGGCCGGAGTCACCACCGCGGACCTGCAGCGAACAGAGATCTGGTACAGCCAGACCAACCAGGTGGCCACTGCGACAAAGTTTTGGCGACTACGCCTATCCGCAGACCGACCTGACAATCATGGGCCTGGCCGCAGGCGTGCGGTTCTTCTTCTGGGCTCGATTGGTGGATCGCATTGGCAACGTGGGAGCGTTCTACGGGCCGGTGATGGGTCAATCTTCCGCTGACGCCGGCTTGATCCTGGAATATCTGAATGACCAGATCACCGAGACGCAGTTGAGCCAGCACCTGCTGGAAAAGATCGACTCTGGCGGTGGCGCACAGGTCGAGGTCGAGGCTCTGAAAAGCGAACTGGCGGCCATGTACTCGATCAAGACCCAGCTCACGGTCGATGGCAAGCCGTACCTAGCCGGCATTGGTGTTGGCGTGGAGAACGACGAAGGGATCATCACCAGCCAGGTACTGATCGCCGCAAGCCGGTTTGCAATCGTCGATCCGAACGCGGCGGAGATCTACTACCCGTTTGTTGTTCAAAACAACGCCGCCTATATCGACACTGCATTCATCAAGAACGGCTCAATCGACATGCTCAAGATCGGTAGCAACTTGCAGTCGAACAACTACGTTCCCGACGTTTCTGGCTGGGCATTCCGACCCGACGGAACGTTCCAGATGATGGGCAATACCCCTGGAGGCGCGAGACTCATGATCAACAACAAAGGGCTGTATGTGTTCCACCCGAATGGCGAAAAAGCTATCGACTTGAGCGTGGATGCGACATGACGGTCGGACTAATAACACGTGATGCAAGCGGCAACATTACAACAAACATGACTAGGAAGCTGAGCCAGTCCGGGGGCTCGGTTGTCACCAATCGGCAGAATGGCTCAATCGCAATTCAGTTGCCGCCTGGGCGCGAGTACTTCTATGTCATTCAGCCGCTTGAAGACTCGCAGCGCACCGCTGGTAAGAAGCCCGGTGTAACCATCACGCAAAATACGCTGTCCTGGGGCTACAACATCCCATCAGGGTTCGTGATGAACTGTGAAATTTTCTACGGGTACTACTGATGCCTACGGCGCTAATAGTCCGAGACGAATCGGGCGCAGTCCTTTTTGATACATCAAAGTCCATCTACGGTTTAATTAAGAGCGGTCCAGTCACCTACCACGGTACATGGAGTAAATTGCAGCCGTCAGGTGCGGTAAGTTATTACCACGATGAAATATGGAAGTTCGAGGTCGATAACGCAGTCAGCCCAATTGTCTTTGTAACGGGGGCGTGCGGGAAACCATTCCAATCAAAGGAGGGTAGCAAAACTGTTTTCTACTTTGCTGGTCCGGTATCAGGCATAAAGGTCTACTGCTTTGACTTGATGCGACCGATATTTAGCGGTCCAGCTCTAAAAACGAGAAACGCAGATCAGAAGTTCACATTCAACAGCTTGCAGCGACCGCTGAACGTCGTAAGTACGACAGTGCCTTCAGCTCCTGCTCCATGGGCGGACACTCGGCAGATCCCGTTTGCCGGCGGCGGGAGCGGCGTGCTTATTCCGGCAACATCGTCGCCGCTGGCTGGTTGCGCATGGGCCTGGTACGAAATACAGCTGAATGCTGGAGTGACTTACGCGTCGCATATTCCTTGGAACCGTGGAGGGGTATTCGTAGATGCATTGGTTGGCGGCAATACTCCATTTCGAGGCTCATTCGAGGAAGGCTGTTACGGCAGGCTACGCGGCGTAACGCACTGCTTCTGGGTTTCGCCTGAAACAACATTTGCACAGGTAGCTACGACTGTTCCGCCGGGCTACTACAGCATCTCCTACGGACCGCTCCCTCGATGTTCGCATATTGATGCGTCTGAGTACCCGTACCCGTTCAACCCGCAGCTGTAACTACACCGTTCAGATATACCCGCCCTGAGCGGGATTTTTTTGCCTAAAATACGAGCACCCAAGATGACTACAACTTCACGGCTCTACTGCTTGCTCCGTGAAAGCCGCCGTGCGCAACACGATCCTCAACTGCACCCAGGGGGCGTTGCTCTTTTATGCAGGGACCAATCGTTGCGACTTTGCGATCTCTCTGGTCGGTGACGTGGCTGGCCGTTTTGCATATGGATACTGTTCGCCTGATGCAACGCCGAGCTACAACAAGCTCGACTGGTCGAAGATGATAGTCACATCCTTCCCGTCTGGCGACCCAGCGCGCCGCCTGCGCTACAATGGCGCCAACCTTGGTACAACCGTCGGTGTCCTACCAAGCGGAAACTACTTCGTTGGTGCGGCCGCATAGCCACTACATGAAGGCATGAGCCCTCCTAGTGAGGGCTTTTCCATGCCTGAAGAACACAAGGCGCACATCAAAAATCAGTGGATACTTCAGACTTTCCCTAGTACCGTGATGGCGATTTTAGTTTGTCAATTCCAATGCAGCGCTATCTACCAAGGAAGGTTTTGCAAAATGCCATTCTGATACGACCCGCACGATGCTCGCTAGCCTTACAGGCTCGCTCTAACAGCGTAAATTTTATCTGGCTCTAAAGTATTTTTATTTCTTTCGAGGAATCTGCTTAGCTATGCGATTTATATTTTCATTCGCCATGTGTATTTTGTTATGTTCTGTGACTTTTGAGCAAAATTCTGCTTTTGCTCAGGATGGTATTGATCAGGTAGTAAAGCCGGAACTAAGAATTAAGTCGGATACTGTATTCTACAAAGTTATTGCCACGCAATTTAAGTTGCCATTTTTAATGGATACTGGCGTTTCCGGACCGTTTGAGCTTGTCGACGATGGAAAAACTTTTCTCTTTGTAAATCGATGTGGATTGGTGACTCTAGCAGAACTGAATGAAGTAGGTTTTCATCTATTAAGTCAAAAGAGCCTGCCAAACTCAAAAAGTGTCTTCTGCGCTGGAGATACTTCAGATCCCCAATTAATCGCCAACCTTGGAAATAAGTTGCTTTATGGCGTAAAAGGAATGAAGTTGGATGTTGCTAGAAAACGAATGTTCGTAGCAACAAATAGCCTTGTTGATAATCGCTGCTTGGTTGTTAAAGTTTTTGAGTATCCGATTTCGTTTTCCCCATTAACGATTGGTAATCCAAAGCAAATATTTTCGACAGACAAAGTAGTTCAAGGGTATGACAATTCTGATGGCTGCCCTAAGCTTGAGACGCTCGTGCCGACACAGTCCGGTGGCGCCATGGCATTGGATGACAAGGGGAATCTATATTTTGGCATCGGTGATTTTGGAAGCTATCCAGAAGCACAGGATGAAAAGTCAAGTTATGGGAAAATTTTTGTATACAACGGAGAGTCCACATCGCTGCATGCGATGGGCGTCAGGAATCCGCAGGGCTTGTATTTTGATTTGGCATCAGGAACTCTTTTTGAAACAGAGCATGGCCCGAAGGGCGGTGACGAAATAAATGATATAAAACAAAACGACAATCTTGGCTGGCCATTTTCATCGTATGGCATAGATTACTCAGCTAGTGGGCTCGACCATTTTCGTCCTCTACCAGGCGAAGAGAAATGGGGCAGTCATGATTTTGGAAAGAAGCCACTTTTCGTCTATTTTCCATCAATCGGTATTACGGATTTGACGGTAATCACCCCGCAGAGCATGTTTAAAGATTGGGCAGGCTCAGCTTTAATCGGGTCGTTAAAAGGGAATAGTATATATAGAGTAAAGCTTGACAATGGTCGAGGGGTATATAGCGAACCTATAATTGATCTGAAACAGCGTATTCGTTTTCTTCAGCAGGCAGAAAATGGAACTTTGTATATAAAGGCAGATCCTGATTTTTTATTTGTTTTGCAATTGGACTGGCCAGGGGTTCGTCGACATGATGCCGATGATTACAACTACGCATCAATCTCAGATAAGGCAGGTAGTTGCAAGGTATGCCATTTGTCCAAGGAGCAAGCAGGGATACCAAATATTTTTGGCATGAAACCTGACTCGATGCTGGCCGCCTTTAAACGATTAACAACGTCCACCACGGCAAATCAACAAATGGTTGGCATTGCGAAAGGGCTTAGCTCGGATGAGATGACTGGGCTAGCAAAGTATTTTTCAGAGCACCCTAGCGACAATTCTGGAACAACTGGTGTCAAAAATAGCCATTAATTAAGAATCATCAGGATATGGCAAAGCCCCTGTAATCATTTCGAATCTCGGAACGACTATAGGGGCCTTCAAATTTGGAATTATTTAATTGGTGTCGCCGTATAAGAGAACACCAAAAGACACTAAGCCCGACATATTCGGCCTTTTCAAACGCTCGGAGACTGTTATGCCGATCACTGAGCAGCAGTTGCTGCAGATCCTCCCTCAAGCCCGCCAAGTTGCGGGCTTTTTTGTGCCTGGAGTTTGACCATGAACATTCAGAACGCCCGCGGCGTCCGTAACCGCAACCCCGGCAACATTGACTACAACCCCCGCAACGACTGGCAAGGCCAGCTCGGCAAGGAGCCGAACGGCCGCTTCGCCATCTTCGATATCGCTGAGAACGGTATCCGGGCCTTGGGCAGGCTGCTACTCAACTACCGCGGCAAGGACGGCATGCCCGGCGTCGGCGGCCTAGGTATCGATACGCCTCGCGAGTTCATCACCCGCTGGGCACCAGGGAACGAGAACGACACCGAGGCCTACATCGCCGCAATCGCTAAGCGCCTGGGCGTGAAGGCGAACGACGTGATCGACATCAAGAACCCGGCGACCCTGCGCTCCCTGATGCTCGGGATCATCGTGCACGAAAACGGCGGTAACCCGTACTCGACGAATGTGATCGATGAAGGTCTGCGCAGGGCTTTGAAGTGAGCGCCGGCGCCTGGCGGGCGGTTGGCATTCTGCTGGCCGCTGTCCTGGTGTTGGTTGCCGGCGCCGCCCTGGGGGTGTGGCAGGCTTCCAGGCATTACCGGCCGCTGCTCGACACCGCCCAGGAGGCTCTGGCCACAGCAAAGGCTGGGCGCAACAACCTGGAAGCCCTGGCGGGTGAGCAGGGCCGGAAACTGGGTGACCTGGTGCTGGCTGGCCAGGAGCGCGAGCGCCACGCTGCCCAGGCCCAGGCTGACGCCAAGGAGCTGGCCCGGCACGACTATTCCGCGGCGAATCGTCTGCTGCAGGAACGCACCGGCGGTGACCCGACGTTGGCGCCCGAATCGATCATTGATCAGGAGTTGGACTTATGAGGTGGTTGCTGGTGGGCGTAGTGGTGGTGCTGTCGGGGTGCGCAGCCCGGGAGCCTGAAGTGCGCACCGTGCGGGTTGAGGTGCCTGTGCAAGTGCCGTGCAAGGCGCCAGTAGTGCCCGTGCCAGCCTGGGCCACGGACAGCCTCAAGAAGACCGATAGCTTGGAGCTGAAGGTGCGGGCGCTTCTGGCAGAGCGGCGGCAGCGGATCGGCTACGAACGGCAGCTGATTGCTGCCGTCGGAGTGTGCCAATAGAGTTCAGATAGAGCTTTTCTCATCAACTGCTTCGATCATTCGCTTTGCTGACTCATAGTCAAACCGATTCACATCATAAACAAAGTACAGGTACCCCTGTTTTGCTACGTTCGCATAAGAGGTGATGCTTGCAATGTTGGGGTAGACAGACAATGCTTTGAGAACTCGTTCGCAGTAAGGCGTAGCAATTGACTTGGTTCCGTCCACCGCCGCATATCCAAACTTTTTTACCGAGTCTACTGCGTTGTAAACGTTTTCGGTTGTCTTAAATATCCTGCTCAACTTATGAACTCCGTTTAGCGTTGTCCGAAATAAAAGGGCGACCATTCCGGGTGCACTAACACCCGAAATGGTCGCCGAACCGCAGATTATTCCTGCAGTCCAGCCGTGGCCCCTGCCTTTTGCCCAAAGCGCGGCGAGCCTATCACCTGTTTATATATACAGTAAATGCTTGCGGGCCTATGACCTCTCCCATCATTCCCTGAGTGGGCGGCAAGCGCCGCCTAGCCGACCGCTTAATCCCTCTCCTTCCTCATGCACGGGCAGTCCGAGGTGATTAGGGAGCTGTAGGGGGGGCGGCAGAACGCCGGAGGTGGGGTGCGCAAAACCTACGCTGGAGGCAGCGTATTTCCGTTTGCATAAGCACAAAAAAGATGGTGTTTTGTCTGCCTGGTGTAGGTATATTTTCTTTTTAAAACAATAAGTTATTAATTTATAGGTCCCAGCATGGGGTGCTAGGGGTCGAGTGTTCGAATCACTCCGTCCCGACCATATTTTTCAACGACTTAGCCGCTTTCGAGCGGCTTTGTTGTTTCTGCCATAGTGACTTTCCAAGTGACGCTGGTCTTTTTCTTCATGCCTCCCTCCTTTTCAGAATCGTCAGCGGTGGTGCGCGCGAGTCGGTTGCCTCGCTGGCTTGAGCCCCGGAAGCCGCACCAGGGCGGCAGGCGGTTGAAAAAGCTCATGAAGCAGTTTCAGTCACTTCCGGGCAGTGATGAAAAGTTTCTGAAAATGCCTTGCACGGTTGCCGGTTCAGGAGAGCTGGCAGATCGGCACAAGGCGCTGCTAACCCAGCTAAATGACTCGCTCCGCCTCTGCATCCAAGTGGATATAATCCGTTCCTTTTTCCAGGGATCGGTCGATGAAAAGCTTGGAAGATCTGCTAGACAGCGTCGATTCTGCGCTGCCCTTGCTCAAGGCCATGCTCGAAGAAGCCAGTCTGAACCATCAGTTACTGCCCCCATCCAGCGACAACGCCAGGGTGCTGTCTGCGCTGCAAGTCACGACTCGATCAACCTTGGGAGCGATGGCCTACGAAACCGGCGGGTTGCTCATCGACCACGGCTGGCTGCGGGTGCTGGGCTCGGGGCATCGGCACTTGTCGCGCAATCTTGTCGATTGGAATGACGCCCGCGTACAGGCGGCCTTGCTGGTGGCTGACGACGCTGCAGGAGGGTTCTTTGCCATCAACGGTGGCGGTCTGGGCTCCGATGTGGGGGCGATGTACTACTGGGCGCCCGATACGCTGCAGTGGGAACCGTTGGAGGTGGGCTACAGCGACTTTCTCGCCTGGGCCTTGAGCGACCAGTTGGCCGTGTTCTACCAGGGCCTGCGTTGGGATGACTGGCAGCGTGATGTGCAGGCACTGAGTGCCAATCAGTGCTTTTCCTTCTACCCGTTTCTCTGGACCCGTGAAGGCTCGGTCCAGCACAGCCACCGCGCTGTGGTCGATGTCGACGAACTCTTCGCCATGCACCTGGACCTGGCTCGCACACTCGACAGTAGCGCCTCGCCGTTCGGCTGATACCACGCCAAGGCGCTTGTCAAATCAATGGATGGGAATGCCGCAATGAAACGCAACGCGATGTTGTTGATCTGGGCCTGGGTATTGGCGTTGGCCGCACCGGCCTGGGCCGATGGCAAGCGGCTGATACCGCACAGTGAGCAGGCCACTGGCGGTTACCTCTCGTCGCAGTTGTTGCTCAAGCCTTGTGCGGATATCGACGCGCTGGGGTTCGCGGGCGACGAGACAGTCCAGCGCAGCGCCGCGGATGCGCGCCAGGCGCTGCCGGCGGGCACTTGCGAGAATGGGGCGCTGGTGGAAAAGCTGTTCAAGGCACGCTTTCTCCAGCACGCCACTCTCGCGATGGTCTACACCCCCTGGCAGCTCGATGAGCAGATCGCCCGGCAGCAGCGGGTCATCGGTCGCTGTCGTGACACCCAGTGCCTGGCGCGGGAGCTGGATCGGGTGATTGCCGTTCTGGCGCCGGTGTACCTCGGTGCCCGGCGCCAATGGCCCCGCGGCAAGGGGCTGTGCAGCGCCGACCCGCGGCAGACTCCCGCCAGCCAGGCACTGGCGCTGCTGGAGCCCGATGCCGCCAAGGCCATCAGCGCGACCTGTGCCGAGAGCGAGGTCAATGCCCAGACCTGCCGCGGCCCCCAGGGCCCGATGTTGCTGGTCAGCTGTGGCCTGAGCGGCAATCAGGTCAATTCGGATCAATGGCTGTTCCTGGCGCGCAAGACGCCCCCCGAACCCTTGCTGGCCGTCGAGGACGGTCCGGTGGCGGTGCTGGCAACCACCTGCAACGGCCTGCCGGACCTGATGACCCAGGCCCGAGTCAGTGCCGGGGAGCAGTACGTGAGTTACTACCGTTACGACGGCCGGGCCTATCGGCAGCTGTATGCCCAGAGCCATGAGTTTGTCGGCAACGACGCCCATGGCAACGATCTTATGATTGCCCAGGGCAGGGCAGAGGCCCGGGTAGTCTGCCACTAGCGGGTGCGGATAGCGGCCCGCTGGCCTGTGGCGTGTTCGCCGGCACCGAGCGCCAGTCATTCGGCCGATGTGCTTCAGGGCCGCCCGGGGCTCGGCGCGCTCGGATCAGCGTCCGGCCGTCTCCGGCTGCGCCTGCAGCAGTTCATCGAGCACCCCCATGAAGGCTTCCACCAGTTGGCTGCGCCCCTGCCTGCGGGTCAGTACCAGCAGTTGCGCGGTGGCGCCGGGGTCCGTCAGCGGGCGGTAGGTCACGCCCTTTTTCGCCAGGGTCTGGGTGCAGCGTGGCACCAGGGCAATGCCCTGGCCGGCCGCCACCAGGGCGATGATCGAGGTGATCTGTCGGCCGCTGGGGCCGGGGCGCAGAGGCAGGCTGTTGCGCCGGTAGAGTTGTTCGATCGCTTCGTTGAGCCCCGAGCCGTAGTCGGCGGGAAACAGGATCAACGGATGCTCGCTGAGCTCGGCCAGGGTCACCTGATCCTGGGCGGCCAGGGGGCTGTCGCTGGAGATGGCCGCCACCAGGGGTTCGTCTCCCAGGGACAGGGCCTGGATTTCGCTCTGTTCGCAGGGCGGCCGCATCCGGCCCATGCCGATATCGATCCGTCCGTCGACAATCTGCGACCACTGGCTGACCGACGCACCTTCGACTAGGGTCAGTTGCACGTCCGGGAAACGCTGGGCGAACGCCTGGATCGCCTGGCTGAACAGGTCCGACAGGGCAATGGAGCTGGCGTAGCCCAGGGCCAGTTGTCCGGCGCAACCCTTGGCCAGCTTGCCGGCCATGACCTGGGTCAGGTCCACCTGCTCCAGCACCGCCCGGGCATAAGGCAGGAAGTGCCGGCCCTGGGCGGTGAGGCTGACGGTGCGGCTGGTGCGATCGAACAGGCGGAACCCGAGCTCGGCTTCCAGTGCCGAGATCTGCCGCGTCAGTGGTGGTTGCGCAAGGTGCAGGCGCAGGGCGGCGCGGCCGAAGTGCAGCTCTTCGGCAACGGTCAGAAAGTAACGCAATCTGCGTAGATCGAGCATCCGGTTCCCTGGGTATTGATCGGTCGTAAATCGGTATTGGTCTTGGATCAGCGGCGTATTTTATAAAGGCCTTTCGTCAGAAAACGAGAGGTTTCATGAACCCGCGCCAGCATTGTGCTCGCATTGCCCTGTTTTTGTGTGGCTGTGCGGCTTTTCTCAACCTGTATGCAACCCAGGGCATTCTCCAGGAGTTCTCCCAGAGCTTTGCGGTGAGCATCAGGGAGGCCGGCTGGAGCATTACCGTGACCACCCTCGCGGTGGCCATCACCGCGCCCTTCGTCAGCCGTTTCACCGGCCGCTTCCCGCAGCGTTCGGTGATGGTCCTGGCGTCCCTGTTGCTGGCGCTGCCGGCGTTGCTCGCGGCCTGTGCCGGCAGCTTTGCCCAGTTGCTGTTCTGGCGCTTCGTCGAAGGCATGCTGATCCCGGTGGTGTTCGCCACCAGCGTGGCCTACATCGGTGATCGCTTCAGTGGCGGCACCGTCACCGAAGTCACCAGCCTGTATGTGGCCGGCACCGTGTTGGGCGGCTTCGCCGGACGTTTCGTCACCGGCTTCATGACCGAATACGTCGGCTGGCGCGAGGCCTTTGCCCTGTTGGCGGGCCTGAGCCTGCTGATCGGCGTGGCCATTCACTACCTGCTGCCGGCCAATCCGGCGCCGGTTGCCAGAAGCCGGCCGAGCCGCCTGGGCGCCCTGCGCGAACTGTGCCGCCGGCCGTTGCTGGCGGCCTACGGCGTGGGCTTCTGCGTACTGTTCTCGCAGGTGGCCACCTTCACCTATGCCGGGCTTTACCTCAGCCTGCCACCGTTCGACCTGGGCGCCGCGGCCCTGGGGGCGATCTACAGCGTGTTCCTCCTGGCGCTGGTGGTGATTCCGATTGCCGGGCGCCTGAGCAAGTCCCGACCCCAGGCCGAGCTGCTGGTCGCCGCGGCCCTGCTCGGGGTCAGCGGTTCGGCCCTGACCCTGTTGCCCTCGCTGTGGCTGATCGTGCTGGGCCTGGCCCTGAGTTCCACCGGGGTGTTCCTGGCCCAGGCCGCGGCCAACGCCTTCACCACCGCCACCGCCGGCCACAACAAGGCCGGCGCGGTGGGCCTGTACCTGACGTTCTATTACCTGGGAGGCAGTTTCGGCGCCGTGATCCCGGCCTTGCTCTGGAGTCGCTGGGGCTGGCAGGGCTGCGTGGCGTTGATCGTGGTCTTCCAGTTGCTGTCGCTGTTGATCGCGTGGGGCGGCTGGAAGCCCCTCAAACCCGAAACGCCAGCCGCCATTGGGCCGCTGAACCCGCTTGATTCATCATCCAACAAGGAATACGTGAGGTGACCATGAATAACGTACTGACCCGGCAGAGCGAATTGCTGAAGATCGTCGAACCTGTGTTGAACGACATGCCGGCCAGTGTCTTGAAGCATGCGCTGTTCGAAGCCTTCTGGAGCGAGGAAAACGCTCTGCTGGACATCGAGAATGCTTTCGAGAAGCTCACCTCGCGCCGCCACGAACCGGCGGTGCTGCGCAAGTTCTTCGCCAGCTGGTCGAAGACCAACAACTCCGCCACCAGCGTCTCTGGCCTGGCCAATCGCATCACCTTGCTGGCCCGTTCCGAGCAGGGTTCGCAAGCCGCCGAGGGCCTCTATCGGGCCTGCGGCAGCCTGCAGCGGATCACTGACGAAGACCTGGGCGCGCTGGGCAACACCCTGCACTCGGACCTGTTCTACAACATGGCCACGCCCATCTGTGGCGACGATCGGTGGCTGCTCAAGGAAAACTGCCTGCCTTCGGCCCAGGCGTTCAAGGACTGGACCGACTTCCGCCGCCTGCGCGACCGGGACCTGCTGCAAGGCCTGCTGACCACCTTGGTCCACGAGGTCTATACCCACGGCGAGGTGGAGTACATCCATCCGCTGTACAAGCAGTGGTTCGTCCGCGACATGGGCGTGCCGGCGGAAAAGGCCCGCACCACCGTGGCCTGGGTCACCGTCCACACCGGCGGCACCGAGAGCAACCACTTCGCCCATGCGGTGGCAGCGGTCAACGAGTTCGTCGAGGCCATGCAGGTGCGGGTCGACCCGCAGGCCGCGCGGGAAATCTTCGCCGAATACCTGCAGCGCAAGGCGCGGGTGATGCGCGACTGCGCCCAGGCACTGCGCTGAGGGGCGCCGGCCCGGCCCCGCAAGCGGGGTTGTGGCCGGCTCCGGCTTGCCTATCCTGTGACTGACCCGCTTCCTTTCCCACCTCGCAACCTGGCCGACGATGAATGATCTGAAACACAGCGCCTCCCTGGAGGCCGCGCCAATGAGCGATGCCAGCGTGCGTCGTCGCTCCCTGTTCGCCGGTTGCAGCGCCCATGCGGTGCATGACGGCCTGACCGACGTGATCTATGTGCTGCTGCCGATCTGGCAGGCGCAGTTCGCCATGAGCTATGCCCAGATCGGCCTGCTGCGCGGGGTCTATTCCGGAATGATGGCCGGCTTCCAGTTGCTGGCCAGTCGCGCCGCCCGGCGCTGGGGGCGCGAGCGCCTGCTGGTGGGCGGCACCGCCCTGGCCGGGCTGGCCTACCTGCTGGCGGGGCAGGCCGCAGGCCTGGGCATGCTGCTGCTGGCCCTGCTGCTCGGTGGCCTGGGGGCCAGTACCCAGCACCCGCTGGCCTCCTCGCTGATCACCGATACCCATGAAGCCGGCGGCGGGGTCAAGGAGGCCCTGTCCCAGTACAACTTCGCCGGGGATATCGGCAAGACCCTGGTCCCGGGCCTGGTGGGCCTGTTGCTGACCCTGATCAGCTGGCGCGCCAGCGTCACCCTGATCGGTCTTCTGGGGCTGGCCGCCGCGCTGCTGCTGTGGTGGCTGATTCCCTCCCGGGCCAGCACCCTGGCCATCAGCGAGAAAGCGCCCAAGACGGTCAAGGGCCAGGGCTCGGCCAGCGGGATGCGCGCGCTGATCCTCACCGGCACCCTGGACAGCGCGGTGCGCATGGGCTTTCTGACCTTCCTGCCATTCCTGCTCAAGGCCAAGGGCGCCGGCACCGCCGGTATCGGCCTGGCCTTGACCCTGCTGTTCGTCGGCGGTGCCTTCGGCAAGTTGCTGTGCGGTTACCTCGGTGCGCGCATCGGCATGATGAAAACCGTGTGGATCACCGAGTTCACCACCGCCAGCCTGATCGTGCTGGCGGTGTTCCTGCCCTATGGCGGGCTGATGCTGATGTTGCCGCTGCTGGGCCTGGCCCTGAACGGCACGTCCTCGGTGCTGTATGGCGCGGTGCCGGACCTGGCCGGCGCCGGCAAGCGCGAACAGGCGTTCTCGCTGTTCTACACCGGCACCATCGGCGGTGGGGCCCCGGCTCCGGTGCTGTTCGGCGGCCTGGGGGGTGTCACCGGGATACCCCCGGCGGTGATGGCCCTGTCCGCCACGCTGCTGCTGACGCTGCCCCTGTCCTGGTACGTGCAACGGGGCATGGACGCCGACGCGAGATCCGTTTCCAGCGCCTCCTGAACCCGCTGTCGCGGCAGAAAACATCAGGCCCGGGGCTGTTCTGCCCGGGCCTGATGCGTTCTGCGTAAGGGCGCGTGGCAGGGGCCTCGCAGCCATCAGATATTTCTTACTTTTGCAGTATCAATCACGACGCAATCGGTATTGGCCGGTGTTTGCGACTGTCATCAGAATGTAAGAAGACCTGGCTGGGGGCCTTGGCCGGGTTGGCTGCGCAAGGTGTTTTCCCGACTCCGGGGCGCCTTGCTTCCAGATCGTTTTCGCAGGTAACAACATGAATAAAAGCGAAGCCACTGCAAGCCGCTTGTCTTTGTCCAACCGTGCCCTGGGCCTCAGCGCGCCGGGCACATCCAGCATGCGCAGCAAAGCCAACGCCCTGAAGGAAAGCGGGGTCAAGGTGATCAATTTCGCCGCCGGTGAACTGTCCTTCGATGCCTGCCAGGACATGCGTACCGGGGCCATCGAAGCCATTGAGAACGCACGCAATCGCTACACCCCGCCCATCGGCCTGCCGGCCCTGCGGGAGAAGCTCGCCCAGCGGGTCAGCCAGCGCACCGGCGTGACCTTCGCGGCCAGTGAAGTGGCGGTCACCGCCGGGGCCAAGCAGGCCCTGTACAACGCCCGCATGGTGCTGCTCAACCCCGGTGACGAGGTGATAGTGCCGAGCCCGTATTGGGAAACCTTTCCCACCCAGATCCGTCTGGCGGGCGCCACCCCGGTACTGGTGCCGACCCGCGACGACGACTACCGGCTGACCCTGGAAGCGGTGCAGGGGGCGCTGAGCGAACGCACGCGGATGATCGTCATCAACACCCCGAACAACCCCACCGGCACCGTCTATCAGCGGCAGCAACTGCTGGCGATCGCCCAGCTGGCCTTCGAGCGCGGGCTGTGGGTGATGTTCGACGAGTGCTATCGCGGCCTGGTGCGCGAACCCCACGAACACCACAACATCCTGGCGCTGTTCCCGGAGCTCAAGGCCCAGACCGTGCTGATCGACTCGTTCTCCAAGAGCCAGGCGGTGACCGGCTGGCGGGTCGGCTACGCCTGCGCCCCGGCGCCGGTGATCGCGGCCATGCACAACCTCCAGGGCCACACCACCTCCAACCCCAGCAGCCTGTCGCAATACGCCGCGCTCAATACCTTGAATGCCGACTCGACGCAGTTCGCCGACCAGGTCAATCCGTTCCTGCAGCGCCAACTGCACGCCGCGCGCACCTACCTGGATCGTCTGGAAGGCATCCGCTATGCGCCGCCGGAGGGAGCGTTCTACCTGTACATCGACATCGCTTCGCGCCTGGGCGGCTACTACCGCGGCCAGCCGATCCGCGACGTCGACCACCTCGCCGACCTGCTGCTGACCGAGGCGCACATTGCCGTGGTCCCCGGCTCCGGTTGTGGCGACCCCCACTGCATCCGCATTTCCTACGCCGTCGAGTACCAGGAACTGATCGAAGGCCTGAGCCGCTTCGCCCAGTTCATGTCGGCGATCGTCATGGATTAGCGCCGCCGTCACCCGCATCTGCCACCGCGTTATCGCGCTTCCCGAGCCCGTCCAGAGGCCCGGGGCGGCGACGCCTGGCTTGTTGTCCGTGAACCCAAGAGTCAATACAGGAGAGAAACATGGAGAGTTCCCGCGAGGCGTTCATCGGCTATGTGCATCAGGCACTGGTGGATGTCGAGGACCGCAATCTGGTGGAAGCCCTGCTTACCGGCTTTGAAAACAACCCCGGCCTGTTGGACGGTTATTGCCTGACCTATCAGCGCATGACCTCCCGCCCGTGGTCCGAGGATTCGCTGTGCACCTTCTTCTGCGGCTGGCGCAGCCCCGACGGCGCCGCCCATGCGGTGTCGAGCATCATCGTGCGGTTGCTGCAGGAATCCGCGGAGCTGCCCGGCGACGACAACCAGCTCAAGCTGCTGGCGGCGGCCCGGCATTGCGGCGAGATCATCGTCGAGGACGTCGGCCTCGGTGAAATGCACGGCCATCCCCACCATTCCAAGCTCTATCACCGCATGGCCTCGGCCATCTGCGGCTCGGACAACTGGTGCCTGCAGGACAAGTACCTGAACCCCATCACCAAGGAGTTCTCCACCTGGGTCGGGGCGAAGCGCCCGCTGGCGCCGAACCTGGTGGAAGCCCTGGAGATGATGGCCCTGACGGAGCTGTTCAATACCGGCGAATACAACCTGATGACCCCGCTGTGGAAGAACTGGCTGCGCGAGTCCTGCGGGTATCCGGCGGGGGAGGCCAACCGCATCGCCGGCTTCCTCAGCGTTCACTGCGGCGCCGTCGAGGCCCGGCACTTCCGCCACGCCACCGAGGCCCTGCGGCTCTATACCCAGGCCACCGGCCAGCAGATCGACTACCGGCGCATCGCCGCGCTGTCCGACGAGTACGTGGTGCGGGCCTGCGCCCACCTGGAAAAAATGGCTTCCGTACTCAAGGAGTAGGGCGCCCGTGCACCCCGCCGGGCAGGGCGCCTGCCCGGCAACCCCGAACTGATTGCGCTTTGCGCCAACCACTGGAGCACCTTGAACATGCGTCATGAATCCGACTCGATGGGGACCATCGCCGTACCGTCCAACCGCTACTGGGGTGCTCAGACCGAGCGCTCCATCCACAACTTCCCCATCGGCCGTGCGCGCTTCCAGTGGGGCGCGCCGATGATCCGCTCCCTGGGCATCCTGAAGAAGGCCGCGGCCCTGGCCAACCTCAAGCTTGGCGAGCTGCCGCAAGCCATCGCCCAGCCCATCGTCAAGGCCGCGGACGAAGTCATCAGCGGGCAACTGGACGAACACTTCCCGCTGGTGGTGTTCCAGACCGGCTCCGGCACCCAGTCCAACATGAACGCCAACGAAGTGATCGCCAACCGGGCGATCGAGATGCTCGGCGGCGAGCTGGGCAGCAAGCAACCCATCCACCCCAATGACCATGTCAACCGCGGGCAGTCGTCCAACGACACCTTTCCCACGGCCATGTACATGGTGGTGGTCAGCGAGATCCACGAAACCCTGCTGCCGGGCGTGTCGCTCCTGCGCGACACCCTGGCCGACAAGGCCGAGCAGTTTGCCGACGTGGTCAAGGTCGGCCGCACCCACCTGCAGGACGCCACCCCGATCACCCTCGGCCAGGAGATCGGCGGCTGGGTCGAGCAGATCGACTACGCCCTGGGCGCTATCCAGCTCAACCTCGATGGCCTCTACGACCTGGCCATCGGCGGCACGGCGGTGGGCACCGGACTCAATTCCCATCCGCAGTTCGGCGACGAATGCGCCAGGGTCATCGCCGAGCTCACCGGCTACCCGTTCAGGTCGTGCAGCAACAAGTTCTTCGCCCTCTCGGCCCATGACGCGCTGGTCAACACCTCGGCGGCGATCCGCACCCTGGCCATGGCCCTGATGAAGATCGCCAACGATGTGCGCTGGCTGGCCAGCGGCCCGCGCTGCGGCATCGGCGAGATCGACATTCCCGAGAACGAGCCGGGCTCCTCGATCATGCCGGGCAAGGTCAACCCGACCCAGTGCGAGGCCCTGACCATGGTCTGCACCCAGGTCTTCGGCAACGACGCCTGCGTGGCCTTCGCCGGCAGCCAGGGCAACTTCCAGCTCAACGTCTACAAGCCGGTGATGGTGCACAACGTGCTGGAAAGCATCACCTTGCTGGCCGAATCCTGCCGCGCCTTCAACGACCACTGCGCGCTGGGCATCGAGCCGAACCGGGCGCGGATCGAGGCCAACATCGAGAAGAACCTGATGCTGGTGACCGCCCTCAACCGCCACATCGGCTACGACAAGGCGGCCATCATCGCCAAGACCGCCCACCAGCAGGGCAAGTCCCTGCGGGAAGTGGCGCAACAGCTGGGCTACGTCTCGGCCGCGGATTTCGACCGGTACGTGGTGGCCCTGGACATGACCCACCCCTGAGGCGGCCCGGCCGCCGCGACCCCGGAGTTCCCCAACCACAAGAGGCGTGTGAATCCCATGCAGGACGCTGATATTCGCCGAACCAACCTCAGCCAGTTGCTGCGCCGCAAGCGCTGTCTGCGGGTGCTTGAAGCCCACAGCCCGATCTCCGCGCTGCTGGCCGAACAATCCCGGCTGGAGCGCGGGGCCGGGCCCAGCCTGAGCTACGACGCCATCTGGTCCAGCTCCCTGACCGACTCGACCCACAAGGGCCTGCCGGACATCGAGATCCTCTCGCCGAGCAACCGCTTGCACGGCATTCGCGAGATCTTCGATGTCTGCTCGCTGCCGATGATTTTCGACGGCGACACCGGCGGCAAGGCCGAGCATTTCGCGATCCACGTGAAGATGCTCGATCGGGCCGGGGTGTCGGCCGTGGTCATCGAGGACAAGTGCGGGCTGAAGAAGAACTCGCTGTTCGGCAACGCGGTGAGCCAGCTTCAGGACTCCATCGAGGAGTTCTGCGACAAGATCCGCGTCGGCTGCAGCAGCCGCAGCCACGAGGACCTGCTGATCATCGCCCGCTGTGAAAGCCTGATCCTCGACAAGGGCATGGACGACGCCATCGAGCGCTGCCTGGCCTATGTCGCCGCCGGCGCCGACGGGATCATGATCCACAGCCGGAAAAAGGACGGTCTGGAAATCCTCGAATTCGCCCGGCTGTTCCGCCGCCACTGCCCGCGGGTGCCGCTGATCTGCGTGCCGACCAGCTATGCCCACTTGAGTTTCGACGAGCTGGAAGGGGCCGGCTTCAACGCGGTGATCTACGCCAACCACATGTTGCGCAGTGCCTACATGGCCATGCGCGATGTGGCGGTGGGCATTCTCGAACACGGCCGGACCCTGGAGGTGGAACCCCGTTGCCTGGGCATTGACGAGATTCTCGATCTGGTGCCGGGCACCCGTTGACCGCGCAGTTCTTGGAAATGGCCTGTTTCGTCTTGGTGGGGCAGAGGATTCAGGCGGTTTAGGAATAAGAATTTTCTTACATACGCTGCCTGGACGGATGCCTAGAATGGGCCCCGTTCGCCCGGCCAGGTATCACAGTGAACCGCAACATGGCGGTGCCTGGTCAGGGCGGGCTGCAACACGCGGTACCCGCCCGCCCGGCCTTCGTTGTACTGCCTACTGCCCTTGGCTGGCCGGGTTGGCCCTATCTCCTCATCAAGCATTCCCACCTCAAGCATCTCCCCTCAAGCATTGCTCCCGGCATCCGCCAGGCTTGCGCCGAACCCTGTTCGTTTCCCCTATGCATTCCTGCACTATTTTTCACACAGATTTACAGCTCTCGGAAAACCCTCGCGCTAGCCTGTGATCGCGGCATGTACCGGCACCCGAGCGCGATTACAGCGTCGGCCAGTGAGCGGACTGCGGCCCAATACTAGATCGATCAGTCAGTCTATGAATCGCGCCGGCAAGGCCGGTGGCGCCAGGGTGGGCAATGAGAACGGTAGACCCCTACAAGGTGGAAGCACGGCGCCAGCAGATACTCGGCGCGGCGCTGACCTGCTTCGCCCGGAACGGCTTTCACGCCACCCGTACCGCGCAGATCTGCGCGGCCGCCGGCATGAGTCCGGGCAACCTGTTCCATTACTTTCCCAGCAAGGCGGCGATCATCGCGGCGATCGCCGAGGAAGACTGCAAGGCCATGACGCGCCTGTTCTCCCAGTGGGACACCGCCGAGAACGTCCTGGACGCCGTCGAGCACATCGCCCTGGCGATGATGCAGGCGTCCAGTGATCCGCAGCAGGCGCGAATCAGTATCGAGGTGGCGGCCGAGGCCTCCCGCAACCCGCAGATGAGGGCGTTGTTCGCCGCCAACGATGCGCAGGTCAAGGCAGACCTGGCGGCCTTGCTCCGGCGCGGCATGGCCGCTGGCCAGATCGACCCGCACCTGGACCCGGCGATGGCCGCGGTGTGGCTGGTGGCGCTGACTGAAGGCGCCATCGCCCGGGTGGTGCTGGAGGCGGATTTCCAGGCCCGGGCCCACCAGCCGATGCTGCGCTTGATCATTCGCCGCTTCCTGTGTCCACCGCAGCCCGAATCTGGTTGAGCGCCACCTTGCGACGGCTCTGTCGGCCGTTGCCCCGCTTGCGTCATGGCGTCTCGGACCGCTTTCAGGTCACGGGGCAGGGTGCCCGCGTTCCGGGCGCAGATGAATCCTTGAGTAGCCGACACATGAACCCGACCGACCCCACTGCCGAGCAATGTCGCAGCCAGCGCTTGCGGCGCCTGGCCAAACATACCCCCAGGCTGTTGCTGGTGACGTTGCTGACCCTGGCGGGCACGCTGCTGGCCCTGTGGTTGCCGCAGACCCAACTGCCGGCCAGCCACAGCCAGGAACCACCGCCCGGGCTGAAAGTCAGCAGCGTGCAGGTCCGTACCGGCAGCGTCGGGCAGCGCATCTTCATCAGCGGTACCCTGGTGCCCCAGGAAGAGATTGCCGTCGGCACCGCCCTGCAGGATCAGCGCCTGGCCTCGATCCGGGTGGAGGAGGGCGACCGGGTCAGTGCCGGGCAGGTTCTCGCCGAGCTGGAAACCACCACCCTGGATGCCCAGGTGCAGCAGGCCGAGGCCGCGCTGGAGCGGGCGACGGCGTTGATTCGCCAGCAGCAGGCGTTGAGCGTCGAGGCCCGGACCAGTCACCAGCGTCTGGAACAACTGGGCGGCATCGGCGCCGCCAGCGCCCAGCAAGTGGATCAGCAACGGGCCCAGGCGCATACCACCCAGGCCGCCCTGGCGGCGGCCCGGGCCGAACAGGCCCAGGCCCGGGCGCAACTGGCGGACGTCCGGGCGCAACGCCAGAAGGCCACGCTGCGAGCGCCGGTGGCCGGCGTGGTGTCGGAACGGCATGCTCGGGTTGGCGCCCTCGCCGGCGCCGAGCCGCTGTTCCGGCTGATCCGCGACAACCGTCTGGAGCTGGATGGCGAGGTGACCGAAAGTGCCTTGCGCGCCTTGCAGGTCGGCACCCGGGTGGTGGTCCAGGTGACGGGGCTGCCGACCCCGGTGGCAGGCCAGGTGCGCCTGCTAGCGGCGAAAGTCGACCCCGTCAGCCGCCGCGGTCGGGTGCGCATCACCCTGGTGGCCGACCCCGAGCTGCGCGCCGGCAGCTTTGCCAGCAGCAGCCTGGAGCTGCCGGCCCAGAGCCTTGAATTGCCGGCCCAGAGCCTGGTGCTGCCGCAACGGGCGCTGACGTTTGCCAGTGACGAGCAGGCCACGGTGGTGGTGCTGGACCCGGAGGGCAGGGCCAGCCTGCGGCAGATCCGCGTCGGCCGGCGTGATGGCATCCAGGTGCAGGTGCTGTCCGGGCTGGTGGAGGGCGAGCGGGTGGTGGCCCGGGCCTCGGCCTTCGTGCGTGATGGCGACCAGGTCCGGCCAGCCGACGACGAGGAGCTGGAACCATGAGCCTGCGCCTTTCCTCCTGGGCGATCCGCCGGCCGATTCCGACCCTGGTACTGTTCCTGGTGCTCAGCGTGGGCGGCTGGTTGTCCTTCCTGCAGTTGCCGATCAACGCCAACCCGCGGGTCGAGTTCCCGGTGATCACCGTGCTGATATCCCAGGTCGGCGCTGCGCCCACCGAGCTCGAACACTCGGTGACCCTGCGGGTGGAACGCGCGGTGTCGGGCCTGGCCGGCATCCGTCATATCACCTCGACGGTGGCCGACGGCATTTCGGTGACCACCGTGGAGTTCCAGCTCGGAACCGATCCCGGGCGCGCCGCCAACGACATTCGCGATGCCATCGCGCTGATCCGCGCCGACCTGCCGCAGACCATCGAGGAGCCGATGATCACCCGCATCGACGTCGAGGGCGGGGCCATCCTCAACTACGCCGTGAAGGGCAGCGCGCGAAGCCTGGTGGAGCTGTCCTGGTTCGTCGACGACCAGCTCGGTCGCGAACTGCTGGCGGTACCCGGGGTGCAGAAAGTGCAGCGCCTGGGCGGGGTCGAGCGCGAGGTCAAGGTCGAGCTCATGGCCGAGCGCCTGCAAGCCCTGGGCATTACCGCCGAGCAGGTCAACGGACAACTGGTGCAGAGCAACATCAATGTGCCCGGCGGGCGGACTCAGCTGGCCAGCCGCGAACAGTCGATCCGCACCCTGGGCAGCGCGCCCACGGTGCAGGCCCTGAGCGATACCCCGATAGCCCTGGGCGAGGGGCGCTGGGCGCGCCTGGGGGAGTTGGCCAGGGTCCACGACGGCGCCAGCCAGGCCCGTTCCCTGGCGCGCCTGGACGGCGAGGAAGTGGTGGGTTTCGCGGTGTTCCGCGCCAAGGGCTCCAGCGACACCCGGGTTGCGGCCGGGGTTGAAACGGTCATCCAGCGCCTGCAGCAACAGCACCCGGAGCTGGAGATCCGCCAGATCTCGTCCTCGGTGGACTACACCCTGGCCAGCTACGACGCGGCGCTCATGACCCTGGTCGAAGGTGCGCTGCTGACCGTCCTGGTGGTCCTGGTGTTCCTCAGGAGCTGGCGTGCCACCCTGGTGGCGGCCATTGCCCTGCCGCTGTCGATCCTGCCGACCTTCGCCGTCATAGCCGGATTCGGTTATTCGCTGAACAGCATCACCCTGCTGGCCCTGACCCTGGTGATCGGCATCCTGGTGGACGATGCCATCGTCGAGATCGAGAACATCGAACGGCATCTGGACCAGGGCAAGCGTCCCTACCAGGCGGCCATCGATGCCAGCGACGCCATCGGCTTTGCCGTGGTGGCGATCACCGCGACCCTGGTCGCGGTGTTCCTGCCGGTGAGTTTCATCGGTGGCTTCATCGGCCAGTACTTCACCCCGTTTGGCATCACCGTTTCGGCGGCGGTACTGGCGTCGCTGCTGGTGGCGCGCCTGGTCACCCCGTTGCTCGCCGCCTACCTGCTCAAGCCCAAGACCTCGGGCCATGGCCCGCGGCCGGTGGCGCCCGGTGGCCTGCTGGGGCGCTACCTGAAACTGCTGGAGTGGGCGCTGCAACACCGGCGCCAGAGCCTGGGGCTGGCCGGGCTGTTCCTCGTCGGCTCGTTCGCCCTGGTGCCGCTCCTGCCTTCGGGATTCATGCCGGTGAATGATCTGAGCCTGTCGCGCATCGACGTCTCGCTGCCGCCCGGCACGCCTCTGGCGCAGACCGACAAGGCGCTGGCCGACATGGCCCGGCAGATTCGCCAGCGCCCCGAGGTGCTCTCGGTGTTCGTCACCGCCGGCGGCGAGGACGCCTCCGGAGCCACGGACGTGGCCAGCGGCCAGTTGCTCGTGCGCTTGCTCCCGGCGGACCAGCGCGAGCTCGGCCAGAAGGCCTTCGAACAGTCCCTGCGGCCGCTGCTCAACGGCTTTGCCGACCTGCGCTACGCCTTCCGTGGCGAAACCGCGGCGCGGGATCTCTCGATCATCCTGGTGGGCCCCGACGGGGCGGCGCTGAGCCAGGCGGCCCATGCCGTGCAGCGCGACATGCGGGCGATTCAAGGCATCGCCAACGTCCAGGTCAACGAGCCGCTGCCGCGTCCGGAACTGCTGATCCAGCCGCGGGTGGACGAAGCGGCGCGGGCCGGGGTCAGTGCCCAGGCCATCGGCAGCGTGGCGCGGATCGCCGCCGTGGGCGAGATCAACGCCGGTTCCGCGCGCTTCAATTTCCCTGACCGCCAGGTGCCGATCCGGGTGCTGCTGCCGGCCATCGAGCAGGGCGACCTGAATGCCCTGGGCAACCTCGGCGTCAGCACGGACCGGGGCACGGTGCTGCCCCTCAGCGCGGTGGCGGATATCGGCTATGGCAGCGGGCCGGCGCGGATCGAACGCTTCGCGAGGCTGCGCCGGGTGTCGGTGGATGCCGATCTGGCCGGGCTGACCCTGGGCGCGGCCCTGGACGCCGTCGGCCAGCTGCCGGCGCTGCAGCAGCTGCCCGACGGCGTACGCAACGTCGAGTACGGCGATGCCGAATACATGAATGAGATGTTCGACAAATTCAGCATGGTCATGGGGCTGGGCATCATGATGGTGTTCGCCGTGCTGGTGCTGCTGTTTCGCGATTTCCTGCAACCCTTGACCATCCTCACCGCGCTGCCGCTGTCGGTCGGTGGGGCGCTTGGCGGGCTGTTGCTGTATGGCGCCGCGATCGACTTGCCGGTGGTCATCGGCTTGCTGATGCTGATGGGCATCGTCACCAAGAACTCGATCCTGATGGTGGAGTTCACCCTTGAGAAGCGCCGCCTCGGCGTACCCCGGCAGCAGGCCCTGATCCGGTCGGGGGCCGAGCGCGCGCGGCCGATCGTGATGACCACCATCGCCATGGTCGCCGGCATGCTCCCGGCGGCACTCGGCAGCGGCGCCGATGCCGGGTTCCGCGCGCCGATGGCGGTGGCGGTGATCGGCGGGCTGGTCACCTCGACCCTGCTGAGCCTGGTGCTGGTGCCGGTGGTCTTCAGTTGCATGGACGACCTCAGGCAATGGCTGGCGCCGCGCCTGGCGCGCCTGACCTCGGTCACCGCGCAGGACCGCGCGCAAGCGCAGCCACAAAAGCCATGAGGCGCGCTCTGCGGCAATCGGCCCGACGGCAACCCGGTGGGCAGAGGCGCGCCCACCAGCAGGTCAGGTTGTTCGGGTCCTGGGCACCTGGCGCTGGTAGCGGGCCAGGCTGGCACGGGCGCTGTCGACGCTGGTGCGGACCAGGGCCACGTCCAGCGCCGACACCTTGCCGGCGCTGCCATTGCGCATGCTCTGTTCGTCCGCCGCCAGGGTCCGTGGGGAGCTACGCATTGATCAGCTTCGTGACAGCAGATCCTGATGCGGACGGGGCGACTTCAGGCGCCGACCATCCACTTGGCCAATCCGTGACGACCGCTAACCCCGAGCTTGGCAGCGGCGCGCTTGAGATAGGTTTCCACGGAGCTGTTCTTGACGCTCAGGCGCTGGGCCATTTCCGGCACGGTGCCGCCAGTGAGCAGCCCCAGGCACACCTCTTTTTCCCGGGCCGAGAGGCTGATGTCGCCCAGCGACAGACGCTCGTCGAACTCCCGTTGCAACGGGTTCTGCTGCGTCGCAGCGACGGGCCTGGCACTCCAGCTGCACAGGTTCTTCAGGGCCTGTTGCCGGTGCAGTTGAGCGTGGCGTTCCAGCAGCGGCAGCAGGGTTTGCGACAGGCTCTTGAGGAACGACAGCTCGGAGAGGGAAAAGCCGCCCTGCTCGGCGTCGCGGTAGAGGCCGATGACACAGCGGCGATTGGCTTTGCGCGAGACCAGATGGCATTGATGCGCGGTGGTGCGGGAGTGGCCACTGCGGGCCTGGGCATTCATTTGAATCAGCAGCGAGTCGTCCATTTCCAGCATCTTGTGCAGCAGCGGGTCATGACGTCGCGGCGGCTCCGGCAGCGGCAGATCCTTCTGCAGCCCGGCACGCCCCAACAGGGTAATGGACAGGGAACTGGCCTGGCGCTCGTCCAGGGTCCATTCACTGAGCACCAACTGGCCCGCCGGCACTCGCTTGTCCACCAGTTGCAGCATCTCGCTGGCGAACTGTGGGTGGCCGGTGTGGGAAATCAATTGTCCCAGTTCGAAGTAGAAGTGCGGCATTTCCATATTCGCAATACTGCTGGTCAGACTCATATCCTTAATCATCCTTGATTGAGACAAATCGCTGATCTAAGCGCGCTTGCCACGCTGTACGTGGCAGATTCCCGATGAACCTGAACCGCTCTTCGGAGCTGAATTTAAGCCTATGGCTTTGCCCGGCGTCTGTAGGGGGAAACGGGGACAGGCAAGCCATGCCAGAGCCTTGTCCAGGTATTGTGCCAAGCCTCTGCAACAACCCTTTGGCGCCAGCCGGCGGGGTTTTCGGCGGGTTCGCGCGGGCCCGGGTGGCCCGTCCGGGGCAAGGGGGCGAAGACCCGCGCCAGGCCATGAGCGTCGTCGACGGATAGCCAATTTCCTACAGCTGAATCAGCCGATCCGCAAGGCTGTGCCAGGGCGACTCGACGCTGTACACCATCGGTGGCTATGCGGTGCTCAAGGGGCCGTTCCGGCCCGGGCTGATGCCGCGCGCCTGGAGCCGATCGACGCGTTGGCCCGGGACTGATCCGCGCCCGGACAACCCCGCCGGCGCTGGGGCCGGCGGGGTCGGGTCAGCGGGTCAGGACCGGTGTCGGATCAGGCCGGTGCACCATCGTTGCTGCCCGGCGCGTCTTCCTGGGGCGAGTACATCCAGCGCAGCAGCGAGTGTCGGCCACTGATCCCGAGCTTGATGGCGGCGCGCTTCAGGTAGCTCTCCACGGTATTGACCTTGAGCTTGAGCTGCTCGGCCAGCTGCGGCGCGGTACGCCCGGCCAGCAGCCCGACACAGACCTCCAGCTCGCGGTTGGACAGGTGCAGCCCGGACTGCTCCAGGCGCTCGGCAAAACGCAGGCGCAGGGTCGTCAGGCCCTCAATGGCGGCGCCGTTCTGCTCGGCGCTGTCGCCATGGGGCTGCAGGGCGCTGATGTGCTTTTCCACCATGGGCAGCAGCAGCGGCGAGATGTCCTCCAGCAACAGCCGCTCCTGGGGGGAGAAGCTCTGGGCCTGGTTGCTGCGGTACACCGAGAGCACGTAGTGGTACGAGTCCTTGCGGCCGGTCAGGTGCAGTTGCGCCGGATTCAGGTTGCCGCGCTGGCGATGCAGCAGCTGGCTCTGGACCGGCTGCTCGGGCTGCTCGGGAAAAGCGGCGCACAGCAGCGGATCGTTACTGGCATGAAGCGGATGGCGGGTCTGCATCAGGGGCTTGCCGGGTCTGTCGGCGCCCGCCTGCGGGTCGGCCCGCAGTTGGGTGATATGGGTGGCGTCAACAGCCAGTTGGGTGAGGATCAGGTCGTGCAGCATGCGCGGAAAACTGCGGCTTCCGGTGCTGGCGATGACCTTGCCAATGTGTGGAAACAGTATTTGTGAGTTCATCATTTCATCCATGAATGAGGAGGTGTGGAAGGGCTGCCTTATAGCAACGAGTTTGGATAGCGGTTGATTTAGCTCCTGTTTACGCTGAGCGACGAAGGGTCGCCTCGTATCCTAGTACAGGGTGCTGATGGCTGTTTGATGAAGTGCGCAAAATCTTTCACAGCAGGCGTGGCGGTGGGTGCCGCAGGGCACGGCACCCGAGGAGTGGGACGCAGTGGGCCGGGCTATTGGCGCTTCTCGCAGTTGACCATCCATGGCACGCCAAAACGGTCTACCAGCATGCCGAAGCGCTCGGCCCAGAAGGTGGCTTCCAGCGGCATCTGCACCTTGCCTTCCTCGGCCAGGGCGGCGAACACCCGTTCGGCTTCGGCAGGATTGTCGATGTTCAACGAGATCGAACAGCCATGGATGCCCAGGTAGGGCCGTTCCGGGGTGCTGTCCGAGCCCATCAGCCACTGGTCACCGACGCTCAGGCGGGTGTGCATGATGCGTTCGTGGCAGTCGGCGCTGATGTGCTCGCGAGCCGGGCTTTCGCCGAAGGTCATCATCATTTCCAGGGTGCCGTTCAGGCATTTCGCATAGAAGGTGAAGGCGGCCTTGCAGTCGCCGTTGAACACCAGGTAGGGATTTATTTTCATGCTGTGCTCCAGTCGCAGGGGGCGCGCGGGCCTGTGGACGAACTTCCTTAGCAAAGCCCTTATCCGCCTGGTTCGGAGGTTTTTTATAGATGGTTTTTCGATGCTTGCCCGGGCTGCTATAACCGCCGCCGCGCCAGGATCGGGCGCGGCGGCGGGACTGGCGGCGATTACAGGCGCGGCTGCTCCGGGGGCAGGCCCAGCAACTGGTGCAGGGTGTTGATCAGGGCCTGCTGGCGCAGCCGGTCTTCTTGATGCCGGGCTTCGGCGGCGGCGACATCGGCGTGGCAGTGCGGGCAGGTGCTCTCGACGGCGTGGATGTACTCCAGGCAATTGCGACACAGGGCCAGGCGCGGCGGGATGCGGCCTTCGGTGGGGGAGGCCAGGCCCTGGTTGACCCAGGCCAGCTTGATCACCTGACCGCTGTCGCTGACGCTGGCCACGGCTTCGCCGGTGTCGATGCGCTCGGTGATCAGGTCGAAGCGGCCCACGGAGAAGGACGCCGGGCCCGCATCTTCGAGCTTGACGATGCGCTCGCGCAGGCCCTTTTTCTGCAGGTCCAGGGCCCGGTAGTGGCAATAGGGGTTGTTCCCCGGCTTGCCCAGCAGCGAGTGCGAAGTCCAGGTGCAGCCGCCGCGACACACGTCGTTGTAGTAGCAGCTGCGGCAATAGCCCCATAGGTCGTCCACCGAGCGCAGGCGGCCGAAATGAATGCCTTCGCTGTAGTGCCAGATGTCGTGCAGGCTCATGTTGCGCACGTTGCCGCCGGAGAAGCCCACGGTGGCCAGGGACGGGCAGCCCTTGACCGTGCCGTCGGCCTCCAGGGCCAGCACCGTCTGCCCGGCGGCGCAGCCGGTCCAGTGCACCCGGTCGTCGCCGAAGCCGCGCCACATGTGTTCGTAGGGGCCGTAGTAGCCGATGTTGTTGCCGATGTTCATCAGCAGGCCGCGCTCGTTGCCTTCGCGGTACAGGCGCGCCAGCAGCGGCATGACTTCCAGCAGCTGGTAGGGCTGCATCAAGAGTTCGGGGTGATCCACGGCGTTGCCCATGGCCACCGTCAGCTGGATCTGCCAGTGCTTGGCGCCGGCGTCGATGATCAGGTCCATCAGGGCCGGCAGGTCGGGCAGGGTGGCGGCGCCGATCTGCGTGTTGACGCTGATCTTCAGCCCGGCCTGCCTGGCCCGGCGCAGGGTGTCCAGGGCCTTGTCGAAGGAGCCCGGCACATTGCGCACCGCGTCGTGCAGCGGCGCCAGACCGTCCAGGGACACGCCAACGCCATCGAGCCCGGCGTCCACCGCGGCCTGCATCTTGGCCGGCGTCAGGTTGCGTCCGCCGGTCTGGATCGCCACGTACATGCCGTGGTCGTGGATGGCCTGGATCAGTCGCGTCCAGTCCTTGCGCAAATAGGCTTCGCCCCCGATCAGGGTGATTTCCCGGGTGCCCAGGGCGGCCAGTGAATCGATCACCGCCAGGCATTCCTCGGTGCTCAGTTCACCGGGGCGCCGGTGCCCGGCGCGGGAGCCGCAGTGCAGGCACTTGAGGTCGCAGGCGAGGGTGATTTCCCAGACCACATGCACCGGCACATAGCGCTTGAGGTCGTTTTCGCTGAGGTAGCGGGCGGGGAGACGGTCTGACATGAGAGATCCTTGCGCACCCAGCGGTGCGCGGCAGCAACCCATCGAAACAGGCGCACCTTCCGTGGGTGGCGAGGGCGCGATCGGTTTGGCGCAAGTCGGGGCCGGCCGATGACGGCCGGCCCCGCTGGCCTGGACTCAGCGGCGCTCCAGGCGGCTGATTTCCGCCTGCAGCTGCTGCACCGCCTGGCTCAGGTTTTCACTGTTGGCCAGTTGCTGCTCGCCCTGGGCCACCAGCGCCTTGAGCCGCGCCAGGTCGCCGCTGGTCTGGGCCTCCTGCAGCGCCACCGCGTACAGCGGGTGGGGATGCATATGCGGCTGGCCGATCTGGGCCGTGCGTTCGCTTTGTTTCTGCTCCACCGGTGCCTGGCTCACGGCGGCGTGTTGCACCACGTGCCAATGACCCTGGTACTGGTACTTGTAGCTGGCGAAGCCGCTGGCCCAGTCGAGGCCGAGGATGCCCTGCAGATGGAACGTCTCGGCGATCTGGCTGGTGGGGCCGCTGGGGTTGCCGGCCAGGCTGAGGATGATATGGCCCTCGCTGGACGGATCGAGCTTGACCTGGGAGTAGTCGCCCCAGACGTCCGCCCGGAACTGCAGCGGTGGCGAGGTGCTCTGGGTGATCCGGGCCACGCCGCTGACTCTTTTCTGCGGGGTGTTGACCAGCAGGTCGAGGGTCAGCACCGGCGCTCCGATCACAGGATTGGCGACGATGATGCGGGTATGGAACAGTCCGATTGTCATGCTGCAACTCCTTATCTGGATAGAAAGCATCAGGTGTGATGGACGGCCTTGATCAGCGGCGTTCCTGCTTCTTGATCTCGGCCTTGGCTGCATCCAGCGCGGTGCGGATCAGCGGTAGCTGCTCCAGTTGCTGGGTGGCCACCCGATGCAGGCTCTTCATCTGGGCCAGATCGCCGCTGGCGATGGCGCCGTGGATCGGTCCGCCGTACAACGCGGCGCTGGTGCTGTTCACGGCGCTGTACTGGCCCGAGAGCTCTGGCGTCGACAGGGAGCTGGACTGCACCGACTCCTGCAGGCGGGCCGGCACCTGATTGACCGAAACCCAGTCATGGCCGTTGAAGTACTGGTAGTTGGCAATGCCTTCCTTCCAGTTTTCGCCGACTACCAGGTGCAGCTTGAAGGTGATGATGGAATTGGAGCCGGGGCCGCCCTGATTGCCCTGGGCGGTGATGAGGATCTTGCTGGCGCTGGGGGGCATGACCGTGAGGTAGGTGTACTGACCCCAGACATCGCTGTGCAGGTTCAGGGGCGGGTTGACCGCCTGGGTGATGGTCGAACCGCCGCGCACACTTTGATCGGGGGTGTAGACCAGCAGGTTGAGGATCAGGCTGGGCGCCCCGTCCTGAGCAGTACCGATGCGATAGCTCAGGGGGAACAGACCTTCGGCTTGGGAATTGGAACCGGACATATGCTTTGCCTCCATTCAATGACGGGGAAACAGCGATCAGTGCTGCTCCAGCCGGGCGACTTCCCTGGCCAGTTGTTCGTAGGCGCTTTTCAGATCCTTGGGTTCGTCGCCCTTCTGATTGCGCTTGGCCAGCAGGGCTTTCATCTGGGGTAGCTTGCCTTCGGCGATTGCCGACTGGATCGCTACCCCATAGGGAACAACCGTGTGTTGCGAGGTGGGGCTCATGGTGTGTGCCTTCCGTGGGGTTTAGGGGGGCTGCGGTACTTGGCAGCCTTTGCAGTTAAGCAGCGCGGATGGAAATAGCCGGGTAATGGCACATTGATTTTGTGGGTTTCCGACAGGTGGATTCACAGGGGTAAGGGATTGATTTTGTGGAAATTCCAAAGGGCGATATGCAGGGGGGCAGGTGATTGCGGATGGCGATAGAGGGGGGATTGTTGGGG